>NZ_KV817726.1:44780-76807 GCF_001814765.1 Enterococcus sp. HMSC061C05
CGAAACTAAGCGGCTTTTTCACAACCTCTTATTCTGAAAAATAATTTCCCGGCACAACCGTGATATTTTTCGTTTGAGTATCTACATCTTTGACATAAAGCAGTGACGTATAATCATCGATAGCGCGATGTCCGTTGAATTTCGATTCGGCAAATACAGTGATGCCAACAAGTTCTGATTCGAATTCTTCGATCAAGCTCTTCATTCCGTTGACTGTTCCGCCGCCTTTCATGAAATCATCCACTACAAGGACACGTGAACCACGTTTCAAGCTTCTCTTAGACAATTCCATTTTTTCAATTCTTTCAGAAGAACCGGACACATAGTTGACACTTACTGTTGATCCTTCTGTTATTTTTGAGTCTCGGCGTACAATAACGAATGGTGCATTCAGATAATAGGACACAGCTTGGGCAATAGGTACGCCTTTTGTGGCTACAGTCATTACAGCATCGATTTTTTCACCAAGGTATTTAGAAGCAATGATTCTCCCAACTTGACGCAGCAGTTCAGGTTCTCCTAACAAATCAGAGAGATAAACATATCCTCCTGGAAGCAGACGATCTTGTTCTGATAGACGTTCTGCTAGAGATTCAATATATTTTTTCGCCTCTTCATATGAAATTTCAGGGATGAACAATACACCACCTGCAGCACCTGGGATTGTTTCCAAGGTACCATACCCTCGTTCTTTAAATGTTTTCTTGATTATTCCCAAATCTTCACTGATGGAAGATTTAGCAGATTCATAACGTTCGGCAAAGCTTGTTAAGGAAATCAATTCATGCGGGTGATTCAATAAATACTGTGTCATGTCAACCAGACGTTCACTGCGACGTACTTTCACCTATTCCAACTCCTTTTAAGAAATTTTATCGTTTTACATTATATAAGTTTTTCTTCAAAAATTCGAGCATTTTATGAAAAAATAAGAAAATAGTTCGGTATTTATTAAAATAAAAAGAAGCCTATAAAAAATTTTTCGTTTTTATCAGGCTTCTTTTCTTTATCATTCAGTTATTTTTTCTTCTAAAAGCAACCAATATTCGTTTGATGATATTTACAATCAGGAACAAAGCAATAAAGACTAATGTGATTGTTGCTCCTGGAGGGGTATCTAGATAAAACGAGCTAGTCAATCCTGACAGCATCCCTAGAAATCCGACACAAACACTGATAGCAATCACAACATTGAAACTTTTACCTAACCGCATACCGATTGCTGCAGGAAGAACCATGATTGCGGATATCAAAAGTGCACCGGCAATCGGGATCATCACAGCAATAGCTACACCAGTAATCACATTGAACATCATTGACATCAAATGAACGGGTAATCCATCCACATGGGCGGTATCCTCATCAAAAGTCAGAACATACATCGGACGTTTGAATAAAAAGAACAATATACCGATCGCAACGAATAAGATTCCTAAAAAGATGACTTGCTCCCAAGTAATGGTCACGATCGAACCAAACAGATAAGATTGGATGCTTGTTGCAGAATTCCCGCCACTCAGATTCATTAATACTAAAGCTAGCGCTAAACCGCCAGCCATTAAAATGGCAATGGAGATTTCCGAATAGGTTCGGTAGATCGTTCGCAGATATTCCAATATCACAGCTGCTAGCACAACGACTAGCATGGTCGTAAGTGTAGGATTAAGGTTCAAAAAGAATCCTAACGCTACCCCTGCTAAAGAGACATGGGAAAGTGTATCAGCCATCAGCGATTGTCTTCTGATCACTAAAAACACACCTAGCATCGGGGCGATCCCCGCTATGAAGATAGCCGCAAGAAAAGCTCTTCTCATGAATTCATATGAAAGCAACGCCATTGAGAATCCTCCTTTCTCACCAGTCGAATCTGTCTGTCCGCATACTGTTTGATATCTTCATGATCATGAGTGATCATTAGAACTGATTTCCCATGGACATGGGCACTATGTCGAAGAAGGCGATAAAACTCATTTCGAGACTCTTCATCCATTCCTGTTGTTGGCTCATCAAGGACAAATAAGTCAGGATCAGTAGCAAAAATACGTGCTAAGCTGATCCGCTGCTTTTGTCCGCCAGACAATTCACCTATCCGCCGGTTTCGCATATCCCACATCCCAACAGCTTCTAGAGCCCGCTGTACATGTTGATGATCTTTTTCAGAGAGACGCTTGAACCAGCGGCCTCTTGGGTATCTTCCTGATCGGACTAATTCGATCACCGTACTTGGAAAACCTGCATTGAAAGATGCAACTTGTTGGGGAATATAGCCGATACTTAATTTTTTTCCCTCTTGATTTTTCTCAGCAATCTTTATCGTTCCTTTTGAAGGTTTCAGTAATCCTAACGATGCTTTCACCAAGGTTGACTTGGCTGCTCCATTTTCTCCAGTCAAAATGACAAATTCACCCGCGTCTACATGATAGGAGACATCTTCTAGTACTGGTTCATCATCATAATAAAAGGTCAAATCAGATATTTCGATGTAACGCACCTTATAACCTCCATTCTAGACTTAATTGATACTTTCTTTTAAAGCTTCCAGATTTTTTTCCATGACAGAAATATAATTTTCGCCTGCTTTGATTTGTTCATTGGTCAAGCTTTCTAAAGGATTCAACACCTCTAACTTCACACCCGTTTCATTCGATAATGTCTCTGCCACCTTCGAAGAGGCATTTTCTTCAAAGTAAATCACTTTGATGTTGTTTTTCTTCACAAATTCTTTTAGTTCAGCTAAGCGGCTTGGTGTTGGTTCCTGATCTGGCGAAACACCTGAAATCGCCACTTGTTCTAAGTTGTATTGATTCGCTAAATAAGCAAAAGCAGCATGCTGCGTGACGAATGTGCGGTTTGTCGCATTTTTGAGTTCTTCGGAGTATTTTTGATCCAGTGCTTCAAGCTTTTTGATATAAGCATCAGCATTCTTCGTAAATATTTCCTTTTTATCTGGATATTTTTCGCCTAATTTTCCAGCAATTGTTCTGACTTCTTTTATAGCTAATACCGGATCGAGCCAAACATGGGGATCATATTCATGCGAATGATCATGTCCTTCTTCTGATTCTTCGTGTTCATCTGCTTCTTGAGATTCTAAGCGGTCAATTCCTTTAGCTGCTTCGATCATCAAGGTCTGTTTGCTGTCCACTGAATCCTTCAACGAATCCACGAAAAATTCCATGTCTGAACTATTATACACGAAAACATCTGCATCGGAAATTTCTGCTCTTTCTTTTGCGCTTGGTTCAAAATCATGAGGCTCCGTTCCGGCAGGGATCAAAAGTTTCACGTTTCCTTCGTTCCCTACGATTTCTTTTGTAAAATCATACATCGGATAAAATGTCGTAACGATCGTCAAGTCTTCTTTTTTATCTGCTTCCTTATTCGTATTTCCACATGCTGCAAACAATAAAGCACCTATCATTACCGTAGCTGTCAAAAGATATTTTTTCATCTATATGCTCCTTTCAAATAAACAAATCGTAATTTTACGATTTATCAACGTGAACTAATGTATCAAAATAAAAAAACGCCGTCAATAGAAATCCATCAATTTCTGATTTAAACGTGGATATTCTGATTAAATCGTAAAATGGATGAGTTAACACTCATGTTTAAGCTGTTCATTACAATAAAAAAACTGAAGAATCCCATTTTAGGACTCCTCAGTCTTTTCTTATCTGTCTTACTTCTTCTATTTTTATTGTAAGGTTCGTACTAAATAAACTTCTTCACAAAAACCCTTTAACCCATTATATACTCTCTGCGCTCTTGAATAATGTTGGCACAAGGCAAAAACGGTTGGTCCGCTTCCACTCATCAATGCAGCATCTGCTCCGTACTTGACCATACGCTCTTTGATTTGATGGATGACTGGATGCCGGTTTCCCGTGACATCTTCTAAACTGTTTCCCATTTTTTTGATCATCTGCTGATAATCTTGCTCTCGGATGGCTTCAACAAGTCCGTGGATATCTTGATGTTGGATAGCTTGCGTATCTACTTCCCTAAACACTGTACGTGTGGAAACACTCATTCTTGGTTTGACCAACACAACCCAGCACTGCGGCATAGAAGGTAATACTTGGATTTCTTCCCCTTTACCTCCGACAAAAGCCGTACTTCCATATACACAGTAAGGAACGTCTGTACCAACTTCCAAACCGATCTCTGCTAGCTCTTCTAATGAACAACCTAGATTCCATAATTGGTTGATCCCTCTTAAAGCAGCTGCACAGTCTGTACTTCCTCCGCCTAATCCAGCGGCTACTGGAATATTCTTCTTAACAAAGATCTTGACACCGGTTTTGATATTGTATTTATTTTTTAATAATAAAGCAGCTTGATAAACATTGTTACGCTCATCTACCGGTAAAAATGCTTTATTTGTTTCTACAATGATTTTGTCTTCTGCTATTTCTTCAAAAAATAGATGATCTGCCAAGTCTACGCTCGACATCACCATTTCCAACTCATGATACCCATCTTGCCGTCTATATAATACATCCAGTCCTAAATTTATCTTGGCTGGCGCTTTTTCAATCAATTCCATCCTCTCACCCATTCGAAAAGTCTAAGTCGCAAGTATTCTATCATAGGGAAAAATAAAAGTATAGCTTATGTCCGCCTAGCTGTTGATTTTGTCATCGTTTCAACAGCTTTCATAGAATTTTCTCTTCATAATCCAAATAAACTCTAGTGATTCTTATAATTCTGTGAGCACTTCTTCTGCCAAACTCGGCACATTTCCTTTTTCTTTCCCTATCAGACTGAGCAGCTGCATGGTAGCAAATCCGAAATTACTTCCTTTACGATATGCAAAGTAGCGACCTTCCCAATGATCGACATATTTTAATTTCTTTTCATAAGCAGACTGGAAGGAATAGAAAAAATTACCATAATTATATACGATATGCATGACTTTTTCTTGAAAGAAAGAAAAATCTGTTTCTCCAACATTTGCTAAAGGAGCTAATCCTAGATTTGCTTCCAGATAGCCCATTTTCTCGTATACAATGAACAAATTAGCTAATAGATAATCCGCTAATTCTTCAGGCTCTTCAGGCAAGATTCGCAGCAAATCATACCCCGCTTGTTCTTTCGTCATCGGTTGAGCGGTGATGAAGCCTACGACTTTTTGATCTTTACGGACAATACCGACGCCACTAGACAATACATAGGATTCATCAAATCGTCCCACAGAAAAGTATTTTTCTCGTGCCCCGTGAAGCCATTTTTGTGAAACTTCATTTACAGCTTGATGTAATTCTTCTGGTAGTTGGTCGTACCAAGTGAAATGGTATCCTTCTTTCATCAAACGTTGATATTCAAGTTGCTGACTCAGCCGAGACAAGTCTTCTGTCGCTAGATCAACAATTCCTGCTTCACCTACTTTCGTGAAATGAAAGCCCAATTCGTGAAGCATCACTACGTAGCTTTCTGATATCTTATAAAAAGCAAGCTGATACCCTAAACAATCTGCTCGTTTCATGAACTGATTCGTTGCTGCCCGCATCATTTTGGGATTACCAATTGGATCTCCTAAAACAAAGCATTTGTTCCCTTTGATTTGATAGCCAAAAACGACTTGGTCTTGGTCGTCTTTTTGGTAATAAAAATAACTGTATCCTGGCAAGCGAAGCTGATGGCTTGTAGCTGTGCCTCCATATGTTTCCAATAAACGGTCAAAACGTTCTTTTTCGTACTCAATGCCAAGCGTCGTAGGATCTTCTGCTAAGTATTGATAAAGCGCCACTAAAGCTAGCAATGAGATGCCCAAACCAATGAGCCCTGAGAACCACACATCATCTGAAGGAAACAAAATAAAATGGTTACCTGTTATCCGTCCAACTAAAAAGCGTCCACTATGATAACCTGCAATTGCGTAAACAATAAACAAGAAACCGAACAAGCTAGCATCAAAGAGTATCGCTCCCCAAGAATAAACGAATTTTGTTCGATAAAATTCTTTTCTAGATAACCACACAGCCAATAGAATCAAGACATATACCAATAACAATTGCCAAGATAATGTACGTGTGATCGTATTTAAAATACCAAAAGCTAGTAAAGCGATCGTAGGCAGAAATGCCTTTTTGACTTTTACTGAAAGTGCTCGAGCAAGACCGAGCAATAAAAAGCCCACTAATAGGTTCAATGTCTGGTCTAAAAAGTTGAACGAGAACGGCAATAATACCTGAAACAGCCGACTGATTGCAGACAGATTAGTGATCGTTGACAGGAGTACCATCATGATCCCTGCAAAATATACAGCACTTACGAGCACGATATGGGCAACCTTTTGGAAAAATAATCGCGGTATATTATCTAAAAATCGATTGATTTTGACTCCTGTATGTGTGATGAACAATAGAAGTCCCGTCAAAAAAGGCAGGACATAATAAAACAACCGATAATATAACAACCAAACTACTGCTACGTCTTGCCGAACAGACAATTGACTCATTCCTAAGATCATCAAAACATCAAAAGTCCCCATTCCACCTGGGACCATTGTCAACATTCCTATCAGCGTCGCAATCATGAACATAGGATAGATCGAAAACATGGAAATATCTATTCTCATCAACTTGCCGATGGTCAGAAATACTGCAAGTGCCCCCGTCCATTGTCCAAAAGATGCCAGTAGCAGACCAAGCAAGCCTTTTGGATAAAACTCAGAGAACAAGGTCTTTCTCTTTAGATAAGCAAAAAAGAAAATGACTGGCGCTAAAAAACTACCGCCGAAAAGCCAGATCCAATAGCTCCGAAAAATACTTTCTGACTGAATAAAAAAGACATCAATAAATGTAAGAAACGACCATACAGACAAACCAGTCAGCATAAATAGCGCGACTTTTGAAACAGTCACTAACACCATTTTCCTATTTGTCTGCTTTCCATAAAAACTAGCCCGAAGACTTGCTCCTACCACACCACCAAAACCGGCGAGATTGTTGATCGTGTTTGTTACCCACGCAGCAAGAAGAAACTCTTTTCTTTCCATTTTTGGTTTTCCTTGTTTTTCTAAGACTCTGATTGTCACCCAATCATACAACAACATCGGAGTGACACCCAGCAGTCCAGCCAGAATCATGAGCAGGATCGTCATATGGCTTTGTTGTCCCATCCTTTGCCAAATATCTTGCCAACTCATGCCATTAGCAATATTTGCGACTTGATTTGCCACAAAGACTAACACGGAGCCGAAAAAAATCAATTTTAAAATCAGACTATGTTCCTTTATCCATTGCAGCATCAAGTATCGTTTATTTTTCACATTTTCCCATTCCTAACTTGTATACTTTTGTGTTATACCCCAATGTTATCTTATTTATTTTAATTTTTCCACTTTAGACCTGTTCTTTGCTTGCGATCATAGAAAAAGAAAGATATCCTAATGCTAAAGGAGAGGATAACATGAAAGTAGGATTTATCGGTACAGGGAATATGGCACAAGCTATTATTGATGGTTTATTGAAAACAGGAACAGTCTCGAAAGAAGAAGTGTTCGTTTCCAGTGGTCATTTTGAAAATGCACAAACATTCGCTGCTGAAACTGGCGTCCATGCGTGCAAAAGCAACCAGGAAGTTGCATCAAAATCAGATATCGTTCTTTTAGCCGTGAAACCAAAAATCATTGAAAAAGTATTGAAAGAACTAAAAGAATACAGCCAGAAGGTCTTATTCATTTCTATTGCTTCAGGAAAATCATTAACAGATTTAGAAACAGCGCTTGAAGATCCTCAGGCCTCCATCGTACGTGTGATGCCGAATGTCAATGTCAGCGTAGGAGCAGGCGTTTCTGCGATTTGCAAAAATGAAGCTGCCACGGATGAACAGCTTCAACAAGCCACGATAATTTTTGAAGCAATCGGTAGCGTCTATCCTTTAGCAGAAGCAGATTTCAGTACATTCATCGGCCTTGCTGGCAGCTCGCCCGCATTCATTTATATGCTGATCGATGCGATGGGACGGACTGGTGTATTAAATGGTTTGTCCAAACAAACAGCAACTGAAATTGCTGCAAAAGCAATCATGGGTTCTTGTCAAAAATTCCTTTCAAGTGATAAAAATCCATGGGAACTTGTAGACCAAGTTTCTTCTCCTGGTGGTACGACCGTTGCCGGTGTAGTTGCCCTAGAAGAAGCAGGATTCATCCCAGCAATCATCAAAGGAATCAATACGACGATCGAGAAAGATCTTGAGATGTTGAATAAATAATAATAGCAATGTTTTTTCGTGCCTTACAAAAAAAGAAGAGCTGCGGCTTTTGCCGCGACTCTTCTTTTTTGTTTACTCTTATTTAGCATAATCAGTTGCGCGAGTTTCCCGAATAACGATTACTTTGATATGTCCAGGATAATCCAGCTCTTCTTCGATTCGTTTACGGATATCGCGTACTAAACGCACAGCGTCCAGATCCGAGATTTCTTCTGGTTTGACCATTACCCGAACTTCGCGTCCAGCTTGAACTGCGTAACTTGATTCTACACCGGCGAAGCTGTTCGAAATATTTTCCAGACTTCTTAAACGACGGATGTAGTTTTCCAATGATTCACTTCGCGCACCAGGTCTTGCTGCAGAAAGCGCGTCTGCTGCAGCTACAAGGACAGAGATAACAGAAGTCGCTTCCACATCGCCATGGTGAGAAGCGATTGCGTTGATGACTACTGGGTTTTCTTTGTACTTGGCAGCTAATTCCGCACCGATCTCAACGTGAGATCCTTCAATCTCATGGTCAAGTGCTTTTCCAATATCATGGAGCAATCCGGCACGTTTTGCTAATTGGATATCTTCGCCAAGTTCTGCTGCTAAGATACCAGCTAATTTTGCAACTTCGACCGAATGCTTCAAGACGTTTTGTCCGTAACTAGTTCTGAATCTCAGACGTCCGATGATCTTGATTAGATCTGGATGAAGTGTATGGGCACCGACTTCAAATGCTGCTTCTTCCCCGTATTCACGAATACGTTCATCCATTTCTTTACGAGATTTCTCGACCATTTCTTCGATTCGTGCTGGATGGATTCGTCCATCTTGTATCAGTTTTTCCAAGGTCATTCGTGCGATTTCTCTTCGGATTGGATCAAATCCGGAAAGAACAACTGCTTCAGGTGTGTCATCGATGATCAAATCGATACCAGTCAGCGTCTCAAGCGTTCGAATATTACGACCTTCTCGTCCAATGATACGACCTTTCATTTCATCATTCGGAAGGGTAACGACTGAAACAGTCGTTTCTGAAACTTGATCTGCTGCGCAGCGTTGAATCGCTAATGATAATAAGTTTTTCGCTTTGCGATCTGCTTCTTCTTTGGCACGCTGTTCAGATTCTTTTACCATTAGAGTTAACTCATGATTCAGCTCTTCTTCAGTCGATTTCATGATGACATCTCGTGCGTCCTCTTTTGATAAACCAGCAATTTTTTCTAGTTCTTTTTGTTGATCTTCAATCATTTTTTCAACGTCTTTTTCTCGCTCTTCAATTAATTGCTGTTTTGAACTAAGTGCTTCTTCTTTACTTTCAAGTGAGTTCTCGCGTTTTTCTAACGAGTCATCTTTACGATTCAGCGTTTGTTCGCGTTGAATCAAACGATTCTCTTGAGATTTTAATTCTAACTTACTTTCTCTCAGCTCACTTTCAACTTCAGAACGGTATTTCTGATTTTCTTCCTTAGCTTCTAACAATGCTTCTTTTTTTAGAGTTTCTGCTTCTTTCTTTGCACTATCGATGATCCCAGCAGCTGATGATTGTGCACCAGCTATTTCTTTCTCGTGACGTGACTTTGCGACCATAAACCCTAAACCAAGACCGACAATTAAACCGATGATAGCGAGGAGAATGTTGAATACCATAAAATCCACCTCCATACTATCTTTTTCATTTTTATCATCTATACAGCTTCTATGATAAATTATTCTAAACTTGTCAATATGCATCTTCGCATATATGTGTACAAAAAACATGCACAACTTTATTCTAATGTTTGTACCCCGTAGTGTCAACTTTAAATAAACAAAGAAACGGCTTTCTGATTATTCATTAAACGGTGGTTTTTAGAATAAATGACACTAGTTTCATATAGGTAAACCTTTAAGTTGAGAAACTTTTTCACTAAATTACTTTTTGTAGTCGAATAGATATTTTTTATTTTATGTAGCTACTCGTATGATTAAATAACTCAAGATTTCTTTGTTCTTTATTCAATAAAAAAACGGCAGGTCAAGGAGAGTATCTACTCTTCAGACCAGCCGTTTTTATTTATGTTGTTTATTATTCTTCTTCTAAAGGTAATTCTTCTTGGCCTTTTGTATCTTCTGGGACAGCCACTTCTTCACCAATGCCATAAGCTGCTCTAACTAGAGCAGAAACTTCTGCCATCATTTCAGGATGATTAGCCATATAGATTTTAGCATTTTCTCGTCCTTGGCCAATCCGATCTTCTTTATAAGAGTACCAAGCACCGCTTTTATCAACGATGTCTTTTTCTACTGCCATGTCTAGAAGTTCTCCTTCTTGTGAGATCCCTAAACCATACATGACATCTACTTCAGCGATTTTGAAAGGAGGTGCTACTTTGTTTTTTACGACTTTGATCTTTGTACGGTTACCAACAATATCTGTTCCTTGTTTCAATTGTTCTGCACGACGTACTTCTAAACGGATCGTTGCGTAGAATTTCAATGCGCGTCCTCCAGGAGTGATTTCTGGATTCCCAAACATCACGCCTACTTTTTCACGGATTTGGTTGATGAAAATAGCGATTGTTTTTGTTTTGTTGATCGAACCAGAGAGTTTACGCAATGCTTGAGACATCAAACGTGCTTGTAACCCGACATGTGAGTCACCCATTTCGCCGTCGATTTCTGCTCGTGGGACTAAAGCAGCAACTGAATCGACTACTACGATATCTACAGCCCCACTTGATACTAAAGCATCAGCAATCTCCAGACCTTGTTCTCCTGTGTCAGGCTGTGAAAGAAGTAGTTCATCGATATTCACACCTAATTTTTGTGCATATTGCGGATCTAACGCATGCTCAGCATCAATGAAAGCGGCCGTTCCGCCATTTTTTTGTACTTCTGCAATAGCGTGTAGCGCCACTGTTGTTTTACCTGAACTTTCAGGTCCATATACTTCGATGATACGTCCACGGGGGTAACCGCCGACACCTAAAGCGACATCTAACGCAAGAGAGCCACTTGGAATTGTAGAGATTTGTTGGTCGATTTTTTCGCCCAATTTCATAATAGAGCCTTTACCATAGCTCTTTTCAATTTTTTTCAGTGCAGCATCTAGGGCTGCTTTACGATCATCTGCCAATACGATAATCCTCCTTATATTTACAAATCAGAGCAACATTTCATTATCCTTATCATATCGTTTTTAGTAATAAAAAGCAAGAAAAAACCGAACAAATATTCGCATTTATCATTTTCTTAAAAGCTGTTTTCTCAAAAGATCAAATCCTTGCATAACCGCATTATATCTGATAGCCGCACGGTCTCTGGCAAAATGATATTTTTCTGAAACCACGCCATCTTTAGATGAAATAGCGATCCATACTGTTCCTGCAGGGTGACCTTCTAACATGTCCGGTCCAGCCACTCCGGTGAAAGCTACACTGTAATCTGTTCTTGCTATCTCACGTGCTTGAATGGCCATCTGCTCCACACATTCTTTGCTGACTGTTCCATATTTTGCTAATAGCTCCGGATCAATCTCCAGAAAACCAGCTTTTGTTTGGAGCGAGTAGGTAACGAAGCCGCCTGGAAATACTTCAGATACACCAGCAATATCGCCCAATGCGGCTTGGAAGGCACCGGCTGTCAAGCTTTCCGCCGCTGTTACAGTCTGCTTGTTTTCTTTCAGCAGTTCCACTACGACTTTTGCTAGCGAATTATCATCGCCATATCCATAAAAATATTCTCCTACTCGTTCTTGAATCTTTTCTTCCAATGCTAAAAGAGCTTGATTTCCTGCCTGAACATCCTTTGTTTTCACTGTTAGACGCAATGTCACTTCATTTGGTTTGGCATAAGGAGCGATCGTTGGATTGATCTGTGTCTCGATCAGATCTTTTAGTTCAGTGACCAGTCGCGATTCACCAATCCCATAAAAGCGCAAAACTTTAGAAATCAGTTTTTCTTCAGAAGGAAAACGTTCCTCTAGTAAAGGACGTACTTGTTCCACAAACATTGGTTTCAACTCATTAGGCGGACCGGGAAGAAGGATATATGCATGTGTATCTGTTTGATAAAAAGTCCCTAAAGCAAGCCCTGTACGATTTGGTAGAGGAACCCCGCCTTCGATGATTTGAGACTGTTGCAGATTGTTTTTGGTCATTTTTCGATGGGTTGTTTCAAAATATGCCAATAATTTTTTGTATCCTTCCGTATTTTGTATGAGAGACTTACCGAGGTGAGCCGCAGTTGCTTCTTTTGTCAGGTCATCTTCTGTCGGCCCTAATCCGCCACATAAGAGTATGAGTTCACTTCTTGTTTCAGCTAGAGCAATCAACTCTTCTAAACGCTGCTGATTATCTCCTACGACTGTCTGATAATAAACTTCGATACCTAGATCAGCTAGCTGTTCTGACAAGAAAGTGGCATTCGTATTCACGACTTGTCCTAGTAAAAGTTCTGTTCCGACAGCTATTATTTCTGCTTTCATTACTTCCCGCTCCCTTATATAGTATACGCTGTACTTATATATTTTTTTATTTAAAAAGAGGGCAAGGCTGATCCATGGACCAGCCTCTCCCCAGTTCTTTTTTCATTATATGATCAAATTATTTTCGCTTTATCAAGAACCGACGAATCTGACCATCCACAAAACAATACCTACATTGATCCTTTGAACACGCCGCTATTTTTGATGAAGTAATCCGCACCTGAATAGATAGTAAAGATCAGACAAGCATAAAGCATGATTTGGTCTACTGGAATACCGATCAGATTGAATGGGATATTATTGATAAACAGCAAGATAATAGCAACCATTTGTGTAGCCGTCTTGACTTTTCCCGGCCAAGCAGCAGCCATGACTTCTCCATGTTCGACAAGTAGTAAACGTAAGCCTGTGACGGCTAATTCGCGGCAGACAATAATCGCGACTACCCAACCTGGGGCCTTTCCCTGGTCAACCAACATGATAAAAGCGGTCATAACTAGCATTTTATCTGCCAGTGGGTCCGCAAACTTGCCAAAGTTAGTGACAAGACCTCGTGCACGGGCAATTTTTCCGTCTAACCAGTCTGTGATGCTGGCTAATGCAAAAATAACTGCGCCTACTAGCTGCGTAACAGCCAGTGTGGTGTCCCCTACGTTAAGTTGTCCCCAATCTAACGGTAATCCTACAACCAAAATGAAAATCGGGATCATACAAATTCTAAGTACAGTTAATTTATTTGGTAAATTCACATTATCGACTCCTTTCTTCCCTATTCTACGTGACTATCCGCGAAGTTTCCACCGATATTATTTACTTTTCCGAACGAATTTATTCAACGGAGCATTTTTATTGAAATTGATCTTTTGGAAATAACGAAGAAGGACCGCGACACAGGTTTGTCACGATCCTTCTTTTTTATGCCTACAAGTTAAATAGATGAATAAACTCATTTATACGATCACTCTACGTATTGGAGAGTCAGGTTCACATTTTTAGGACTCTGATTGTTTTCCCCTGGATTAACTGGTACGGATTCTCCATTCGCTTTGATCGTCGCATTGCTTGCTGCACCGATCGTAATGGTCGCATTGGCCGCTGTTTCCGGTAACACGGTACTTTGTGTTTCATTTGCTGCCAGTGTGCCTTGATAAACATAAGCATTGTCTACTAGCACACCGATCCACACACGATTGACAGCGGTAAACTCAAGAGTGACAGGCTTGGTAGCATCTGTAATATTTACTGCGATGGCACTACCGGAATCCTCTCCTGCAGCTATTGCCATTTTCTTTTCTTCACTTGATTCTGTTGTTGACTCTACTGTAGAAGACTCTTGGGTCTGCGTGCTTTTCTCTGAGGAAGAGGACTCCTCGACTGATCCTTCTACTTTGAGCGAAGAAGCTGTATCGCCGATTATTGGATCAGCTTGACGATCTTGCCAAGTCATATAGCCTACGACAACGACGATCGCCAAAGCAACCAATCCTAATAAAATGACAGGAAGACTTGTCCAAAAACGACTTGGATGCGATTCTTCTTGATGTATTGCTTTTCTGGAAGTACTTACTGTTTCAGGCTGCGGACGTTCAGGGACCGATCCTGTCAATTTGCTTTTTCCATCAAAAACATCGACTAAATGGTCTCCATCTTCTCCTACAGCTTCAGCGTATTGCCTAATAAACGCCCGTACGTAAAACTTACCAGGCAATTGATCAAAATCATCATTGTCGATTGCTTCCAAATAACGTTTTTGAATTTTTGTAATCTGCTGTAATTCATCTAAAGATATCTTTTTATTCAGGCGTGCTTGCCGTAATTTTTCTCCGATGGTTTCAAAAGCCACTCGTTCATCTTCTCCAGTCTGTTTGATTCTCCGAAGCATCTGCTGTTGCAACGAAAGACGTTATGTTTGGTGGCTGTGACAAAAGTCGTGTCACAGCTCCTTTTTCCGTATAAACGGTGTTCAATCAGCTGACCCTCGGCATTAGCTCAACAAACGTCAAAATATGAGGAACTATTTTGACGTTTGTTTCTCTAATACTCAGATCAGAACGCTGATTTTACAACCTCTTGGTACACGGTGTTCCAGAAGTAGCTTCTTCGGCAATAAGCCGAAATATCACAAAAATTTGAGAAGCAATTTTCGTAAATTCCTTCTTATTTCTTGAAGCTGACCACTTCTGTCACAACCTCTTTGATTACTTCGTTTGATTTTATTTTAATATAAGTTGATTAAAAGAGAGCATGATTTGTTTTATTTTCTCATTAATATTTCCAACACATCTAAGAATACCATAAAAGCTGGTTTTGGAGGAGGTTCCTGCTACAAGTCTAAAACGAAATTTAAGACTTTTCTCCATAAAATACTGGTTTATTTTGGTCTCATATAAAACTCACTGAAGGCCTCTTCACTTATAAATGCTTCTCCAGCTGCCAGTACGTCTTTCATTTGGATCGAATCGATGATTTCAGGAAGATCAAATAATGTTCGATCACCAAATAAACTTTGCGTAAATTGATTAGCAATATATTCGATTGAATTCAATGATTGGAAATATTGTCCAAGCATTTTCTTCTTCAGCAAATCGAGATTCATTTCTGACACTTCAGGATCATCAGCGAATCCAAGAATGATTTCTTTGACTTTTTTTGCTGCTTTCTCTGGTTCATCCGTATCTCCGCTGAAGTCCGCAAAGTGAAATTCACGATCCAAGCTGAATTCAAAACCAAAGCTGTCATCGATAATTCCTTGATTGTACATAGCTAGATAGTTTCGAGAAGTATTACCTAAAATCATTTGAAACAACAGATTGATAGCTGTTTTATAACGTAGTAGTTCTGTTCCTTCTTGCGGCAATGTGTCTAATCCTTTAATACCCAGTACAAATTTATCTCGTGTGATGGCTGCTTCCAATGCACTTTGTTTGATGATTTCTTTTGTGTTTTCTGGGAAATACCGTACAATTTCTTGCTTTGGCGGGAAATTTTTTGCTTCTTGGTTTTCCCGAATAAGTTTCATCAATTTCTCAGGCTCCATCTTACCAACTACAAATAAAACCATATTGCTTGGCTGATAAAACGTCCGATAGCACGTATACAAGTCTTGAGCTGTGATTTTGTCGATACTTTCAACCGTGCCCGCAATATCAATATGCAACGGATGTGTAGGATACAAGTTATTTAGTATACCAAAAAACATCCGCCAGTTAGGGTCATCTTCATACATTTGGATTTCCTGACCGATGATTCCTTTTTCCTTGTTTACAGTTTCTTCTGTAAAGTAAGGTGCTTGTACGAAGTCGATCAGTGTCGTCAGATTCTTTTCTACCTGATCAGTCGTAGAGAACAGGTAACTAGTTTTCGTAAAACTCGTGAAAGCGTTAGCGGAAGCACCTTGCTGTCCAAATAATTGAAAGACATCACCGTCTTCTTTTTCAAACAGCTTGTGTTCTAAGAAATGAGCGATGCCATCTGGGACTTTCACTTTTTCTTTTTCACCATAGGGAATAAATTCGTTATCGATCGAACCATAATTCGTACTGAACAAACCATATGTCTTGTGATAGTCGTTTTTAGGTAACAAATACACGGTCAAACCGTTTGGCAGTACTTCATGATAAAGCGTTTCATTGATTTGCTCATATTCTGTTTTATTCATTTGCATTTCCTCCTGCTAAAAAGAAGATTGCTTGCAATTCGATTTGCTCAGCTACTTGTTGTATCTCTTTGATCGTTACACTCTCCATACGTTTCAACCATTCTTCATCAGATAATTTTGTTTTCGGCAGCCAGCTGTCTAAAAAAGAAGCTTCGATTGCCGCTTGCGGAGAGTCTAGAGAAAGCAGGTATTGGTTTCTTAGCATCGCTTTTGTCTGAGCTAGTTCCAAATCTGTTATTTCACCGTTTCGTAAGCTTTCTAATTGCTCGTGAATCAGGCGAAGTACTTGATTTCGGTTTTTTTCATCGATACCAGTCTGAACACTCATGAACCCTCGGAATGTATCCACACTGCTAGAGGCATAATAAGCTAGACTTTCTTTCTCTCTCACATTCATGAACAGTTTGGAGTGAGGAAACCCGCCAAATAAACCGTTGAAGACCATTAGCGCAAAACGTTCTGGCTCATCATAATACACATTTGTCTGATAAGCTAGATTCAGCTTTGCTTGAACGATTGGCTCACGGACTTGTCGTTCCTTGACGATATTCACTTGAGGCTGGGTATAAAACAATTCTGGATGAGCTGTTTCACGCGGCTCAAATGGTAATTGCGCAACAGCTTCGGCTGCTTTGTCCGAATCAACATCGCCGACAACAAAAATGTCAATTTGATCGTTCGCCATCATTTCTTGATAGTAAGCCGCTAGTGAACGAGCAGTGATCTTGTCTAGTTCTTCCACTACGCCTAAACTTGGGATTTTTTGTTCCGGGCTGTTTTCAAAATAAAGTTCTTGCAGTGAATAGGAAGCAAAAGTTTGTTTATCTTCCTTCAAACTTTCCAAATAGAGACGCAGATTGTTCTTTTCCAAGTCAAACGTCAACTGATCAAATTGTTGATTTTTGATATTTGGATAAAATAAAACCTCTTTTAAAAAATCCACCGCTTGAGAGAAAAGGTTCGGATCATTGACATATTCGCCGTTCACAAAGCTGATTCCTACGTTTAGCCAATGCAAGTTCCCTTTTTTCCTTACTGATAGTCCGAAGCTTGCACCATAAAGCTCAGCAAGTTTCGCACTTAACTTTGTCTGATCCGGATAATTCAAACTATTTGTTTCCAGCATACTGCTGAGTAGTGAACGTTTTGTAATGACTTCTTGTTGCAGACGTGCAGTAAAACGGATAAAAATCCGAATCGTTTTGTATTGTTTTGTTGGTAAGACATGAAGATTCACGCCTTCTGCCAATTGATACACCATATTTATATGCTCCTTTTCATAGATGATTGCCTCTTACTCTTTTAGTAGGACAATCGGCCTTTTTTACTTATGCATCTGCTTGAAATATATAAGTTCAGGCAATTCGCCGATTTTTCTAAATGATGTTACACTTTATAGTATAGCATAGAAGTTTTTTATCAAAAGGGACAGACGGCTAAAAGCGTATATCGTTTTTTTATTTTTTATTTTTCGATATACTAAAGACATACAAAAGAAGGGAGGGTCATTCATGATCAAAGAATTCAGAGAGTTCATCATGCGTGGAGATGTCTTGGATCTTGCTGTCGGTGTTGTTATCGGGAGTGCGTTTACAAGTATCGTAAACCAAGTGGTACAAGGATTAATCACTCCGCTAATTGGTTGGATTGTCGCTATGATCACAGGAACTTCTGATTTAGAAGGAGCACTTTCAATTCTTGACTGGTCGCCGACAAAAGGTGTCACATTTGCGTTTGGTAACGTTATTAGTGCTATCATTACATTCCTGATTACTGGTTTTGTCTTATTCTTAGTTGTCAAAGCGGCAAACCGTGCGAAGAAATTACGCGCCAAAGAAGCAGAAGAAGAAGTGGAAGAAACACCTACTGCAGAAGATTATCTTAGTGACATACGCGATCTTCTTGCCAAACAAGTGGCAGAAGACAATACGCATCCGGTAGAGCAAACAAATCTTTCAGATACTTCTAAATAATGAAGAATCTAAAAAAAGAAAGCCGATTTTCAGTGTCGGCTTTCTTTTTTTAGATTCTTAACTTGTTACCTGTTCTTTTTTCATGTCGATATGCGGAATATCATCTTCCAAATACACATCTGAGATTGCCTTGAATCCAAAAGACTCATAAAAGGCCTGTAGATATTCTTGTGCACCGATCACAATTGGTTTTTCTGGAAATTTTTTCTGGATCATGTTGATCGTTTCTTGGACAATCTTTCTTCCTAAACCGTCTTTACGGTTATTTTGATGAACAAGAACGCGACCAAAATGGATGCTCTCTGCTTCTTCATATACCCGCGTGTAGGCAAGGATCTTCCCATCAGTATCTTGGAAATACGTATGCCAAGCTTGTCCATCGATATCATCAACTTCTTGATAAGGGCACTGTTGCTCCACAACAAAGACTGCAATCCGTTCTTTGACGATTGCATAAAACTCTGCTGTCGACAATTCTTCAAATTTCTTTACCTGGTATTCCACTAAGTAAACGCCTCCTACTTTTTTATTATTAGCATACCGATTCATACACAAAAAAGCAAACGAACCTTACGAATCTCAGGCTCGTTTGCTTTTTAAACTGCTTCAGTTAAAAATTCGATCTCAACTGTCCGAGTAAGTACATCTGAATAGCTGTAAGATACTCGTTCAAAAGAATTTTCTTCAGGATCCAAGTCAACAACGAATACTGAAGGATAGGTTTCTGTTAAAACGCCGCGGCGTTCTGTTTGACGCTTTCTTCCTGTCTGAGCAACCAACATGATTGGGCTGCCGATACGACCTTCTAAATCTTTCTTGATTGAAGCTAAAGTTGTTGGCATACAGTTCACCTCTACTACCAACTATACCACATATTTTTAAAATTTTCAAGTTTACCATAAAAAAAAAAGAAATGCAATAAAAATAAGTAAGAAGCTCATTAAGATTTTTCTAAATTATTCCTCATTATAAAATTTTAAGTGTTTTTTTATTTTGAGTTTTACCCTTCCATATGCACTCATCACTTGCTTGTGATCCATTGACAAACATTCAGCCATCTCCGCAAAATCAACCCCTTGCATGTAATAATGAAAAATTTGTGCTTCTTTTTTTGAAAATCGGATCTCGCAATTTTCGATTGCTTCTTTTAATAAAAGATGCTGAATCGCTAAAGGTTCCTGCAAGGTGATCTCTGCTAAAAAATCTGGTCCTTCTGTCTCTATTTTTTGGTCGATCGAAACTTCGTCTTTTTGGTCACGGCGCTTCAGCGCGTTCTGTTTTCTCAATAAAGAATAAATTTGATTGCTTATGATACTTTTATAATAACTTCCAAAGCTGACTCCTTTGCTTTTTTCGTAAGTTCTCAATGCCTGATATAAAGCGATCCTCGCTTCTTGTTCCCAATCCTCAGTAACATAATTTCTTAAATAGTAAGTGTTTTTCAAACGTAGTAAGAGTGGAAAATATTTTTGATACAGGGCAGCAAATGCTTCTTCGTCACCATTACGTGCAGCGCGCAATAACTCCTCAGACATAAAATAATTCCTCCATAAATTCGTTTATGGAGGAATCTTATCATCAATGATTCATCGAACTGATTAGAACGATATGTTATTTATTTTTTCTCATTAAATCGTCCAATTTTTGGGACAATTTTTTTAACTGCTCTTCATTCCACGGAGAATTACGTCGGAAATCAACAAAATGCATATCTTTATTTTCTTGGGCTATTGTTTTTTCCGTTTTTTTAATCGTTTTATATAACTCGTAAGCAGAAGTTCGCAACGCCCCCTGAGAAAAAATCATCCACTGTTCTGCTAGATCGCTTGTCGCCACTGTTACTTGTGTCAAACGATCATTCAGCTGCCCAGCGATTCTCTCGATATAACTGTCAGCCGTTTCATCTTCTTTCGTAAAAACAACATCCAACTGATATTTCTTATAATTTTGCTGGATGCCCGGTACTAATTGAGCATCGAAGACAACGATGACTTCCAGTCCTTCATATTTCGCATAATTTGATAAACGATGCAAAAGAGCTTCTCTTGCATCTGCCATTTTGTCCTGCTTTTTAAGCTGGACCAGTTCCGGCCACGAACCGATCATATTGTAGCCATCTACAATCAACAGCTGTTTTTTCATGACCTACTCCCCCTGACGTTGGGAAAAAGCCTGATACATCAGCAATCCAGCGGCAACACTGGCATTTAAACTTTGGACGTGCCCAGTCATTGGAATCGTCAGTAATTCATCCATTTCTTTTTTCAATCCTGGACTCATTCCTTTGCCTTCATTACCAATGACTAAAGCAATGGATCCTTTGGCATTCCATTTTTGGAAGTTTGTGCCGGTCATATCTGTGCCAAATACCCAAAATCCTGTCTCTTTGAGCTGTTGCACAGCTTGTACCAAATTCGTCACACGTGCAACAGGCACATATTCCACTGCACCAGTGGAAGTCTTTGTTACGATAGGCGTGATTCCAACTGCTCGGTGTTTTGGTATGATCACACCATCAACGCCACTTGCGTCTGCTGTCCGTAAAATCGACCCAAAATTGTGTGGATCTTCGATGCTATCCAAAATCAAAAAGAAGGGGTCTTCTTTTTTCTCTTTTGTTCGTTCAATCAGTTGGTCAAGGGATAAATATTCATAAGGTGTAATCGCAAGAACGACTCCTTGATGCACGCCATGATCGCTCAAAGTTTCTAATTTTTGTTTAGGGACCCATTTGACCGGTACAGCTTGCTCACGTGCAATTTCTTTCAGTTCTTCTACTTTTTCTCCTCGTGAATCTTCTTGAAGAAAGAGTTTATTCCCTCGCCCTTGTTGTAGCGCTTCTACTGCGGCATGGTGTCCAAAGACGAAATTATCTTCTAATGCTTCTTCATTTTGATCAGAAACTGACTGATTTCGTCCAGTTTGCTTTTTATTTGGATATCTATTTTGTTTTTTGTCTTCAAATCCACGTTTCGATTGATGTTTGTTTGTTCTTTCTTTACCCATTTTTTTCACCAACTTTCTGAATACACCAGCGGATCAATTCTTCCATCCGCTCGGTTTGTTTTGTCAAATGCAGATAACCCATCAGTGCTTCGAACCCTGTTGCGACCCGGTAAGTCGTAACGTCAGCATTTTTTGCACTCGTATGGCTTTTGGCATTTCTTCCTCTGCGATAATAAAGCTCTTCTTCTTCTGTCAAAAGATGTTCCTCCAGCATTTGCTGAATCAAAAAAGCTTGTGCATTCGCAGAAACATAATTCGTTGCCGCACGATGCAGCTTATTGGGTTTTGTTTCTCCTTGATCGATCAGGTGGTCGCGAACATAGATTTCGTAAATCGCATCTCCCACGTAAGCCAAGGCTAAACCGTTCAATTGTGTGTAATCTCTCATGCTTCTCTTCTCCATCGGGTTCCTTGGGGTGTATCTTCTAATAAGATCCCTTTTTCTTTCAACAAATCACGGATTTCGTCGCTTCGGGCAAAATCACGATTGCTTCTTGCTTGATTTCGTTCTTCGATCAATTGTTCAATCTCTTCATCCAATAATTCTTCTGCTGTAAATAAAATACCGAAGATCGAAAGCCATTGCGAGAATAAAGCTTCTCCCTGTGCCAAGACAGCGGCAGAAACTTCCGGCTGGTCTAGATAAGTGTTCAGCCATTTAGCAAGCTCATAGACCACTGTGATCCCATTTGCTGCATTAAAATCATCGTCCATTTCTTCGATGAATCGCTGTTCCAAATTTTCTAACAAAGCGATTTTATCCGCATCATCTGCCAAATTCTCTGAGGCAGTTTCTTGGCGGAATTTCAAATTGTCAAACGTATTCTTCAGTCGTTGTAAATTGGTGGCTGCTTCTTTCATCGTCGTTTCACTGTAACGGATCGGACGACGGTATTGTGTGGTCGCCATGAAGAAACGCAAGACTTGTGGATCGACGTTTTGGATCATTTCATGCACAGTGATGAAATTCCCTAGAGATTTACTCATTTTTTCATCGTCTTCGCCAATCGTTACATAGCCATTGTGCATCCAGTAATTAGCGAATTTTTTCCCTGTTTTCGCTTCACTTTGTGCGATTTCATTTTCGTGATGAGGAAACTCCAAATCTTGCCCGCCACCATGGATATCGATCGTTTCGCCTAAATGTTTTGTTGCCATGACGGAGCATTCGATGTGCCAACCGGGACGTCCTTTGCCCCATGGCGAATCCCAAGAAATCTCGCCTGGTTTTGCTTGTTTCCACAAAGCGAAATCTAATGGGTCTTCTTTTTGCTGCTGTTCTTCACCAGTACGCTGACTTGCGCCGACTTCCAATTCATCGATGGATTGGTCACTTAATTTCCCATAGTTTTCAAATTTACGGGTACGGTAATACACATCACCTGAAGATTCATAAGCATAGCCTTTTTCAACCAACACTTGAATAAATGCTAAAATATCTGGCATATGGTCCATGACTCTTGGATGCAGTGTAGCAGGCTCGACATTCAACGCTTTCGTATCTTCTTCAAATGCTCGGATGAAACGATCAGCGACTTCTGGTGCTGTGATGCCTAATTCGTTTGCTGTACGGATGATTTTATCGTCTACATCCGTGAAATTCGATACAAAATCGACTTTATAGCCTCGATATTCAAAATAGCGTCGAATCGTATCGAAAGCAATGGTACTACGAGCATTTCCGATATGGATATAATTATACACAGTCGGTCCGCAGACATACATACCGACATGTCCCTTTTGTATAGGGATGAATTCTTCTTTTTTTCTGGTCAATGTATTGTAGATTTTTATCATTCTGATCTCCTCACTTTTTCTCCTTTGATTCGAACGACTTTTGCTGGTACTCCTACCGCTGTAGCATCGTCTGGAACATCTTTCAACACAACGGCACCTGCACCGATTTTTGCGTTTTTTCCGATCGTTACCGGTCCTAATATCTGCGCATTCGCAGAGAGCATGGCTCCTTGTTTGACCGTTGGATGTCTTTTACCTGTTTCTTTTCCCGTACCGCCTAATGTTACGCCATGGAACAAAATCACATCATCCTCGATTTCTGCAGTTTCGCCAATGACGATCCCCATTCCATGGTCGATGAACACACCTGTTCCAATCGTTGCTCCTGGATGGATTTCAACACCTGTCAGGAATCGCCAAAATTGAGCATTGATCTTCGCCAATAAAAAGAGCCGATGCTGATATAAAAAATGAGAGAAACGATGCCAAAACAAGGCATGAAAACCAGGATAGGTCAAAACGATCTCCGCTGTCGAACGTGCAGCCGGATCGTTTCTCTTTGCTGCATCAATCGCTCGGGCAAACCAACTCATGACTTTCCACTCCTTTCGTAAGTATTTTATGTAGGAAAACAGCTTCTTATAAAGAAAAGAAGCGCCTTTTAAATAAGTTTCCTTATCAAAAGACGCTTTCCGCGTGGTTCCACTTTTCTTCATAATCAATGATTATCTCTGACAGCTAACGCCTGTTATACGTTCTTGGCTACTTCGTTTCCTGTAAAACAGTTTTTCCTGTTTTCTGTGTTTTCGCCAAGACCACTCCCAGAGGCATTTCGGCAACCATTCATTGATACCTTGCACCACCCGGTATCTCTCTTGTAATGATCAGCTGCTTACTTTTTTCTGTTCATCGTGTTTAGTTCAGTACTTGATTTAAATGTGCTAATGATTTTTCACGACCAAGCAATTCGATCGTTTCAGGCAATTCTGGGCCATGCATTTGTCCTGATACAGCTACACGGATCGGCATGAAAAGATTTTTCCCTTTTACGCCAGTTTCTTTTTGAACAGCTTTGATGGCAGCTTTTACAGTTGGAGCATCTACTACTTCCATTTGTTCTAGCTGTGCTTTAAATGCATGGAGAACAGTAGGAACTGTTTCACCAGCAAGTACTTCTTTTGCTGCTTCATTCAATACAGGATGTTCATTGAAAAATAGCGTAGACAGATCAACGATTTCTGCAGCATAGCTCATTTGAGGTTGATACAGGCTAACGATCTTCTTCACCCATTCGATTGTCTTTTCATCTGGGTTTTCTGCTACACGTCCATCAGCGATTAGATAAGGCAGACACATGTCAGTAAATGCATCTAGATCCATTGCTTTGATGTAATGGTTGTTTACCCATTGCAGTTTTTTCGCATCGAAAGCTGCGGGTGATTTACTTAGGCGTTTTGGATCAAACATTTTGATCAATTCTTGGTGTTCGAAGATTTCGTCTTCGCCCACAGGTGACCAGCCCAATAATGCAATAAAGTTGAACATTGCATCTGGTAGATAACCTAATTCGCGATATTGTTCGATAAATTGTAAGATTGATTCGTCACGTTTGCTTAGTTTTTTGCCTGTTTCACTGTTGATGATCAACGTCATATGTCCGAATGTTGGTGGCGTCCAGCCAAATGCTTCATAGATCATCAGTTGTTTTGGTGTATTGGCAATATGGTCATCTCCACGTAAAACGTGAGTGATTTTCATCAAATGGTCATCGACCGCAACAGCAAAGTTATAGGTTGGCATACCATCGCGTTTTTGGATGACAAAGTCGCCGCCGATATTATCGGATTCGAACGAAATAGCGCCTTTTACCATATCTGTAAATGCGTATTCTGTATTGCGAGGCACACGGAAACGTACAACAGATTCTAGACCTTGTGCTTCTTTTTCTGCTTGTTCTTCAGGTGTCAAGTTCGCACATGTTCCTGCGTAATGAGGCATTTCTCCTCTTGCGCGTTGTGCTTCCCGTTCTGCTTCTAATTCTTCTTCTGTGCAATAGCATTTGTATGCTCGATTGCTAGCAAGTAACTGATCAATCAGCGGTTGATAGATTTCTTTACGTTCAGATTGACGGTAAGGGCCGTATTCTCCAGGATTTTCAGGAGATTCATCCCAATCCATTCCCAACCAAGCAAGGTTTTCCAACTGGCTTTTTTCGCCATCTTCGATATTACGTTTTTGGTCAGTATCCTCAATACGAATAATAAAGTCTCCATCATTGTGGCGGGCAAACAAATAATTGAACAATGCAGTTCTTGCATTTCCAATATGCAGGTGCCCAGTTGGACTTGGTGCATAGCGTACGCGTACTTTCGTCATTTTCTTCCTCTTCTTTCAAACTAGACTTTGACTAACAGTAAAAATTCCGTCAGTTACGGCTTCTCAAATATCATTTATTTAAAGCCACTCAGCACAAATTTTACCTTTTCTAAGGTAAATAGTAAAGCCAACTGGTTGAATTTCCTTACCAGTTGGCTGAATTTCTTTTTTATTTTGATTGTTTTGTCTTTTTCTCTGTCTCTTTTTTATTGTCGATCCCTCGTCCTGCATGGGCAGGTTTAGCAAAGATCATACGTCCAGCAGCTGTTTGAAGGGCGCTTGTCACAACGACTTCGATACGTTCATTCATGTAATGCTGTCCATCTTCTACGACAACCATCGTGCCGTCATCAAGGTAGGCTACCCCTTGCTGGCGTTCTGTCCCGGCTTTTACTACTAGAACATTCATCGTTTCGCCAGGAATGACGACTGGTTTCACGGCATTTGCCAACGCATTGATATTAAGAACAGGTACATTTTGGAATTCAGAGACTTTATTCAAGTTATAGTCATTGGTTACGATGACACCGTCTAAAAGCTTGGCTAATTTGATCAATTTGCTGTCTACTTCGCTGATATCTTCAAAGTCTCCATCGTACATTTCGACAGATATACCTTCTTCTTTTTGCAAAGCATTTAGGATATCTAATCCGCGACGACCACGCACACGTTTCAAACTATCCCCTGAGTCCGCGATGTATTGTAGTTCGTAAAGAACAAAATTAGGGATCATCAAGGTTCCTTCTAAGAATCCAGTCTTTGTAATATCATAAATCCGACCATCAATGATCACGCTTGTATCCAAGATTTTATATTTATGGAAATTTTCTCCTGATTTTCGTTCTAACAGTTGGCTCTCCACTTGGCTAGCTGTTTCTTGCTCGATTTTTTTGCTTCGTGAACCAAAGACTTTCTTCCATTCTTCGATTCGTGTCGTTCCCATTCTCAATCCCAGATAACCTAAGATGATCATCAGTAAAATCGGCAATACACTATTGACGAATGGAATTTCCATATTGTAAAGAGGGGTTGAGATCACAACGCCTAAAGTCAATCCGATGATCGCACCGATCGCACCGAAGAGAAGATAAGTCAAACTGACCTCGCTTAGTTTTTGTTCTACTTGTTTGATAATAGCTGAGATATGTTTGGCCAACAGCAAAGATAATAAAAAGAAAATAAGTGCGCCTAACAAGCTGTTGGTAAATGTATTATTCAGCCACCCATTTGACTGTTGACCGATTGCCTGCCAAGCTGAGGGTAAAAATGAAATACCCAAGCTTGCGCCGACAATGATCATCAGCAACGTAATGACACGTTTTTGCATCGTTTTTCCTCCGTTTCGACAATCATTTATTATTTAGCGGAACACACGCTTCAACGTTTCAGCCAAAGTTGCTACTCCAACGATCTCGATTCCTTTTGGCGCTTCCCAATTGCCTAAGTTGTTTTTAGGCAGGTAAACTTTTGTGAAGCCGAGTTTTTGGACTTCTTTGACCCGTTGTTCAATATGACTGACACGTCTGATTTCTCCAGTCAGTCCGATTTCACCGATGAAACATTCCGTCGGCTGTGTTCCTTTTTCTTTGTAGCTTGAAGCAATACTGACAGCGATAGCTAAATCAATCGCTGGTTCATTTAATTTTACCCCACCTGCAGCTTTTAAGTAAGCATCTTGATTCTGAAGAAGTAGTCCAGCTCTTTTTTCCAGCACTGCCATGATCAGAGATACACGATTGAAATCAAGACCTGTTGTTGTTCGCTTAGCATTTCCGAACATAGTAGGTGTGACTAATGCTTGGATCTCTACCAAAATTGGACGTGTTCCTTCCATTGCTACAACGATAGCAGAGCCAGTCGCACCGTCTAGGCGTTCCTCTAAGAAAATCTGTGAAGGGTTAGCGACTTCTTCCAATCCATGCTCATGCATTTCAAAAATCCCAATCTCGTTCGTTGAGCCAAATCGGTTTTTTACCGCTCGTAAAATTCGGAAACTATGATGTTGTTCACCTTCAAAATATAACACTGTATCCACCATATGCTCTAACATTCTTGGACCGGCGATCGAACCTTCTTTCGTAACATGACCGACGATAAAGATGGCAATCCCATTTGTTTTAGCGATTTTGAGTAATTCTGCAGTGGTTTCTCTTACTTGGCTGACGCTTCCTGCCACACTTGTGATGTCTGGCTGCGTCATCGTTTGGATGGAATCAATAATAACATAATCAGGGGAGATATGTTCGATGGCACGACTGATTTCATTCATATCTGTTTCAGCGTATAGATAAAATTCTGTGTTGATACTTCCGAGGCGCTCCGCGCGTAATTTTATCTGTTCTGCGCTTTCTTCGCCGGATACATACAAGACTTTCCCGCCTATGGCTGCTAATTGCTGAGAAACTTGTAATAGCAAAGTGGATTTACCAATACCTGGGTCACCACCGATCAAGACCATGGATCCCGGTACCACACCTCCACCTAGCACACGGTTCAGTTCTTCTAATTTCGTTTTGACCCGAGGTTCTTTTTTAGGGACGACGTCTGCGATTTTTGTTGGTTTCGCTTTTTCTCCTGTCAAACTTGTTCGCGTTCTGCGGTCTGTTGTATCTTGTTCGATTTCTTCGACCATCGTATTCCATTTTCCGCAATTTGGGCAGCGTCCCAAGAACTTAGGCGACACATACCCGCAATTTTGGCAAACAAATTGTACTTTTGATTTTTTTGCCATTGTACCGCCTCCTTTTATTCTAACCATGAGACATTAAATCAAGCTTAAATTTCTTTATCGTTTTATTTACTGGAAGAACCAAATCCGCCTTGACGTTGAGCAGTCGTTTGATCTTGATCTGCTTTTAAAAATGGCAAGAAGATTCCTTGACCGATACGCTCACCTTTTTTGATCACTACATCCTTGAAACCAAAGTTGGTGAATTGGAACATGATATGGCCTTCATTTGCCTCATTATTGTAATAATCGCTATCAATCACACCCACGCCGTTCGTCAACACTAAAAACCGCTTCAACGGATTGCTTGAACGGTTAGCAAGCTGCAAAAATTCATCTTCTCCCATGTAGGCTTTGATCCCAGTAGGTACGAGGATCGGTTTCAACTGTTTTTCATTTTCTGATACGTCTTTTTTCAATGTATCTGCGACGGTTTCCAATCCTTTTTTCCAGCCTGCTTTCCAGATACTTGGAATCACGACCTCTTCTGCTGCTTCAAAATCATAGCCAGCAGCATGATGTGTAGCGCGCTGCGGTAGATTGATATTTTGCTCTTTATATTTAGAAATAACTTCAAATCCTCTTTTTCTCACCGGTTTTCCTCCCTAAATAAACTACTCCTATTCTAACATATTCGAGGCTATAAAAGACTCTCTTTACAAATTCTTCAAGAAATTCTGCTATCCTAAAGTCAACCATTAACGCGTTCTTTTACCGAACAACTGCAAGTTGTACAAAAAAACTATTTTTTACATGACTTTACTCGTCAAAACAAGTAGAATAGAACGAAATTAATGAGTGGATATTTGATTGAGGTGTCACATGCGTAAAGAAATAAAAAATGCAAAACGAATTATTGTCAAAGTAGGAACAAGTACATTGATCTATCCCAATGGAAACATCAATCTTGCGGCGATCGATCAGTTAGCTTTTGTCCTTTCCGATCTTAGAAATCGTGGAAAGGAAGTGATCCTAGTCTCATCGGGAGCTGTAGGCGTCGGTATGCATAAATTACATTTGTCAGAACGTCCGACTTTGATCCCTGAACAGCAAGCTGCGGCGGCTGTTGGTCAAGCCGAATTGATGAATATCTATAATCAAAGATTCAGTGTATATAATCAGCAGACAGCACAAATCCTCGTGACAAGAGACGTGGTAGATTACCCTGAAAGTCGTAAAAATGTGAGGAATACATTGGAACAGCTTTTGATCATGGATACGATTCCTATCGTGAACGAAAACGATACTGTCGCAGTAGATGAATTAGATCATCTGACAAAATTTGGCGATAATGATCAGCTGTCAGCAATCATGGCAAAACTTGTCGCGGCAGACCTTTTGATCGTTCTTTCTGATATCGACGGTTTTTATTCAGATAATCCGACTACAAATCCCGAGGCTCAGATGTATCGCTATATCGATAAAATCGATGAAAAGATTCTGGCACAAGCAGGTGGTGCAGGCAGCGCCTTTGGAACAGGCGGTATGCAAAGTAAATTAAAAGCAGCTTCTAGGATATTTGAAGCAAACAGTGCAATGATTCTAGCAAATGGAAAAAATCCGGCAATCATTTTTGATATTCTTGCAGGAAAAGAAGTAGGTACTTTATTTAAGGAGGACTTGAAATGACTGATTTGATGCAATTAGGGCAACAGGCAAAAGATAGTGCGCAACAACTAGCACTTATGCCTACAAACCGTAAAAATGAGCTACTTGTTCAGATGGCGAAAACCATCAAAAAGAATCAACAGGCGATCATCGAAGCAAATCAGAAAGACTTAGAAAAAGCAGTCGAAAACAATATCAGTGAAACGATGCAAGACCGCTTGCAGCTGACACCTGAGCGAATCAATGCCATGGCTGCAGAGATCGAAAAGATTGCTTCGTTAGACGATCCTATTGGAAAAGTAGATGAGATGTGGACGAACACCGACGGATTGAGAATCGGCAAAAAACGCGTGCCCCTCGGCGTGATCGGTATCATTTACGAATCTCGTCCAAATGTCACGACTGATGCAGCCAGTCTAGCGTTCAAATCAGGGAATGCCGTTATCCTTCGCGGTGGCAAAGAAGCATTCTTCTCGAACCAATTACTGGTCCAACTATTGCAGCAAGTACTGGTCAGTGCTGGCGAATCTCCTTATGCCATCCAGTTTGTCGATGATACTTCTCACGAAACTGCAGGACAGTTGATGCGATTGACAGAATACTTAGATGTGCTGATCCCTCGAGGCGGAGCAAAATTGATCCAACGAGTCAAAGAACAGGCAACGGTACCTATCATTGAAACAGGTACAGGAAATAATCACGTATACATCGATAAAGAAGCACAGTTGTCTATGGCAGTGAAAATCATCGTCAATGCAAAAGCTTCCCGTCCTTCTGTCTGCAACGCGGCAGAAACATTACTGATCCATTCTGAGATCGCACCCTTTTTCTTACCAGCCATTGAAAAAGAACTGGTAGAACACGGCGTCTCTTTACGTGCGGATGCTCGTGCGTTAGAATATCTAGAGACAGCTGCTTTAGCAGAAGAGGCAGATTGGGATACTGAATATCTAGATTATATCCTTGCCGTCAAAGTAGTCGATTCTTTAAGTGAAGCAATTGCGCATATCAACCGACATAACACCAAGCATTCAGAAACAATCGTGACAGATAGCTATTCGGCTAGTCAGCGTTTCTTGAATGAAGTGGACGCGGCGGCTGTCTATGTCAATGCCTCCACTCGTTTTACAGACGGATCGGTATTTGGTTTTGGTGCAGAGATCGGCATCTCCACTCAAAAGCTACATGCCCGTGGTCCAATGGGGTTAAATGAATTAACTTCCACAAAATATATCATTTATGGCGATGGACAAATCCGCGAATAATGTTTCGTGTGAAACATTATTCACGCCTTTTGCCTTTTTACTGTAAAGGTTCTATCCAATTAGAAAGGTGTCAATATGTTTGAAATTTTAATGATTTTTTTTATTTACCTTATTTCTCTGAATATCGCTGCTTTTCTAGGAGTCGGTATTTTATCCCTTTTTTTTCAGTTCAAAAAACGAAGCATAGGGAGTCAACGGGAAAAATGGGCGCAGTATTTTGACAAAATTGGGCCAAAAGGTTTGGTTGCTCGCTTACACATCAGCTATATGGTTGCATTATGCCTGTTAGCTGGAGTCAATTACTATTCTTTTTTCGATCATTCAATTGCCTATACGATTACGTTGCTGATTGCTGGGATCTTTCACTTATCTTATAAATATCAGCTGAATAAAAACCACTTGAATCGGACTTTCCGCTAAAAAATATCCGTACGATAAGTAGGGTGCCTTGAACATCGGCAAAAAACTGCCAAACTTTTTAGGGGATGTGACAAAGATTTTGTCACATCCCCTTTTCCATATAAACGGTGTTCTCCTACCAGCTGCCTGGTAAATCTGTTTCCTCTTCGTTAAGAAGTGAAAATCCGTCAAATGTTTCGCCATCATAATAACGAAGCAGCTCATCCATGGACAAGTTCATCGTTTTTTCTTTTTCTTCTTCCGCTGATTCTGCCAATAGCTGTTCCCGATACACCTGATACATACCAGCTATTTTTTGCTGCATCGCTTTTCTAGTTTCACCTTCCGCGTTGATCATTGGCAATTCTTTGATATAGCCACGATAAATCAACCGATCATCTGAAAATTCAATGGGTAATTCAACGAGTGTCAACCCGACTTCCTGAAAATATTCTTCCAGCATCTATTATCCCCCCATTCTTTTTCTTAAATGAATTTTAGCTTACCTACTGAAAATTTTCCAGTTTCATTATTTTGAGAAAAAAAGGGAATGTGACAAAAATCGTGTCACATTCCCTTTTTCCGAATAAACGGTGTTCTCCTG
>NZ_KV817727.1:0-26183 GCF_001814765.1 Enterococcus sp. HMSC061C05
AGATGCAAGCTTTTGAACACCGTTTATTCGAAAAAAAGAGCTGCGACAAGACTTTTGTCACAGCCCCTTACTATTATTTAACTATGGATAAACGGAATGAGGTCCTTTACTACCTCTCAATATTTAGTAAAGCTACTGCTCTGCTTTCTGGTTTATCTTCTTGGAACGGATAAACTTCCAATGATCCCATACTTTTTCTTCAAGTAGTAACGGACGGCTAAAGCAGCTGCTCCGATGATGATAACTACTATCGGATCTAATACTGGATTGATAACTGGCGGCAATAGCGTTGTCGCAGAAAACAGCACGACCCAAAGAAGTGTCGTTCCACCTAGGATAAGTAATGTTTTACCCATTCCTGGTTTCTTGCTTCGATCTGCTCCTGGGTATTCATACTGATAGATGTACTTGTACATCATATAAAAGACCCAGCCACCGATTGCAGAACCTAGAACGAGTGTAGAGAAGCCATAAGCTGGCGTTGTTCCACGTGAAAACAATCCGGTAATCGCGATCATGATACTTAATAGACCAAGCAGTAGTAATGTATTATCCAACCACATCAATAAAGGGGTCGATGTATTTTGTATTTCTGCTGGTTTATTGATGATTGCTTCCGTTCTTTCAGAGACTGTCCCGAACAATTGGCGAGCTGTTTTTCCGCCTTTTTGTTCTGCAACTAAAGTAGGCAGAATGTCATGAAGGGCTTTTACTTTTTCTTCTTCAGACAAATTCGCTGCTTCTAAAGATTTTTTCAAATCAAAAATGTACTGTTGATTTCTTTTGGTTAATTTTGTTTCTAAACTATTGTTTTCTTTTACGATTTCTCGTAATTGTTCTGGTTCCATTATCTAATAGTCCTCCTTAGCCGTTCCTTTTCTCAACGGTCGTCACAAAAGACATTCTACCATATTCTACAGCTAGTTTGATAGCCCTTTTACACATTAAAGCGGAATAACATTACGTCGCCGTCTTGTACGACATAATCTTTTCCTTCTAATCGAACACGCCCAGCTTCTTTTGCTGCATGCATGTTTCCATAATGATCCAAGTCTTCAAAAGAGACAGTTTCCGCACGGATAAATCCGCGTTCGAAATCTGAATGGATGATTCCTGCTGCTTGTGGCGCTTTGATTCCTTTTTTGAATGTCCAAGCACGTACTTCTTGTTCCCCAGCAGTAAAGTAAGTAGCTAAGCCTAACAAATCGTAGGCGGCACGGATCAACTGATCCAAACCTGATTCTTCGATTCCTAAAGCTTCTAGAAATTCTGCTTTGTCTTCTTCATCTAATTCTGCGATTTCTTCTTCTGCACGAGCACTGACCACGATCACTTCTGCATTTTCTTCTGCCGCAAAGTTGCGTACTTCTTGTACATAATGATTCGCATCTGCATCTGCCACATCATCTTCTGACACATTTGCTACGTAAAGAATTGGTTTTGTCGTCAATAAGAATAGTGATTTAACGATTTTTTGTTCTTCTTCTGTGAATTCGATCGTTCGAGCAGATTTTCCTTCTTCCAGTACAGGTTTGATTTTGTCCAATACAGCTAGCTCTGCCACTGCATCTTTATCTTTGGTTTTAGCAACTTTTGCTACACGAGTATAGCGTTTGTTGATCGATTCCAAGTCTGCTAACACTAGTTCCAAGTTGATTGTATCAATATCTTCTAGTGGATCGACGCGTCCTTCTACGTGAGTGATATTATCATCATCAAAACAGCGGACAACGTGACAAATAGCATCTACTTGGCGGATATGGCTTAAGAATTGATTCCCCAAACCTTCTCCTTTACTAGCGCCTTTTACGATCCCAGCAATATCTGTAAATTCAAAAGTCGTCGGAACAGTTTTTTTCGGATGTACAAGTTCTGTTAAGCGTTGCAAACGCCAGTCAGGTACTTCTACCATCCCTACGTTGGGGTCGATCGTTGCAAAGGGATAGTTTGCTGCTTCTGCTCCTGCTTTTGTGATCGCATTAAACAAAGTTGATTTTCCTACGTTGGGCAACCCAACAATTCCAGCAGTCAATGCCATAAATTTATTCACTCTTTCTCTGCATTTTTTTCAATTACTTTTTTTAATTTTTTTTCAAAATCTCGACGGGTCATCATGACGATATGTCCGCAATTCATACATCTGATTTTGATATCTGCGCCCATTCGAATGACTTCCCAGCGGTTCGTCTGGCAAGCGTGAGGTTTTTTCATTTCAACGATATCGTGCAAGTCGTACATAAAAATAGCCTCCTTTTTGTTTATTCTTCATCAAATTGAATATTCAAGATATCAAGAATTCGTGTCAAATCTTTTTGAGAAAGGTATTCGATCTCGATCTTACCTTTCCCGTTTTTTTCTTGGATAGCTACGCTCGTGCCGAATTTATCCATCAAACGATCTTCGCTTTCTCGGATATAATAGGGTTTTTCCTTTGCTAGCCTTGGGATTTTTTTCTTTTCTTTTCCATCGTTTTGATTTAATTCAGAAACGATCTGTTCCAGTTGGCGGACAGTTAAATTTTCAGTTACTGCACGATTGGCTAATTTCAAGATCAATGATTTGTTTTTCAAGCCTAACAGCGTACGAGCTTGTCCCATAGATAAACGTTGATCTTGCACCATTTCCTTAACAAGATCTGGTAAAGAAAGCAAGCGCAAATAATTGGCGATATAAGGTCTGCTCTTTCCTAAACGACTAGCCACTTCTGCTTGTGTCAGTTTCAGATTTTTCATCAGCATTTCATACGCTTCTGCTTCTTCTAATGGATTCAGATCTTCCCGTTGCAGGTTTTCCAACACGGCTACTTGCATCATTGCTTCTTCGTCAAAGTCTCTGACGATAGCAGGGATCGTTTCTTTTTCAGCTAGTTTGGACGCTCGAAAACGTCTTTCCCCTGCGATGATCTCATATCCTTTTACTGCAGAACGGCGTACGATGATTGGTTGGAAGACGCCTGATTGTTCAATAGAATTAGCTAGTTCTTGCAAAGATACTTCTTCAAATGTCTTACGAGGCTGATACGGATTTGGACGCAGCTCATTCAATGGCAACTGGACCACGGTATCATCTTTTACATCCACCGTCTCTAAGTTTTCTAAATCTTGGAACAATGCATCGATTCCTCGGCCTAATCCTTTACTTTTCTTCACGACTTACCACTTCCTTTGCCAATGCTTGGTAGACTTCAGCTCCCCGAGAACGTGGATCGTAGTCGATGATCGGTTTTCCATGACTAGGTGCTTCTGATAAACGAATATTTCTTGGGATGATCGTTTCATAGACTTTTTCGCGGAAGTATTTGCGTACTTCTTCTACGACTTCATTTCCCAGATTTGTTCGTGCATCATACATGGTCAGCAAGACACCTTCTATTTCCAATTCTGGATTGAAGTGCTTTTGGACTAAACGAACCGTATTCAGTAATTGGCTTAATCCTTCCAATGCGTAATATTCACACTGAACAGGTATCAAAATCGAATCACTTGCTGTAAATGAATTGATTGTCAAATGGCCAAGAGAAGGCGGACAGTCGATCAAAATATAATCATACTGGCTGCTGACTTCTGCTAAAGATCCTTTTAATCTTGATTCTCTTGCCATCATTGATGTCAATTCGATCTCTGCTCCTGCTAATTGGAGAGTCGCAGGCACAATACTCAAATTTTCATGTTCAGTGATCAACGTCGCCTCATCAATTGGCAATTCATTGACTAGAACGTCATAGATGTCTTTTGTCACATCGGGTTTTCTGATCCCGACACCACTGGTAGCATTTCCTTGTGCATCCATATCCACTAGCAATACTTTTTTGCCAAGGCTGGCAAGACAAGCACCTAGATTTACCGTCGTCGTTGTTTTGCCGACGCCACCTTTTTGGTTCGCAACAGATATTATTTGTGCCATCTCTTCTCCTCCTATTTGATTGGCTGCTTATTAGGCAGACCGGGCTTTCTTGGGTATTTCTTTGGGGTTATTTTCTTTTTTTGAATGACGATAATATGCCGTTGGTCAGAGACATTCGGCAAGGTAACTGCCTCTTCTTTGAGGAATTTACCACCTAATAAAGCAATCGCTTGTTTTGCTTCTGTCAGTTCCTCTTCACTTTTTGCTGCTTTCAATGCATAAAAATAGCCTTCTTGTTTAGCCAAGGGCAAACACAATTCTGCTAACACATTCAAACGAGCAACTGCACGAGCAGTGACAAGGTCAAATGATGCACGAAATTGAGGATTTTGTCCAAATGTTTCTGCCCGGTCATGATATAAGGAAGCATCGATTCCTAATAATCGAGTTAGTTCAGACAGGAAGGTTATTCTTTTATTCAGAGAATCAACAATCGTTATCTGCAATTCGGGAAAGGCAATTTTTAAAGGTACGCTAGGAAATCCTGCTCCTGAACCGACATCGCATAAAGATAAAGGTTGCGTAAAGTCTACTTCAAATGCTAACGTAAGCGAATCGTAAAAATGCTTCAGGTATACGTCTTTTTCATCCGTAATGGCTGTAAGATTCATTTTTTCGTTCCATTCGACTAATGTCCGATAATAGATAGCAAATTGTTCCATTTGATGATCGGTAAGCTCTATCCCTTTTTCTGCCAAAGATTGGCGAAATTCTTCTGGTATCATAATTATTCCTTTCATTGTGAAACAGTAATTGTTTCACAGATTCTCTCCCTACTTTAACGCAAAATTCCAAGACATGCAATCCTTCCATATGGATTCTTAAAAATTTGAAAAGTAAGAAACGCCGATAGATTTTTTCTTTCTATTATGGCACTCATAAAATACACATAGAAGAGAGAACTAGCTTTGAGCAATTTCTGCAAAAACTGGTTCTCTCTTCTATTTATTATTACGTATTACGCTGGTTCACTGACTTTCGCAATCTTCCCTTGTTCGATATAGACCATTAAGATGCTTAGATCTGCAGGATTTACTCCGCTGATCCGGCTAGCTTGGGCAATTGTTTCTGGTTGGATTTTCTGCAATTTTTGTTTTGCTTCTGTTGCTAATCCGTTGATTGCTGCGTAGTCGATGTTTTCTGGAATCTTTTTCGCTTCCATGCGTTTTAGTTTTTCTACTTTTTCCATGGCTTTTTTGATGTAGCCTTCATATTTGATTTGGATTTCTACTTGTTCGATTTCTTTTCGTGTTAATTCTTCATTCTCTGGAATAAACCGTAGAAGATCTGCATAAGTAATCTCAGGGCGTCTTAAAAAGTCGCTTGCTAGTACGCCATCTTTTAGAGGTGCCGCATTAATCGTCGCTAAAAAGGCTTGAACTTCTTCTGTTGGTTTGATCCGTACATTCATCAAACGTTTGATTTCTTGTTCAACTGCTTCTTTTTTCTTCAAATAAGCCTTGTATTGGTCCTCTTTTACTAAGCCCACACGGTGACCCATTTCTGTCAATCGCAAATCTGCATTATCATGACGTAAAAGCAGACGGTATTCAGCACGTGAAGTCAGCAAACGGTAAGGCTCGTTCGTTCCTTTTGTCACCAAATCATCGATCATGACACCGATGTAACCATCACTTCGTTTGATCACTAAAGGCTCTTTTCCTTGAACTTTCAAAGCTGCATTGATACCAGCAATCAGTCCTTGTCCAGCCGCTTCTTCATACCCGCTTGTACCATTTGTTTGTCCAGCTGTATAAAGATTTTCAACGACTTTAGTTTCTAATGTCGGACGGAGCTGGTGTGGTTCTACTACGTCATATTCGATAGCATATCCTGTACGCATCATTTCTACTTTTTCCAAACCAGCGATGGAATGAAGCATGTCGACTTGGACATCTTCTGGTAAAGAAGTAGATAACCCTTGAACATAGACTTCTTCTGTGTTCAAGCCTTCTGGTTCTAAAAATAGTTGGTGACGTGGTTTGTCTGCAAAACGCACGATCTTATCTTCGATGGATGGACAATAGCGAGCGCCTACCCCTTCAACGATCCCTGTAAACATTGGGGCACGATGTAAGTTGTCTCGAATGATTTGGTGAGTCGTCTCACCTGTATAGGTCAGCCAGCAAGATTCCTGATCTAGTTTATAGGCACTATCTGGTGTACTAAAGCTAAAATGATTCGGCTCTTTGTCACCAGGTTGTTCTTCTGTAACAGAATAATCGATTGTACTTGATTTTACTCGAGGCGGTGTTCCTGTTTTGAACCGTTCGATAGCAAAGCCAAGTTCTTTTAGATGATTCGCTAGTCCAATAGAAGGTTGAGAGTTATTCGGACCTGATGAATATTTCAATTCACCGATAATGATTTCTCCGCGAAGTGCTGTTCCGGCTGTAATAACAACTGCTTTTGCCCGATAGCTCGCTCCTGTGGAAGTCACTACACCATGACAAACACCATCTTCGACGATCAGTTCTTCGACGATTCCTTGTCTTAACGTCAAATTTGGTTCTTTTTCGATTGTATGTTTCATTTCTGTTGAATAAGCATGTTTGTCTGCTTGTGCTCGCAATGCTCGGACAGCTGGACCTTTTCCTGTGTTCAACATACGCATTTGGATATAGGTTTTATCGATATTCTTACCCATTTCTCCACCTAGCGCATCGATTTCTCGAACAACAACGCCTTTAGCTGGTCCGCCTACAGAAGGATTACATGGCATGAATGCTACCATATCCAAATTTATTGTCAGTAATAACGTTTTTGAGCCCATACGTGCAGCAGCAAGTGCAGCTTCTGAACCGGCATGTCCTGCGCCGACAACGATCACGTCATACGCATCTGCTTCATAATGTTTCAATCGTTTGTTCCTCCTTTTATTTTCCTAAACAAAATTGACTGAATAATTGAGTGATCAATTCATCTTGTACACTGTCGCCAACCACTTCTCCTAGATAGTCCCAGCAACGCGTCATATCGATTTGAACGAGATCCACAGGCATTCCTGCATCAATACCTGCAATGACTTCTTCCAGTGACAGGGAAGCTTTTTCTAACAATGCGATATGGCGGGTATTGGAAACATAAGTAGCGTCTCTTTCTCCTGTTTCTCCGCTGAAGAATAAATCAGAAATAGCTGATTCCAAACGATCTAGTCCGTCGTTTTTAGCTACGGAAATTAAAAAAACTGGTTCATTTTCGATCCATTTGTTCAATTTTTCTTGTTCCAACTGTGCTGGCAAATCTGTTTTATTTAGAAGAATGATCCGTTTCAATCCACTTGTCGCTTCCAGTAATTGTTCATCTTCTGCTGTCAGTGGTTCGCTTTGGTTTAGAACAAGTAAGATCAAGTCTGCTTCTGCTAATGCTTTACGGCTTCTTTCGACCCCGATACGTTCCACCACATCTTCTGTTTCCCGAATTCCAGCTGTATCGATTAGCTTGAGCGGTACGCCTCGAACATTGACATACTCTTCGATTACATCTCGAGTCGTTCCTGCAATGTCCGTAACGATGGCTTTTTCTTCTCTTAACAAATGGTTTAACAAGCTTGATTTGCCGACATTTGGCCGACCGATGATCGCCGTACTTAACCCTTCCCGCAGAACCTTTCCTTGCTTGGACGTAGCAAGTAGTGCTTGGATTCTTTGTTGGATCATCTGTGCTTTTTCAAGCAATAACTTCGTAGTCAATTCTTCGACGTCGTCATATTCCGGATAATCAATATTTACTTCTACTTGAGCTAATGTCTCTAAAATCTCTTGTCTCAATGAGCGGATCAAAGCAGACAGATTGCCGTCTAACTGATTAAGGGCTAACCCCATTGCTTTGTCTGTTTTTGCCCGAATCAAATCCATCACAGCTTCTGCCTGTGAAAGGTCAACACGACCATTCAAGAATGCTCGTTTTGTGAATTCGCCTGGCTCAGCTAATCTTGCCCCTTCTCTTAACAATAACTGCAAAATTTGATTGACTACGACGATTCCGCCGTGACAATTGATTTCTACTACATCTTCTCGCGTAAATGTCTTTGGTGCTCTCATCACGGAGACCATGACTTCATCGACTAGCTGATCGCTCTTGGGATCAACGATGTGTCCATAATGGATCGTATGGCTTGGTACTTCTGATAGTCGTTTATTCCCAGAATGATAAACTTTATCTGCTAGTTGCACAGCTTGATCGCCACTTAGACGAACGATACTGATTGCTCCTTCTCCAGGCGGGGTAGAAATTGCCGCAATCGTATCAAATTCTAAAGTAATTTCAGCCATTTTTTCACTTCCTTTTTCATTTTGCGCACAAAAAAAGTGCCCACTCCACCCTTTATGCATAATAAACGGTGAACTTCGCACTTTGACTGCTTGTTCTTGATTAAATTCTGGTCATAGGTTATCACACTTGCTATAAGGAATCAAGTGTTTAAAACAAGTTATATGAAGTTGTACCTCACCTGATTCCATTACCTTACATTTAATTGACTTTGGATGTCTCTTTGTGTTCTTTGGTTTATTCGAAGAGAAAATACTGTATAAACAAGGCTTTATCTTTCTTAAAAAAAACGGTACACTAAGTGGTAGCGCTATCTAAACTATACACTTTTGAAAGGAGAAAAGGAGTGAGCCAGTTCAACTCTGATGCATTGAAAGAAGAAAGTGATCCTCGGATCAACGATGTTGTTTTATCTACAGGAAATATCAATCAAAAATATATCGTCCGCGATATCGTTTTTGTTGTGGAATGCTTAGAAGCTGATTTGTTTGACCCAGCTTTTCCCAAAGAGGATCTTTTCTTGACAACGAAGAGGAAATTAAAGATGAAGGTTCTTGAATATGGTGCGAATGCGGTGATCAACTGTCATTTTGAGTATCAGCAAAGAAATCGGGATGGAAAGTATTTTCTGGAACTTTTTGCTTATGGAACAGTGATCCAATTTATCCAAACGACGATTGGTTAAATGAAACAGGTACAAAAAAAGCGGAGCAAAACTGAAAACAGTTTCGTTCCGCTTTTTTCTATCAAAGTTAGTGACTACTTCATCGTATACTCTGATAAGAATGATTTCTAGTAAAATATACTTGGTTTGAAAAACTTTGTCAACGTGATTTATTCAAAAAGTAATGGAATCAATAATATTTTTTAGCAGGTTCAACTACTAAGTAACGATAAGGTTCCTCACCTTCCGAATGTGTTTTTACATGTTCATCTTTACTTAATGCAGCATGGATTTGTTTACGTTCAAAGGCAGGCATTGGTTCTAAGAAAACAGGCTGTCCTGTCCGTTTTACTTTTTCAGCCGTGCGATCAGCTAAACGCTGAATGATCTCTTGGCGCTTTTCACGGTAATTGCCTACATTGACCACTACAGATAGCTTATTTCTTGCTAAACGATGGATGAAGACTTGTGCCAGATATTGCAATGCATTCAGCGTTTTTCCATGTTTCCCAATCAGTAACCCTTGCTTTTGTGTTTCTAAATGGAAAACGACCATATTATTGGATTCTCTTTCCATTTTGACAAGAGCTGGAGCATCAAGCTGTTTTGAAATTTCAGTAAGATAGACTGCCAATTCCGTTAAAGCTGCTTCATCACCTAGCTCACTTACTTCTTCTGTTTTTTCTTCAAGAATCGTTTCGTTGACTACCTCGATCTCAGCTGTTGGTTCTTCTTCTAAAATCTCTTCTACCGTCTGTTCTACTGTTTCAGAAATTTTTTCACTGATACTTGGCTGGAGCGAAAGCCGTGCATTTTTTCGGCCCATTCCTAGGAAACCTTTTTTTCCTTCTTCCAGTATTTCGATTTCAACTTGGTCTTTGGCCAAACCCAAATCAGCTAGACCTAGTTGAACAGCTTCATCTATTGTTGCAGCTTCATAAATCGGCATTAGCATTCCCTCCCCTATTATTTCCGTTTTTTCTTAGGATTCATTGCTTTCTTCAACGCACGCTCTCTTTCGCGGATTTTACGTGCTTCTTCTTCCCGTTCTTTTCGAATTTTGAAAGGATTGTTGATCAGCAGCGTTTGTACAACTTGGAAGGCATTGGAAACCACCCAGTATAATGAAAGACCGCTGGCTAAATTGACACCCATCACTAAAATCATTACAGGCATCACGAAATTCATGATCTTCATTGATGCATTCGATTCAATCTGACTCATGCTAGATAAATACGTACTTGCAAAAGTAAAGATTGCTGCTAGAATCGGCAAGATAAATGTTGGATCCGCGTTCCCTAAGTTCAACCATAAGAAATGGCCTTGTTTCAACTCAGGTACACGGGAAATAGATTGCCATAACGCCATCAAGATTGGCATTTGTACCAATAAAGGAAGACAACCAGCATATGGATTGACTCCATTTTCCGCATATAAACGCTGTTGCTCTTCTCTTAATTTACTTTGTGTTTCTGGGTCTCTTGAACTATATTGTTGCTGCAGTGCTTTTAATTTCGGTTGTAATTCTTGTGTCTTGCGCATGCTCTTTGTTTGGAAATGCATCAGCGGCAACAAGATCACACGGATGATCAATGTAAATAAAATGATCCCTATCCCTGCATTACCAAATGACAACGCCTTGATCGCCTCAGCAAAGTAATAAACAATATAACGATCCCAAATTCCTGTACTTTGTGCGCTGACTTCCCCAGTTCCGCAACCGGATAAGACGATGACCAAACTAACGATACCGGCCATCAAAAGTAAACGTTTGTATTTCTTCACTTACTCTTTTCCTCTCTGTCGATTATTTTTGCAAGTTTTAAGACGTGGACTAAATTGGAGCGAACCTCATCATAAGTCAACCCCTTCACACTTGGTCTAGCAATCACAATAAAATCCAACTCCGGATCAATCTCTTCTTTTATAGAATAAACTGCTGCTCGGATTTTTCGTTTGACTTCATTGCGGCTTACCGCGTTTCCGACCTTTTTTCCTACAGATAAACCAACTCGAAAATGAGGCTGTCCCGGTTTTTTCAAACGGTAAACGACGAATTTGCGGTTAGCAAAAGAATCTCCCGTATGAAACACGGCTTGAAACTCTCGTTCTTTTTTTACTCGATACGCTTTTCTCATTAGTTTTCTTTCCTTTTCTATCTCTCACTTACGCTCATAATCATACCATAATTACGATTGTCCTTTCATCATTTCCCTAAAAAAGAGTATAAAAAAAACCACTGAAACCCCAGTGGCCTAAGCTGAAAGAACTTTTCTTCCTTTACGACGACGGCTAGCTAACACACGACGTCCATTTTTAGTACTCATACGTTTACGGAATCCGTGAACTTTTTGACGTTTACGTTTATTTGGTTGGTATGTTCTTTTCATATATTCCACCTCCAAAATGTTCTTATCTATTTTATAAACACAGACATACTTTGATAGTATAACGACAAAGTAGTGATTTTGTCAATATAAAATAGAAGATCGATTGTCAAAACTTATCCACAAGATTATTTTTTTCTATGGGAATCCCATGTGGAAAAAGTTATACACAGGAATTATCCACAAATAATAACGAGGCACTTTTACACAGAAAACACACGTGTAAAAAAAGTAATCCACAGACAGGCATTTTCCTGTGTATTTCGTCCCTAAACTATTGATAAATATATATTTGTTATCCACAGGCATAGGAGGAAATCTAGTGATTTTTACAAGTTGTCCACCTGTGCATTAGTGGTGTGGAAAACTTTTTTTGACAGCTGTGTTTTTCTCTTTTTTTTATTTGTCGATTATGTGGATAATTGTAATTAAAAAATTTTTTTCTTCGGTTTCTGTGGAAAACTATTGAAAAAAATGCTAAATTAGTACTAGTTATTCACTTTTTAATGAAGGAGGAGGCCTTATATGGTATCCCTCGATGCTTTATGGAATGAATTAAAAGCAACATACCAAAAGGATTTATCGCCTGCTAGCTATAATACATGGATTGAAACAGCGAACCCTCGAACTCTTGATCAAAACCAGCTCGTTGTTGAGGTTCCTAGCAAGATTCATAAAGAATATTGGGAAAAAAACCTGGCAACAAAAATCGTTGAAGTCGGTTATATGTTATCAGGAAATGAGATTATCCCTCGCTTTATTACTGGCGAAGAAGCAGAGCAAGAAGAAATTGTAGAAGAAAAAAATCCAAAAGTTGTGGCACCTAGCCCGCTAAAAAAAGCCATGCTGAATCCTAAATATACCTTTGATACGTTTGTCATTGGTAAAGGAAACCAGATGGCTCATGCAGCAGCGCTCGTTGTAGCAGAAGATCCAGGTTCTATTTATAACCCGCTCTTCTTTTATGGAGGCGTAGGACTTGGTAAGACTCACTTGATGCATGCAATCGGTCATCAAATGCTGCAAAGTCAGCCTAATGCCAAAGTAAAATATGTAAGCAGTGAAACTTTTGCTAATGATTTCATCAATTCGATCCAAAACAAAACAGCAGAAGAATTCCGTCAAGAATATCGAAATGTTGATTTACTATTAGTAGATGATATTCAATTTTTCGCAGAAAAAGAAGCTACGCAAGAGGAGTTTTTCCATACTTTCAATGCCTTGTACAATGAAGGTAAACAAATCGTTCTAACCAGTGATCGGTTGCCAAACGAGATTCCGAAATTACAAGAACGCCTTGTTTCTCGCTTTGCATGGGGGCTGTCTGTTGATATTACGCCACCAGATCTTGAAACAAGAACAGCGATTTTGCGTAAAAAAGCAGCAGCTGAACGTCTAGAGATCCCAGATGACACGCTGAGCTATATCGCAGGTCAAATTGATTCTAATATTCGTGAATTAGAAGGGGCACTTGTTCGAGTACAGGCTTTTGCTGCAATGAATAGTGAAGATATTTCGACTAGTCTAGCTGCAGATGCGCTGAAAACGTTAAAATCAGGAAAAGGACATCCTCAATTGTCGATTTTGCAGATCCAAGAAGAAGTGGCAAAGTATTATCACATCCAATTGAAAGATCTCAAAGGAAAGAAACGCGTCAAATCTATTGTTGTTCCTAGACAAATCGCTATGTACTTGGCACGTGAGCTCACAGATAATTCATTACCGAAAATTGGTGCTGAATTCGGCGGCAAGGATCATACAACGGTTATCCATGCCCATGAGAAAATCCAGCAGCTGATGGATTCTAGTGTCAGCATGCAAAATGAAGTATCAGAAATCAAAAACTTTTTACTAAATTAATTTGTCGATTCTACCAACTGAAAATAGCATGTGGATAAAAGAAAAAAACAAGCAAAAGTTATGCACACTTTTTCCACAGCTGTTTTTTCGTTTCTCTCTTGCGTTTTTTGAGTTTTCCACAGAATCAACATGCCCTATTACTTTTATTATTCTTTTTAACTAATAATAAATAAACAAACATTCAAAGGAGATACATCATGAAAGTTACTTTAAACCGAGCTAGCTTTATGCAGGAATTGCAAACTGTTCAACGAGCTATTTCAAGCAAAACCACTATCCCTATTTTGACAGGTGTAAAAATCACACTGACACAAGAAGGTTTGACTTTGACGGGGAGCAACGCTGATATATCAATTGAAACTTTTTTGTCTGTTGAAAACGAAAAAGCAAATATGCAAATCGAATCTACCGGATCAATTGTTTTACAAGCTCGTTTCTTTAGCGAAATCATTCGAAGACTTCCTGAAGAAACATTTACTTTAGAAGTATTAGAAAATAAACAAGTAGCGATCACTTCTGGAAAAGCGAATTTTATCGTGAATGGATTAGATGCAGATAATTATCCTCATCTTCCTGTTGTCGAAAGCCACAACCAGATGAAATTACCAGTACACGTATTGACTAAACTAATCAACGAAACAGTTTTTGCTGTGTCGCAGCATGAGAGTCGTCCGATCTTGACGGGTGTGCATTTTATTTTATCTGATCATTCTTTATTAGCTGTAGCTACTGACTCTCACCGTCTAAGTCAACGCGTGATCCCAGTAGAACAAACGGCTGATCATTTTGATATTGTTATTCCTGGGAAAAGTTTGATCGAATTGTCTCGCTCACTGACAAATGAAGAAGAAATCGTCGAAATCAGCATTATGGAAAACCAAGTCTTGTTCAAAACGGAAACAATGTATTTCTATTCCCGCTTGTTAGAAGGAAACTATCCTGATACCAATCGTTTGATCCCATCAAGCTTTAATACAGAGGTCGAATTTTCTGTTCCTAGTTTTCTAGCGGCAATCGAACGTGCTTCTTTACTTTCTCATGAAGGCCGCAACAATATCGTTCGTTTATCCATCCGTCCAGATGGGGTTGTTTTATACGGAAATTCTCCAGAAATCGGGAAAGTAGAAGAAAGCTTGAGCTATACAGCAAGCAGTGGCGATCCATTGGAGATTTCTTTCAACCCGGATTATATGAAAGCAGCGTTGCGTGCATTTGGAGATATGAGTATCAAGGTAAAATTTATTTCCGCTATTCGACCATTCACGTTGGAACCAACGGAAGATGGCGTTCAATTTATCCAATTGATCACTCCTGTACGTACAAATTAACAAAGATTTTCAAAGATATTGAAAATTTAATTGAAAAGAATTAGAAAAAATAAAATTTAAACAGAAGGCCCTAAAATCTCTTTTAAGGCTTTCTGTTTATTTTTGTTTAAATCACCTTTTTTAGATTAAATCGTCTTATATGGAAAAATATATGGATAAATTTGTTTTATTGCGGAAAAAAAGGTATAATAGAGTATACTTTTAATAATGAAAATGAGGGATGGACATTGAAACAACAAGTCATTCTAAATACGGAATTCATGACGTTGGGTCAAATGCTGAAAGAAGCCACCGTTATCGGTAGTGGCGGACAAGCAAAATGGTATTTGGCAGAAAACACTGTGTTAGTCGATGGCGAGCCGGAAAATCGTCGTGGACGCAAGCTTTATCCCGGTATGATGGTTGAAGTTCCAGAAGTAGGAACTTTTTTTATGGTAAAAAAAGGAAACGACGATAATGAGGCTGAATAAGCTGTATTTAAAAAATTATCGAAATTACGAAGAGCTGAACATCGAATTTTCCAAGAATCTGGTCATTTTTTTAGGTGAAAATGCGCAGGGAAAAACGAATCTTTTGGAAAGTATCTATGTATTGGCTATGACGCGAAGCCATCGGACAAGTAGTGAGCAGGAATTGATTGGTTGGAATGACGATCAGGCAATGATCCAAGGAGAGATCACAAAAGGTTCATCCACTCTCCCATTAGAAATCTTATTATCTAAAAAAGGCCGAAAAACCAAGATCAACCATATCGAACAAAAAAAGTTAAGTACTTACGTGGGACAAATGAATGTCATTTTATTTGCACCAGAGGATCTTTCGTTAGTAAAAGGCAGCCCGCAGATCAGGCGGAAATTTTTAGATATGGAATTAGGTCAGATCAATCCAATCTATCTTTATGATCTTGTCCAATACCAAGCGATTTTGAAGCAAAGAAACCAGTACTTGAAGCAACTGAATGAAAAAAAACAAACTGATTTGCTTTATTTGGATATTTTGTCCGAACAACTAGCAGCGTTTGGCAGCAAAGTATTGAAAGCAAGAGCACAGTTTATCAAGCGATTGGAGTTTTGGGCTAATTCTTTACATCAGCAAATCACACATCACAAAGAGCAGCTGGAAATCGAGTATCTCACCGCAGTCGATTCTTTAGAAACACATACGCAAGAACAAATCCAAGAACAATTTCTCGCACTTTTGAATCAAAATAAAAAGAAAGACCTTTTTCGGGGAACGACGACAGTTGGTCCTCATCGTGACGATCTTTCCTTTTTTATTAATCAGAAAAACGTGCAGACTTATGGATCGCAAGGACAGCAAAGAACGACTGCTCTAAGTGTCAAATTAGCAGAAATCGATTTGATCAAAGAAGAGACAGGGGAATACCCGATCCTATTATTAGATGATGTGATGAGCGAGCTGGATGATAATCGTCAGCTCCATCTGCTGGAAACAATCGAAGGAAAAGTTCAAACGTTCTTAACAACGACGACACTTGACCATGTAAAAAATAAAATGACTGTTGAACCTGAGATTTTTTATGTTCGACAAGGGAAACTAAAAGGAGAAGAAACTGAATGACAGAAGAAAGAAGTTTAGTAGAACGCGCTAAAGAATATGATGCCAGTCAGATTCAAGTACTTGAAGGACTTGAAGCCGTTCGTAAACGACCTGGTATGTATATCGGTTCGACTAGTTCTGAAGGTCTGCATCACCTTGTTTGGGAAATCGTCGATAATTCGATCGATGAAGTATTAGCAGGTTTTGCAACAAAAATCCATGTGATTATAGAAAAAGACAACAGTATCACTGTTATTGACGATGGACGGGGGATACCAGTGGATATCCAAGCAAAAACCGGACGTCCTGCAGTTGAAACGGTCTTTACTGTTTTACATGCTGGAGGAAAATTCGGCGGTGGCGGGTACAAAGTTTCCGGTGGTCTTCATGGAGTGGGATCTTCCGTCGTAAACGCACTTTCTACGCAACTTGATGTCAAAGTATACAAAGAAGGAAATGTGTACTATCAAGAGTATCGTCGTGGAGCTGTAGTGGACGACTTAAAGATCATTGAACAAACGGATCGCCATGGAACAACGGTTCACTTTACGCCAGATCCTGAAATTTTTACAGAGACAACTGAGTTTGATTTTTCAAAATTGGCTACCCGTATCCGTGAACTAGCTTTCTTGAACCGCGGGATGCGTATTTCGATTGAGGACAAAAGAGAAGAAGAACCAGTCATCAATGAATACCATTACGATGGCGGGATCAAAAGTTATGTCGAATACTTGAATGCAAACAAAACCGTGATTTTCCCAGAACCTGTATATTTGGAAGGTGAGCAGCAAGATATCGCAGTTGAAGTCTCTATGCAATATACAGACGGCTACCATTCCAATATCATGAGTTTTGCCAACAATATCCATACGTATGAAGGCGGAACACATGAATCAGGATTCAAGACTGCATTAACTCGGGTGATCAATGATTATGCCCGAAAACAAAAGCTGATGAAAGAAAATGATGACAACTTGACTGGTGAAGACGTGCGAGAAGGATTGACAGCTGTTATTTCTATTAAGCATCCTGACCCTCAATTCGAAGGACAAACAAAAACAAAATTGGGCAATTCCGAAGTACGGACAGTCACTGATCGGTTATTTAGCGAGCATTTCATGAAATTCTTGCTAGAAAATCCAAGTGTGGGCCGTCAAATCGTTGAAAAAGGATTATTAGCTTCCAGAGCTCGTCTAGCAGCGAAACGTGCGCGTGAAGTAACGAGACGTAAAGGTGCTTTAGAGATCAGTAATCTGCCAGGAAAATTAGCAGACTGCTCTAGCAACGATCCTGAAAAATGCGAATTGTTCATCGTCGAAGGAGATTCGGCCGGCGGATCAGCTAAGCAAGGTCGTAATCGAGAATTTCAAGCCATCTTGCCTATTCGTGGGAAAATCTTGAATGTTGAAAAAGCAAGCATGGACAAGATCTTGGCAAATGAAGAGATTCGGTCTTTATTTACTGCTATGGGTACAGGGTTTGGAGAAGATTTCGATGTATCGAAAGCTCGTTATCATAAATTAGTGATCATGACTGATGCCGATGTCGATGGTGCACATATCCGTACATTGTTGCTGACTCTTTTTTACCGTTACATGCGTCCAATTGTTGAAGCTGGTTATGTCTATATTGCTCAGCCACCTTTATACGGGGTAAAACAAGGGAAGAATATCACGTATGTACAACCAGGAAAGAATGCAGAAGAAGAGTTGAAACAAGTCGTTGCTTCACTTCCTGCCTCACCAAAACCAAGTGTTCAGCGGTATAAAGGACTTGGAGAAATGGATGATCATCAACTATGGGAAACAACTATGGACCCAAGTAATCGAATGATGGCCCGCGTCAGCGTGGATGATGCTATCGCGGCAGACCAGATATTTGAAATGTTGATGGGGGATCGAGTAGAACCTCGTCGTGCATTCATCGAGGAAAATGCACATTACGTGAAGAACTTAGATATTTAATCATGAAGGAGGAAAAAGAATGAGTGAAGAAATCAGAGAAAACATCCATGATGTCAATCTAACCAGCGAAATGAAAGACTCCTTCATCGATTATGCGATGAGTGTTATTGTCGCACGTGCACTGCCTGATGTCAGAGATGGTCTGAAACCCGTTCATCGCCGTATTTTATACGGCATGAACGAATTAGGTGTGACACCGGATAAAGCCCATAAAAAATCTGCCAGAATCGTCGGAGATGTCATGGGTAAATACCATCCTCATGGGGATAGTGCAATCTATGAGTCAATGGTACGGATGGCGCAGCCATTTAGCTACCGTTATATGCTAGTGGATGGTCATGGAAACTTTGGTTCTGTTGACGGTGACGGTGCCGCTGCTATGCGTTATACCGAAGCACGGATGAGCAAAATCGCTACAGAAATGCTGCGTGATATCAATAAGAATACTGTTGATTTCCAAAGCAACTATGATGACACAGAAAAAGAACCCGTTGTATTACCTGCTCGCTTCCCTAATCTTTTGGTGAACGGAACGACGGGGATCGCCGTTGGTATGGCAACGAATATCCCACCTCATAATTTGTCTGAGGTAGTAGCGGCTATCGATTTGCTGATGGATAATCCTGATGTGACGACCAATGAATTGATGGAAGTATTACCTGGACCAGATTTTCCAACAGGTGGCTTGGTCATGGGAAAATCAGGAATCCGAAGAGCGTATGAAACAGGTAAAGGTTCTATTACCGTACGTGCAAAAGTTGAGATCACTGAGATGCCAAATGGCAAAGAACGGATCCTCGTGACGGAATTACCTTATATGGTCAATAAAGCAAAATTGATTGAACGGATTTCTGAGTTGCACAGAGACAAGCGTATCGAAGGAATTACGGATTTGCGGGATGAATCTTCCCGTGAAGGTATGCGAATTGTCATTGACGTTCGTCGTGACGCCAGCGCATCAGTTATTTTGAATAACTTATACAAATTGACATCCTTGCAGAATTCATTCGGATTCAATATGTTGGCAATCGAAAAAGGCGTGCCGAAAGTTTTAAGTTTGAAACAAATCCTTGAAAACTATATCGAACATCAACGCGAAGTCATCACACGACGGACGGTCTTTGAAAAAGAAAAAGCAGAAGCAAGAGCACACATCTTAGAAGGTTTGCGTATTGCTTTGGATCATATCGATGAAATCATTGCGATTATCCGCGGGTCTAAATCAGATGACGAAGCAAAAGCAACAATGATCGAACGGTTCGATTTATCCGATCGCCAATCACAAGCTATCTTAGATATGCGTTTGCGTCGATTGACCGGTTTGGAACGGGAAAAAATCGAAAATGAATACCAAGAACTATTGAAACTGATTGAAGATTTGACTGACATTCTGGCAAGACCCGAACGTGTCACAGAAATCATCAAGAATGAATTAGCAGACTTGAATCAACGATTTGGTGATAAACGACGCACAGAATTACTAGTCGGTGAGGTCTTAAGTCTAGAAGATGAAGATTTGATTGAAGAAGAAGAAATCGTTATTACATTGACAAACAATGGTTATATCAAACGTTTGGCAAATAATGAATTCAGAGCTCAACGAAGAGGCGGGCGTGGTGTCCAAGGAATGGGTATCCACAATGACGACTTCGTCAAGAATCTAGTTTCTTGTTCTACCCATGATACATTGTTATTCTTTACGAATAACGGAAAAGTGTATCGGGCAAAAGGATACGAAATTCCAGAATACGGGCGTACAGCCAAAGGAATCCCAATCATCAATTTGCTGGGTATTGACTCGAGTGAAAGCATCCAAGCAATTATTGCGGTGACGGGAGAAGCAGAAGAAGGCCACTATCTCTTCTTTACGACGCGTCAAGGTACAGTTAAACGTACGTCTGTCACTGCTTTCGCTAACATTCGAAGCAATGGCCTGATTGCAATTGGTTTGAAAGAAGATGACGAATTAGTCAATGTTCTATTGACAGACGGACAGTCAAATATCATCATTGGCACACATAACGGCTACTCTGTGACCTTCAAAGAAGAAGCAGTCCGCGATATGGGACGTACAGCTTCCGGCGTCAGAGGGATACGTCTGCGTGAGGAAGATTACGTCGTTGGGGCAGCCTTGATGAAGGAAGACCAAGAAGTACTAGTGATTACAGAAAAAGGTTACGGAAAACGGACCAAAGTATCGGAATATCCAGTGAAAGGCCGCGGAGGTAAAGGAATCAAAACGGCGAATATCACTGAAAAAAATGGTCCACTAGCCGGATTGACCACTGTTTCTGGAAATGAAGACATCATGCTGATTACAGATAAAGGTGTGATTATCCGTTTCAACGTATCGACTGTTTCTCAAACTGGACGTTCAACATTGGGTGTACGTTTGATGAAGATGGAAGCTGATACGAAAGTCGTCACAATGGCAGCAGTCGAGCCAGAAGCGGTAGAACAAACAGTTGAAGAGCAAGCAACAGAAGAATAACCATCAAGACTAAGTGTGTAAGCTAGCAAGAATGACCGATTAAAAAATCTGGTTATTCCTGCTAGCTTTTTTGATTAATTGAATTTCTCTTAAAATATTTGAAACTGTTTATTCTGTATTGCTTTTGACCAAAATAGAGTGTATAATCAAAGCTTGTGAGTAGTCTAATTAATTAGATAACTCTCCTTGCTCTTAGGAACCTAAGAGCCGAAAGTCCACAGGGAGGTGAATATCAATGGAAAACACGAAATATGAAATCATGTACATTATTCGTCCAAACATTGATGAAGAAGCAAAAACTGCTTTAATCGAACGTTTCGATGCAATCTTGAAAGATAACGGAGCAGAAGTTATCGAATCAAAAGATTGGGAAAAACGCCGTTTCGCTTATGAAATGAACGGTTACCGTGAAGGTATCTATCACATCGTTAAAGTATCTTCTCCATCATCAGCAAATGCTGTCAGTGAATTTGACCGTCTTGCTAAAATCAACGACGATATCATTCGTCACATGATTGTTAAAGAAGAAGCTTAATTGTTGTTTCATGTGAAACAATAGAAAAACGATGAGAGGAGATGACTATTTTGATTAATAATGTTGTATTAGTTGGACGTCTGACGAAAGATCCAGATTTGCGTTACACAGCAAGTGGTACGGCAGTCGCAACATTTACTTTGGCTGTGAATCGTAATTTTACAAACCAAAGCGGCAATCGCGAGGCTGATTTTATCAACTGTGTGATTTGGCGCAAATCAGCAGAAACTTTAGCAAACTATGCTCGTAAAGGAACACTTTTAGGTGTTACTGGACGTATCCAAACTCGTTCTTATGATAATCAGCAAGGACAACGTGTATACGTAACAGAAGTAGTAGCTGACAACTTCCAATTGCTGGAAAGTCGTTCTGCATCTGAAAATCGCCAACAAAGCGGCGGATTCCAAAGTTCTGGTCAATCAGCTGGCGGATTTGGCGGAAACAATAACTCTAATCAAACATCTCAATCATCCAACGGTATGCCTGATTTCGACCGTGATACTTCTGACCCATTCGGCTCAAGTTCAACGATCGACATTTCAGATGATGATTTACCATTCTAAACGAATTTGATAGGAGGGAAATAGAATGGCACAACAAAGAAGAGGCGGACGTAAACGTCGTAAAGTAGACTACATTGCTGCTAACCATATTGAATATATCGATTATAAAGATATCGAATTACTAAAAAGATTTATTTCAGAACGCGGTAAAATCTTGCCACGTCGTGTAACTGGTACAGGCGCTAAAAACCAACGTAAAATTACTGTTGCAATCAAACGCGCACGTATCATGGGCTTGCTACCTTTCGTTAGCGAAGACTAATAAATCCGAGGAATTGAATGACTGATCCTTTTGATCAGCTATTCAATTCTTTTTTTCTGTAAAAATAACCGATATTCGTTTAGTCGCTTGAATGACGAAAGTTATGGTAAAATCAAGTTAGTCATATATGGGAGGAAAATTATGGAAAATAAAAACAATCATTTATCCCCAAAACCTCTCTTCCTTATCCTGTTTATACTAATCGAAGTATTGGTAGTCTTAATTTTACCATTTCGTTTTGTTAGCGCTTCGGTCATTCTTTTGATGAATTTATGGGGCGTTCGCTATTGGTTGAAAATGAAACGCTGGCTTACTTTAAATAAACGTGAAAAAATCCAGCAGGCTTCGACCGTAGCCGAAACAAATCTGGCTTATGTCTCAGAAGTCATGCCTGTAGGAGTGATTGCTTATCAGCCATCAAGCCAAAAAATCGAATGGCTCAATCCTTTGGCATTGAAAGTCAAAGATCAAAGTGGATTAACAGAGGAAGAATTGTTAGATACTTTTTTTACTGCAAAAGAAAAAAAGAAAAACCAAGTCTATCTAGCAGATAAAACATTTCAGTTTGATATGGATACAGTAAAGGGTGTCGTTTATTTTAATGATATCACCCAAAACCAGTTATTGAAACTTCATCAGGCGAACAGTCAGCCAGTGATCGGTATTTTATCTATTGATAACTATGCAGATGCTATTGATAAATTGGATGACAAAGAGATTTCTTATTTGAACTCTTTCGTCACAACACTTGTTTCTGACTGGATGAATGAATACCATGTCTTTTTCAAAAGAATCAACGCAGAACGGTTTTTCTTCGTCGCGCAGATGATCGATTTGAAAAAGATGATGGATAAAAAATTTGATTTGTTGGACCGCTTTCGAGCAGAAGCTGAAAAACAGAGCTCGCCTATCACCCTGAGTATGGGGATCGCTTATGGCGCAAGATCCCTCGATGAAATCGGTGGAGAAGCTCAGAACAATTTAGATGTTGCTCTAGTCCGCGGAGGCGACCAAGTTGTCGTGAAAGAGGTAAAAGAAGGTGCGAAACCTGTTTATTATGGCGGTAAATCAGCTAAGAACGTCAAACGCACGCGCGTCCGTTCTCGAGCGATGAGTACTGCTTTGCGCCGGATTTTTGATGAAACAGGCGATGTGTTCATCATGGGACACAAATTTCCGGATATGGATGCTTTAGGCTCTGCTTTTGGTGTCAGTTGTCTTGCACGCTTCAACCAGAAAAAGGCTTATATCGTTATCAACGAGAACGAAATCATTCCAGATGTGGAACGTTGTCTCGAAGAAATCCATAAACATCCAGAATTAGAAATGCAATTGATCTCTCCAGAACGCGCCATAGAGCTGAAAAAAGAAGAAGACCTCCTCGTGATGGTGGATTATCATAAACCTTCTCTATCGATCTCTCAGAGCCTATATGAGCAATTTGATAAGATCGTGATCATTGATCATCACCGCCGAGGGGAAGAGTTTCCAAGCAAGCCTTTGCTGACTTATATCGAATCTTCAGCCTCTTCCGCTTCAGAGCTAGTTTCTGAACTGATCCAATACCAAAGCAGCAAAACGAATCGCTTAGATCGTTTTGAGGCCACACTATTACTTGCAGGGATGGTTGTAGATACGAATAGTTTCAATGTTCGTACAACTGCACGAACTTTTGATGTTGCCAGCTATTTAAGGTCTTGTGGAGCAGACGCATCCTTAGTACAATATTTATTGAGCTCGGACTTAGCGACATACTTGGAAATCAGTCATTTGATTGCTGGAAGCGAGTATGTGACTTCTGATATTGTTGTGGCGGCAGGAACAGATGAAAAAGAGTATAATAGTGTCATAGCGGCAAAAACAGCAGATACACTGCTTTCGATGATCAATATCAACGCAGCTTTCGTCATTACGAAGCGGACAGACGGATTGATTGGGATCAGTGCCCGAAGTACCGGTACGATCAATGTCCAAATCATCATGGAATCCTTAGGTGGTGGAGGACACTTCACAAATGCAGCTACTCAACTGGAGAATACGACAGTTGAAGAAACAAAACAGAAGCTTTTTGCTGCAATCAAAGAAAATATGAATCAAATATATGATAAGGAGTAATCCAAATGAAAGTAATTTTTTTACAAGACGTAAAAGGAAAAGGTAAAAAAGGGGACATCAAGGAAGTTCCAGCAGGTTATGCACAAAATTATCTAATCAAAAATAACTTGGCAAAAGAAGCAACGAAAAGTAGCATCAGTCAGTTAGCTGGACAGAAGAAAGCCCAAGAAAAACACGAAGCTGAAATCTTGGAAGAAGCTAAAAAATTAAAAGAATTTTTGGAAAAAGAAGATACGGTAGTCGAGTTAAAAGCAAAAGCAGGGGAAGACAGCCGTTTGTTTGGATCGATTCCTTCAAAACAAATTGCTGAAGGGCTAAACAAACAATACAAAATCAAATTAGATAAACGAAAAATCGAACTAGAAAACCCAATCCGTTCACTAGGCTACACAAACGTACCTGTGAAGTTGCATCATGAGGTGACGGCTACGATCAAAGTTCATGTCGTACAAGAATAACAAGTCTTGATAGTGATGTTCAGCTGGTAAGAAGAACCAGAAGGAGAAAAGACAAACCGAAATTTATCTGAGAAAAGCAGCTGCAGCAACAAAAGCACAAGCTGCATATCGATTTCAGATTGATTTCGGTTTCTTTTTTGAGAACAGTAAAATAGCATGAAGAAAACGAGTATAATAAAAGAGAGCTATTTTTTTATGATACTTTCGATGCGAATGATGACTTTTCCATCATTTTCTTGTAAAATGAAGCAATTGAAGACAAGGAGCGATACGTATGAATGAAGTGTGGCAGGATCGAATCCCACCGCAAAATATTGAAGCTGAACAAGCGGTTCTAGGCTCTGTTTTTCTTGATGCAGAAACGATCATTGATGCCATGGAGTACATAGAGCCAAAAGACTTTTATCGTCGCGGCCATCAAATTATTTTTGAGACAATGATCGAGTTGAACGATCGTAATGAAGCGATTGACGTTGTTACTGTTAAAGACCGGCTAGAACAAGCAAATTTGTTAGAAGATGCCGGTGGTTTAAGTTACCTATCAGATTTGGCTTTAGCAGTTCCGACAGCAGCAAATATCGTCTACTATGCGAAAATCGTTGAAGAAAAATCATTATTGCGTACATTGATTCAGACAGCAACAGGGATCGTTACAAAAGGATTCGAGCAAGGAGAAGAAGTTCAGACGATCTTAGATGATGCAGAACGCAGTATCTTGGAGGTTTCGGAAAAAAGAAATCGAAGCGGCTTTTTATCCATTGCTGAAGTACTGAACTCAACGATTGAAAATATCGATCGACTAGCTCAAAACAATGAAGAAATCACAGGCCTACCAACTGGCTATCAAGGTCTGGACAAAATGACAGCAGGTTTCCAGCCCGAAGAACTAATCATTCTGGCTGCCCGTCCAGCGGTAGGTAAAACAGCGTTCGCATTGAATATTGCTCAAAATGTAGGAACCAAAACAGATCGTTCTGTTGCGATATTCAGTCTGGAAATGGGGGCGGAATCTCTTGTAAATCGGATGCTTTGTGCAGAAGGTTCGATTGAAGCTAGCCATTTGCGTACAGGTCAGCTTTCGGAAGAAGAATGGTCGAATCTGATCGTTGCGATGGGAAGTCTTTCTCGAGCAAATATTTTCATCGACGATACACCAGGGATCAAGATCTCTGAGATCCGCGCGAAATGTCGGAAACTAGCGCAAGAAAAAGGCAACCTGGGCTTGATATTGATCGATTATTTGCAGTTAATTGAAGGGAACGGTAAAGAGAACCGTCAACAAGAAGTATCAGATATCTCCCGCCAACTGAAAAAACTGGCAAAAGAACTGAAAGTACCTGTCATTGCTCTTTCGCAGTTGTCTCGTGGAGTAGAACAGCGACAAGACAAACGTCCAGTACTAAGTGATATTCGTGAATCCGGATCAATCGAACAAGATGCGGACATCGTAGCCTTCTTGTATCGGGATGATTATTATGAAAGAGAAGGCGGAGATGACGATGATGGAAATGAGCCAAAAAATGACAACGTCATCGAAGTCATCATCGAGAAGAACCGAAGCGGTGCGCGAGGAACAGTTGAACTGCTGTTTATCAAAGAATACAATAAATTTTCGTCGCTTTCGCCAAGAGAAGAATTTTAAAGAATAGGTTGTGAAAGCAGCGTTCAGCCTTGCGCAATGACCAAGGGCACTCGTATAAGATGCGACGAGTAACTGCAAGAGTGACTAGAGCACTTAATTAAAACAGATCTCCAAAGGGATTGTGACAAAAGTCTTGTCACAATCCCTTTTTCCGAATAAACGGTGTTCAATCAGCTGAC
>NZ_KV817728.1:0-13240 GCF_001814765.1 Enterococcus sp. HMSC061C05
CACGCTCCAAATAAAAATCAATACTTTCTTTTTCTAATAGTTCCATCTTTTCTCTCCTTGTGTTCTTCTAACGGCACTCCTGATACACTAACAAATCTGACCCTTTCATCTGCCACGTCAATACATGTTTCTCTCGAATTTTATCTATCCATTTTTATTTTATCGCAATTATCAAGGCTTTTATTTCTATTATTTCTTTTTGGAGAAAAGATAGTTTTTCAATCGTATAAATCGCTAGTTTCGCAAAAAAGGCTGTGACAAAAATAGTCACAACCTTTTGATCTTTTCTTCAATTTTTCACATGTCGGCGATTCAATAAAAAACCGCCTATTATTGTAAAGACAGGAGCAAGGATCGAGAAAAAAGCGAATGGCAAGTAATGCAACGCGCTAACTTTCATCGTCCCCATAATGAATGTGCCGCTAACTCCCCACGGTACAAGAGAATTGACGGTTGCTCCTGAATCTGCTAGCGTCCGTGTCAAATAGTTTTTTGATAAGCCAACCTCATCAAAGGAGCGTTTGAATGTTTCTCCTGGAAGAATGATGGACAAGTACTGCTCTCCAACGATCAGATTGACTCCGATACAACTCAAGGCAGTAAACCCGACTAAACGAGAAGGTCGGTCCATCTTTTCTTTTAATTCTTGCACGATGGTCTCAACAATCAAATATTTGATCAATAAACCACCTAATGCCAATGCCAGTAAAATCAAACTGGCTGAGCCCAACATACTCATGATCCCGCCTCGAGAAAGCAGTTCATCTAGCTTGGGATCAGGTGTATGCGCGACATAACCATTCATCAAGATGTCTGCTGCTTTTCCAATCGTCAAACTTTTCTCATGGATAAAGGAAAGAACGAGGGCGGCTGTCGATCCTGCTAATAATGTAGGGATAGCTGGGATTTTTTTGATTGCCCCACCAAATAAAATAACTAACGGAATCAATGTCCAAGGAGAGATCCAAAAGCTTGCTTTCATATTTTGGATCATTTCATTGATACTGGCTAGGTCGGCTGAATGACTATTATGTCCTAATATCGTATAAAAAAGCAACGAAAGGACGAATGCCGGAAAATCCGTATAACGCATGCCAGCGATATGTTCGAATAGATTGACTCCGCCGATACCAGCCGCCAAGTTCGTCGTATCCGATAGAGGCGAGCAGTTATTCCCTAAAAATGCACCAGAAACGACCGCACCTGTAGTCATTGCATCGTTGAATCCAAGCAAATGACCGATTCCCAAAAAAGCAATCCCAATCGTCGAAATCGTCGTAAATGAACTGCCGACTGTCACTCCGACGATTGCACAAACAAGAAATGCTGTCGGTAAAAAGAAACGTACAGAGACAAGCTTGAATCCATAAACCATGATCGTAGGGATGGTTCCAGATAGAATCCAAGAGGCAACCAAGACGCCAATCAAAAGAAAAATCAGGATCGGAATGATCCCCGGAGTGATTCCTTTGATGATCCCGTCATGGATCTCATCCCATGAAAACTTTTTAAATCTGCCATAAAACAACAAACACATGAAAGCTGCAAGGATCGGGATATGTGGCGAGAGTTGGAATCCGATGATCAGTACTCCTAGGAGTGCCAACAACACGATCAATACAGCGATACTTTCTTTTAAAGAAATATTTTTATTCATCGTCGATCTCCTATTTCAAATGAAAAGGCCCTGCCATGAAAAAACTATTCACTTGGCAGGACCTCCTACTAAATCAGCGACAGATCGTCGGCTGAAAGACTTATTTTTTTATTTTTCTTCTAAACTTTTTTCTACCTCAATCCCCCAAGAATCTTTCTTGAAGTGATTGATGATCAATGGAATAACGAACATGACCACTGTGATAGCTGCTACTAATAATGCATCACTCAATGTCGCTGTACCTAATGTAGCAAATACGACAACGATGATAGAGAAGATCAGCATGCAGCTGACTACCCAAGCTAAGCCGTTTCCGTTTTTACCAATTCGGTAAGGACGTTCGAATTCTGGATGTTTCTTACGCATTTTAAGCAATGAAACAGCAATCAAAATGTACACGATACAATAAATAACAGTTGTAGCATTTGTAAGTGTCAAGAATACAGCACTTACGTCATCCATTACACCATAAAGCAAAGCAAATAATGAAATAACGATTGATTGTGTTAGAACGACATTTCTAGATACGCCGTATTTGTTTTCTTTATGGAATCCGAATTTTGGTGGAAGGAATCCTTCACGAGCTACTTGGATGATTGTTTTTGATGGTCCAGTAACCCAAGCTGATAATTGTAAAAGCACACCAATAAATACCATGAAGCTGAAGATATTTCCGATCACTTCTGGTAAGCCTAGGATTTGGCAATCAATCAAGATTGGCTGCGTGATATTTGCTAATTCCATTTTTCCATCTGGTACGACATTGGCAACAAGCATCGCATTGATGACATTCAATAAAACTAATCCGATCAAAGCGATAAATACGCCTTTTGTATAATTTTTTGTTGCGTCTTTCAAACGAGGCATGTAAACAGAACTCATTTCGATCCCAACAAAAATAAATGTGATACCAGCTAAGTATTTCAATGAATCAATATGTTCCAGGTCAGGGAAAGCTTTTGACCATGAAAAGTCACCTAGATAGCCGTTTGAGACTAGTCCGACTTTGAAGGCTGCCAAAACACCTAAAACGAACATGATGACTACTGGGATATATACCCCTAGCCATACACCGATGTTCCCGCCGACTTTTGCCATATCGAATTTCAAGTTCAAGATCGTGATGATCCAGTAGATAACTAAAATACAACCTAAAACGAACCAATGATTATTGCCAAGTTCTACATTACCAAATGTGTTTCCTAACAATGGTCCTAAAGTAGAAGCGACCATTACCATACCTGGGAACATTTGCACCCATAATAGCCATGCAACGACAAATCCCCATTTGCTGCCCAGTGCTGTTTTTACCCATAACTGAGGACCGCCTTCTTGAGGAAGCATCGTTGAAAGCTCACCGGAAACCATTGATATCGGACCGGCAAAAAACAAAACTGCAAAAATTGAATAAAAAATCAATGTCCAACCGACTGCGGCTAACGTAGGAATACTCCGAACCGTTGCACACAGTGCCATTGTCAGACCGATAAAGGTCCCAAGACCCATTTTACTTACTTCAGATTTACTCACCGTTGACACTCTCCTTGATTTTTTGGATAAAATAACGGTGTCTTTGAAGTAGTTTCAGCAATAAACGAAACAATTCAGCGAATATTTGAGGGGATTCTTTGAGTCTATTGCTTGAAGGAGTTCTTCAAAGACAACCTCAAAACAAAGGGATCGAAGAGCTTAGGTCACCCCTTGCTCTTCCGATCCAAACATGCGTCAGAAACAGTTAGCATTCAAGCTGTTTTCTAACATGATTACCTTGCTTATTTTGCTTCGCTTGCCAATAATTGGTCTGCGTAGATTTTTTCCAATTTTTCTTGAAGAGCTGCTTTGATTTTTTCAGCATATTCTTCAAAGTGTTCTTCTTTGTTCATGTATGGTGTCATTACGCTGGCACGCAATACAGTTACTTTTCCGGCACGGTTCCATTCTTCATCTGAGAATCCTAGTTGGTTCACGAATTGCAATGGGCTGTTGCCATAGTCTGGGATAGCAAAGTCAGTATGTGAAGTTAAGAATTCATTACCGTAAATGCTTCCTTTCACGTATGAAGAATAATCGTATACGTCATGGTTCAATTTATTCATCGCAACTAAATCGTCGTTGCCTTTTTCTTTGAATACGTAGTCTACCATGTTGAAATCTGGATAAGTTAATGGATGAACTTCGATTTCTTTGTCACCTACTTTGAATGACAAGTCATTCAAGAAGTTGTAGAAACGATGTGCCCCTTCGATTGATGCACCCATCAATTTACCGTATCCTGTGACATTCAAAGGTAAGACATGATGTGCTGCCCAAACGCTGGCTGCTGTTGCCCCTGCTTTTGAACCTTCCAAGATATACGCTCCAAGTAATGCTGGGATATCTGCACCTTTTTCAAATACATATGTTGCGAAGTAAGAGATAACGTCTCTCATGCGGATATCTTTGATGACGATACCACCGGCAGAATATGGAACATAGCCCATTTTATGTGGGTCGATCGTTACAGATTCTGCTTCTTCGATTGCTTTATATGCACTGTGTACTTCTTCTAAGATATAATCTTTGTTTTCTGTAAAGACATTGTATTTGTAATGAACGTCTTTTAAATCTTCGAATGGAATGAAGTTGTTGTCTTCGTCTAAGAAAATCGCACGGCCATATCCGCCATAAGCAGCATCTACGTGCAAGTAGAAGTAAATACCGTCTTTTTCTAATACGCGACGCAATGCAACGATTTTATCGATACCGTCGATTGCTCCTTCTTCTGTTGATCCTACAACACCGACTACACCTAAGATTGGTGTTTTTTCAGCTGCTAGACCACGAACGATTTTTTCAAGTTCGTTGATGTCCATGCGGTAGTTATGGTCAACTGGCACTGGAATTACTTGGTCTAAACCAATACCGATGATGTCGGCAGCTTTTAGCCATGAATAGTGTTTTGTTTGTGGAACCAACCATTTCCCTAATTTTTCTAAATGTTTTCCGCTACGTGCTGAGTGAGCTTTGATTTCGTCGATTTTTTCTGGAACACTGTCTAACAAGTTCATGATTTCTTCTGTTGACAAGTTCATCAATTCCCAATCGCTTTTTCCAGCAACTAGTTCAGGTGTCACTTCTTTCATAGCAAGTGGCAATGATTTGATGTTGCGGGCATACCAAAGTCCTTCTAAGTTTGCTAAAGAACCATCAGCAACGATGTGTCCCCAGCCATCTTTATAGCTCATTAATTTTGCAAATTCCATGCCTACTTCTTCTTCCATTTGGCTTGTTGCAGGAGAAGATTCGTAAGCAACGTTATTACCATTCCATAGCATAGCAAAATTATACGCTAGTAAAGATGGCATCAATGTTTCAGAGTTCATATGACCCCAGTAGCGTCCGGCATTATGCCAAGGAACGGAATGGGTACGCATCCGCGCTGAAATTTCTGATAGAACATCTTTTGTTTTATTCACAGTGTGTTCAAAACTAGCACTGCTTTTTTCTTCTGGCGTAATGATAGGCATGTCTTGAGGCATGTAGTTTTGACGCCAGCCTAAATGTTCGTCCACCAATTCATTCAACAAAGCTTTATAGATTTGGCCGTTCTCAGCTTTGTCCCCAATGAATAGGGCATTTAGGTTTAGATCTTTCGACAATGATTCACTCATAGTGAAACCCTCCTAAAAAAATATTTAAATTTTGTCGAGCCCTACATTACACCTGTTCTCCTATTCTGTAAACTAAGCTTTCGACCGTTTTTTAATCGTATTTTAATATGTATCAATTATTCGAATTGTTCATACTTTTGAAATAATTAAAAAAACGAGGGAATTTACAAAAGTAAACTCCCTCGCAAAGATTGTATTAACGACAACCAGCGTTCTATTTTAGGATGGGTTTCAAAATTGGAATGTTGTAATAGTATTCCCCTTTTTCAAGGCAAAAACTTACTAAATTCTAATCAATTACTTTGGCCAAAAAGTAATTTTTCTTACCTTTTCGAATAACCACAAACTTACCATCGAATTCATCGGATGGATTTATGACAAAATTTAAATCGGTAACGCGGTCACCGTTAATACTTATAGCTCCGTTTGAAACATCTTCCCGTGCCTGACGTTTAGATGGTTCAATTTTTGTGGAAACAAGTAGCTCCACGATATTTTCAGGTGTGCTTGAAATTTCAACGTTCGGCATTTTACCGAATCCTTGCGCGATTTCTTCCGCATTTAGTTCTTTAATATTTCCAGAGAACAATGCTTGTGTTATTTTTTGCGCTTCTTTCAAGTCTTCTTCACTATGCACAAATCTTGTAACTTCTTCTGCCAAACGGCGTTGTGCTTCACGTTTCTCAGGTTCTGTCTCTACTTTCTTCGCTAATTCTTCAATTTCTTCTTGAGATAAGAACGTAAAGAATTTCAAGTATTTCACTACATCACGATCATCTTGATTCAACCAGAATTGGTAGAATTCAAATGGTGAAGTTTTCTTAGGATCAAGCCAAACGGCACCGCCTGCGGTTTTTCCGAATTTCGTTCCGTCCGCTTTCAACATCAATGGAATCGTCAAACCGAACGCTTCTGCTTCTGGTCCTTCTAATTTTCGGATTAGGTCTAAACCAGCTGTGATATTTCCCCATTGGTCTGCTCCACCGATTTGTAGTTGTACATCGTATGTTTTATGCAGATGTAAAAAGTCGATGGATTGCAGGATTTGGTAAGTGAATTCTGTGAATGAGATCCCTACTTCCAAACGGCTGGCAACGATATCTTTTGCTAACATCGTGTTGATGTTGAAGTTTTTACCGTAGTCTCTCAAAAATTCAAGTAAAGAGATTTTTGACAACCAGTCGTAGTTGTTCACAAATGTGATATTTGCGTCTTTACCAAACAATTTTCTCATTTGATTGGAAAGTGCATCCACGTTATGTTGCACTTGTTCCATCGTTTGCAACACACGTTCTGTTTTACGGCCGCTTGGGTCGCCGATCGTTCCTGTTCCGCCGCCAATCAGAATATATGGATGATGGCCTGCCAATTGGAATCTTTTCATCATCATAAATGGGATCAAATGTCCGATATGCATCGAATCACCAGTTGGATCAACGCCGCAATAAAGTGAAATGCTCTTTTCTTCAACGAGCTCGCGAAGTCTTTCTTCGTTTGTTTGCTGATTAATGGCGTCGCGCCAAGTTAATTCATCAATAATATTCATTTTACTGACCTCCGTGTAGTTTTTTATGAAAGCAGGAACCTGCTAGCATGCGTCATTAAGTATTTCTTCGGGATGGAAAATAAAAAAAGTCCCTTGGCATATAGCCAAGGGACGAAATCTCGCGGTACCACCCAATTTGTATGTCTAGATATCCAACATACCTCTCGAACATTTAACGCTGTCGCGTGGCAATCACTGCCAGAGACTCCTGAAATGTAATTCGCTTTAAAGCATGTACTGGTTTGCAGCAACCACCAGCTTTCTGAAACATTGGCTTTAACAACTACTTCGTTTCGATCTTCGTCTTGTTATTATTAATATGTGTCTATCATAGAGCGCAACTTTTTCTTTGTCAACAGAAAAAGGATATTTTTTTTAAATTCCTCATTTTTTCTTTTTTGAATCCGCTCTAATCCCGAACATTTTATTTTTAACTATTGTTAAAAGAAACTATTTTTTCTGTATTTTTTCTGCAATTTATCGAGAAGTCACTTTACTTTTCCTCTTATTCTTTCTTCGTTACAATGAACAATGGGACGAGTAAAAAAATGAAAAAGCAAGGGACGAGGTATATGGAAAAAAAGCAAAAAATTATTTTAGGAGCCACTTCTGCTTTAACTGTCGTTATTTTAATTTTAAGTCTGTTTTTTGTCATCCGAGCATACACAAAAAAAGAACCGATCATTCCTGAAAAAAAAATAACAGAAAAGACAAAAGAGCCAATGGATGATAAGCAACAGCTAGTTACTCAAGCAAAAAATCTGGCACAAAGCTATGATTATGACCAAGCGATTGCTTTATTGGAGAAAAACAGTGAAAACGGATCTGCAGAAACACAGCAACTTCTTCAAACACTGAAAAAGGAGAAAGAACAACTGATTGACTGGTCTGACCCTACTCAGATCTCTCACGTCTTTTTTCACAGCTTGATCGTGGACCCGCAAAAAGCCTTCCACTCTCAACAGTCGCAAGGATATAAAGACTATATGGTAACTGTTGAAGAGTTCAACCGTTCGATCGAACAACTTTATCAAAATGATTTTGTTTTAGTCAATTTGAATGATTTGATCCAAAAAGATGAACAAGGAAATCTTTCCTTTAACGGACTCGCGCTACCTGAAGGAAAAAAACCATTAGTTCTTTCGCAAGATGATGTCAGCTATTATGAATATATGGATAATTCCGGTTTTCCTAGCCGATTGGTCGTATCAAATAACAATGAAATCAAAAATGTTTATAAAGAGAATGATAAGGAAGAAATTGGGGACTTTGACATGGTTCCTCTGATCGATGCTTTTGTCAAGAAACATCCTGATTTTTCTTATCGAGGCGCAAAAGGCACCTTGGCCCTGACAGGTTACAACGGTGTTTTAGGTTATCGAACATCCAAGTCTCAATACGGAGATAACGAGAAAACAAAAAAAGAGATCGAAGAAGCTAAAAAAGTAGCTGATCAGTTGAAGAAAGATGGCTGGAGCTTTGCTTCCCATACCTGGGGACACTTGAATATGACTCAAGCTTCATTAGAGGATGTCAAAAAAGACAATGAATTATGGCAACAAGAAGTTGCACCTATCCTAGGAAAAACAAATATCCTGATTTATCCATTTGGTGCAGATATTAGCGACTGGCAGCCTTATTCAGCAGAAAATCAAAAATTTGCTTACTTAAAGAGTCAAGGTTTCGATATTTTCTGCAATGTAGATGCTTCTACTCTCGCTTGGGGACAATTAGGTGCGGATTTCTATCGAAATGCTCGAATCAATATCGATGGCATTCGGTTCCAATCAGATTTAGACGGACAAAACCCTATTCTTGATTCATTCATCAACGTTCATGATGTCTATGACAAAGAAGCACGAGAATCCGCTTGATTTTACGTCATTTATAAACCAAAAAAGCCGAACTGACATTTTATCGTCAGTTTCGGCTTTTTTTATGCTTTATTTCTTCTTCGGCGCGATTCCCTTGATCAGGACTTCTGTCCATTCTGCTGTATACGGAAGCAGTTTCGCGTATATCTCCGGCTTAGAAATTCCTTCTACCATTGCTTGAAAATAGAGGATCAAGAACTCATCCGAATATTTCAAATCCACTTTTCCCTCTTTACGCCCTCGATGGAAAAGATCAAGCATGATACTGAAACTTTCTTGCGTATACGCATCCATCGCGTCAGAAAATTCTTTTTTTTCTTTTTTTGTATAGTATGTCATCAAATCGATATAAAATTGTTTGTTCACTCGATTGAGATAGCGGATTTTATTTTCACTCATGGCAATCAACGTTTCTTCAAATGGAAGATTTTCCGCAATCAACGCTTTCGCTTCTTGCCCTAAATCATTCATAAATGTGAAAAATACTTCATAAATCAGCCCTTCCTTGCTGCCAAAATATTTAAAAATCGTCGCTTTACTTACCTGAGCGCTCTCAGCTACCTTATCCATCGTCACTCCAGCGGTTCCTATGTCTGTGTTCATCAAGTCAAAAGCTGCTTGTAAAATCTCTTTCTTTTTCTCTTGTGCTCTCTTTTCAAAACCGTTCATTTGTAGAGCCTCCCGTAATTTTAAACTTTTATAATATATATAGTTCAAATTTATTCTGAGGTTTATTATAACTATCTATTGAGAAAGTATCAAGCCAGCAATTCCTTGTTTATGAATTCATTGACAGAAATTTATAAAAAGAATATTATGTACTAAAATAATAAAAAAAGTTTTATAAAAAGGCATAAAGCCATTTTATTAAACTGTTTAACCTTGTTTAGTATATATTTATAGAAAAAGGAGTGGGGTTTTTATGGCAGAAATCGTCAAAGTCACACATTTGAAAAAGAGCTTTGGTCGTTTCGAAGCTTTAAAAGACGTCTCTTTCACCGTACATTCAGGTGAAGTCGTTGGATTTATCGGACCAAATGGTTCTGGAAAATCCACGACGATTCGGACACTTTTAGGGATTATAAAAAAAGACGGCGGAACGGCAACGATTTTTGGTCAAGATGTATGGGAAGATAGTTTATCTATCCATGAACGTCTTTCTTATGTTCCAGGTGACATCTCTTTATGGGGAAATTTGACTGGAGGAGCGATCATCGATCTCTTCATGAAGCTTCATGGAAAAGGGAACGCTCAAAAAAAGGACGAACTGATTCAACGTTTCTCTCTTGATCCTAAGAAAAAAGCAAAAAACTATTCAAAAGGAAATCGTCAAAAAGTGGGCTTGATTGCTGCTTTAGCTGTTGATTCGGATCTCTATTTATTTGATGAGCCTACTTCTGGTTTAGATCCCTTGATGGAAACCATTTTTCAAGAAGAAGTTGAAAAACTGAAAGAACAGGGCAAATCCATCCTGCTTTCTTCTCATATTCTCAGTGAAGTCGAACGGCTGGCAGATAAAGTCGTGATCATCCGCGAGGGAACAGTCGTAGAAGAAGGAACACTCGATGAATTGCGTCATTTGACCCGCTCGACCATTACTATAGAAACAGAAGCAGATAACAGCCACTTAGCACAATTGAACGGTGTCCATGATTTTGTGCAAAAAGGCCACCTTGCTCAATTTGCTGCTGACAACGAAGCTTTCGATGTGATTTTAGCTGAAGCTTCCAAATTAGGTGTGAAAAAATTTGAATCTATTCCACCGACTCTTGAAGATTTATTCATGAGGCACTATGAAGGATGAGGAGGAATCGAAATGACTGATAAATTTTCACGCTGGTCCACCCTTTTTTCTCAAAACCTTAGCCGTGACTGGAAAAAGATCCTGATATGGCTAGTCGGTGTCACTGCTTTTTCTGGTGGTTTTGTCCCTGCGTTTGAAGAATTGACTTCAGGACAAGGGTTAGCTGGATTATACGAAACAATGCAAAATCCGGCAATGATAGCAATGGTCGGACCAACTCCCGCTTCGAATGCTGCTGAGTATACTTTAGGAGCGATGTATGCAAATGAAATGTTGCTTTTTTGCAGTTTGTTTGCTGCTGTGATCTCGGTTTTGCATGTAGTGAGCCAAACGAGAAAAAAAGAAGAGCTTGGTCTGATTGAACTTATTCGTTCCTTTCGAGTCGGACGTCAAGCAAACTCTTTAGCTGTCATCGCTGAAAGTATTCTAATCAATTTGCTTTTAGCAATATCGATCAGCTGTACGATGATTTTTTTTCAAGCAGATTCGATCACTGCAGAAGGTGCTTGGCTTTTTGGGCTATCTGTAGGTAGTACGGGGATTTTGGGGAGTGCCGTTGCACTGTTTGCTGCACAACTGATGCCAAGTTCAGCCAGTTCGAATGGTCTGTCTCTAGCGTTTTTAGGTGGACTTTACCTTCTAAGAGCAATAACAGATGTAGCTGTTTCCTCCCTTTCGATGTGGAATCCTTTAGGCTGGTCTTATTTGACCTATCCATTTACAACTAATAACTGGATTCCTTTGCTTTATTTGTTTTTGTTCAGTCTCATCTTGATAATCAGTTCATTTGTTTTAGAGGAACATCGAGACTTGAACACCGGCTATATCCCCGAACGTGAAGGAAAACCGTATGCTAAACGTTCTCTTCTATCCTTGCGTGGTTTATTATTTTATCTAAATAAAGGAATGACAATCAGTTGGCTCATCACTTTTGGTTTGATGGGGGCGGCATACGGCTCTATCTACGGGAATATGCAACAATTTTTAGAAAGTAACGACTTAATGAAACAGATGTTTATCCAATCTGGCGTCTCAATTGAAAAAAACTTTACAAGCACGATCATGGTCGTCTTGATTTGTCTAGCTGCTATTTTACCAATTGCTAGCATCAATCGTTTATTTACAGAAGAAACCCACGGACGTATGAATCAGCTGTTCGCAACAAAAATTTCTAGGAACCAACTTTATTGGACAAATCTGTTACTAGCGATCCTGTTTTCTATATTGTCGATTCTGATTAGTTCTGGTGCGCTAGGACTTTCTGCTTTGGCATCGATGAAGGATGCGAAAGATATGGATCTATTGCTGTTTCTTAAAGCCGGATTCAACTTTCTGCCTGCTGTTTTAGTGTTTATCGGGATGAGTGGCTTTCTATTCGGATGGCTTCCTCGAATGGGTAAATTTGCTTATATCTACTTAGCTTACTCCTTTGCGCTCAATTACTTTGGCGGGATTTTGGATTTGCCAGAATGGTTCTCCAAAACAGCGGTCCCTAGCTGGGTACCACGGATGCCAAACGATTCTTTCGATCTTTCCGTATTCCTTACGTTATCCTGTATCAGCCTTGCACTGATCGTCCTTGGTGCTATCGGTTATAGGAGAAGAGATTTAGTGGAAGGATAACAAAAAAGAGCATGTTCAATTTCATACTAGCCTCAAAATTGGGATCAAAAATCCAACATTTGGAGGTCATTTTTGTATTTACAAGTCTTCTAACTGCTCTTTATCAATGATCCAGACTTCCCGATTCTCTCTTTTTACATAACCATTCTCCTCTAATAATTTAAATTTTCTAGATAAAGTTTCGGGGGTCGTACCGATAAATGCAGCAAGTTCTTTCATTTTCATTGGCAGGAAAAAGTGATTCTTCCCTGTCGCTTTAGCTAAATCAAGCAGATAGACAGCGACTCGTTCTTCTACTTTTTCCATCATCAAAAAAGTTGTCTGCTGCTGTACTTTTGTTAATTTCTCAGCGTTGATTGCTAAAAGTTTCAGACTAAGGGCGGGATAATGCAGTAAAAGTTCCGAGAAATCTTTTTGTCTCAATACACAAATTTCCGTTTTTTCTAGTGCTTCGCCAAATAAAGACTCATTTGGAACGCCTAGCAACTGGCTCTCTCCCTCATATCCGCCCGGCTCTACTACTCGTAAAAGCTGTTCCTTTCCGCTAGCAGATAATTGATACACTTTCATACTGCCGGAAGCCACGATCACTAATTGAGACTCTCCATTCGGCGCAAGAATCTGTTCTCCTTTTTCCACTTTTCTGTGTGTCACTAGCGAGTGGATTTTTTGCTGATCTTCTATCTCGAGATGATTGAATAATGGAACGAGTGAAACACACAATCCTTCATGTCTCATAGCAGATTCCTCCTTTGGATTTCTTCCTTGTTTGTTATTCTACTTGTTCTTTTAACTTGGTTAATTGATTTGTATCAAGATTTTTCTTTTTGTGCGATAAGTAAGCAGACACATGCCGTTTATGACCACGATCAGAATACTCATTTCATGGAAAAGCATACCGCTTGCCACCTCGGCCACCAGGATCAGACTCTCGATAATAATGGTGATGAGTGTTTTATGTCCTAAAATCATTTTTTGATACTATCTATAAGTAAAATTGAAAATTGCCGCTTATGTCAAATAGGAGCTGTGACAAACGCCTTGTCACAACTCCTATTTTTTGAATAAACGGTGTTCTCCTGCCAA
>NZ_KV817729.1:0-59130 GCF_001814765.1 Enterococcus sp. HMSC061C05
AGATGCAAGCTTTTGAACACCGTTTATTCAGAATAAGGCGCTGTGACAAATCTTTTTTCACCACTCTCTTTCGATGCTTTGTACCTTTGAACGCTCTCTATCAAAATAAGAACAAGCTTTCTTGAACAATGGATTTAGGTCAGTTTGTTCTTATTTATGTGGTCGAGTAGATTTTATCTTCAATAGCTATATCTTTGAACCTTAAATGAAAGAAGTTTTTTTATGAGAAATCCAAAACCAAAAGAATGGTTAGCAAAAGACTACAGTCAAAACTATATTGCTGACTACAAACCGTTTAATTTTGTCGATGGTGAAGGTGTCCGTAACAGTCTTTACGTTAGTGGCTGCTTATTCGCCTGCGAAGGTTGCTTCAACAAAGCGGCGCAAAATTTTCGATATGGCAAACCATTCACACCTGAATTAGAAGAACAAATCATCGCTGACTTGCGCAACGATTACGTACAAGGACTGACTTTATTGGGCGGCGAGCCTTTTTTGAATACAGATGTTTGTTTGCAAGTCGTACGACGTATCCGAAAAGAGTTCGGTACGACAAAAGATATCTGGTCATGGACAGGCTATACCTTTGATGAATTGTTACAAGATTCAGAAGATAAATTAGAACTCCTTTCGCAAATCGATATCCTTGTTGACGGACGCTTTGAATTGAGCAAACGTGACCTAAAACTACAATTTCGCGGAAGCAGCAACCAGCGAATCATTGATGTCCAAAAATCTTTAGAATCCAACCAAGTTATGATTTGGGAAAAATGTACGGATGCAACAGAAACCTATGAACAAATCAAAAAACAAGACTTGATATAAAAACAGCTTTGAGAGAGAAAACGGATTTCCATTTTCAACTCTCAAAGCTGTTTTTATATTTCTTGATTTCCCCATAACGGAAGGACGATATTTTCATAGGTCATCGGGTCAAGATTCGTCAAGGTGATTCCTAACAATCGGATCCCTTTTTCTACTCCCAAGATTTCCTCCCATATAAGACTTGCTTGATAAAAGAGCGCTTCTTTTTTATAGATGTATTCTGGCAATGTCACTCTTTTGGTCACAGTAGAATAATCCGTGTACCTGACCTTCAAAACCACTGTTTTCCCATGTTTTTGGACTCTTCTCAGTGCTTCTTCTACTTTTTCAGCTAGTTGGCGCAACTGAGCCAGCACGGCTTCCTCCGTTTGCAATGGCTGTCCATACGTATGCTCTTTTCCCACAGATTTTCGCTCTCTTGTAACATTTACTGGAGAATCATGGATTCCTCTCACTTTACGATAAAGAGAATAGCCCATTTTTCCAAAATTTCGAATCAACATCATTTCTGTGCATTCATATAGGTCTTTTCCTGTATAAATCCCTAACTCATGCATTCTAGGTACAGTTTTCTTCCCTACTCCATGAAATTTTTCAATTGGCAAAGCTTTTAAAAATGGCACAGCATCTTGAGGTGCAACTACTGTGATCCCTCTAGGTTTTTGATAGTCTGATGCTAATTTGGCCAAAAACTTATTGTAACTTACTCCCGCAGAACATGTTAGCTGGACTCTTTCCCAAATATCTGCCTGGATCATTCGGGCGATTTTGATGGCTGACTTGCAATTGATTTTATTTTCGGTCACATCAAGATACGCTTCATCGATACTAACTGGTTCCACAATGTCTGTATAATGATAGAATACTTCCCGTACTTGTTTGGAAATCTCGCTGTATTTATGATGGTCGCCAGGCTTAAAGATGGCTTGCGGGCAAAGTTCATACGCTTTTTGTGCACTCATTGCTGAATGAATTCCGAATTTTCTTGCTTCATAATTTGCCGTAGTCACTACTCCACGCCCACCAGTGTCACTGGGATGTCTAGCAATTACTAATGGATGCCCACGAAACTCAGGATGATCTCGTTCTTCAACAGAAGCGAAAAAAGCATCCATATCGATATGAATGATTTTTCTTGATGTATCATTATGTAAAGGAAATTGCAGCTCCATCATCCTCACCTCTTAGCCATTATACAGGAACATTCGTTCGCGTTCAAGAGGTTTGAGAAGTTAGTAGCTGTTTTCCACATTGCCGCTTCATTGTATACTACTTATACTATTTCAGTCTAATTCGTGATATTGACGGTAAACTTCTTGTTTTTTCAGTCCATTTTTAAGCGCTACTGCTTTGATAGCAGCATTTGGCTTTTCGCCTGATGCAATCTTTGCTTCTACTTGTTCTTTTAAGGATCCCTGCTCTTCATCCACTTCTGTCCCTGTCGTTTCAAACAAATTTCCTTCTACAAGCAGACAACATTCCCCCTTTACTGGATGTTCTTCGATATATGCAAGTAGTTCTTCTGTACTTCCTCTAAGGTATTCTTCATGGATCTTTGTCAATTCTCGACACAAAACGACTTGGCGATTACCAAAAATGTCTAAGAAATTCGTCAACGTAGCTGTGATCCGATAAGGTGACTCATAGAAAATCAGCGTAGCTGTTTGTTCTTTTAGCTTTTCCAATGTTTCTTTCTGTTCTTTTTTCTTGCGTGGAAGGAAGCCATAAAATAAAAATGGTTGAGGCACTAGCCCTGAAGCAATCAAAGCCGTCATCCCAGCTGTAGGTCCTGGGATAGAGATCACAGAAATCCCTTCTTTTATGCAGGCTAAAACTAGCTCATGTCCAGGATCGCTGATGGAAGGCATTCCTGCGTCACTGACTTGAGCAATCGTTTTTCCTTCTTTTAACAAAGCAATCAATTGAGGGACACGTTCTTTATAATTATGTTCATGTAAACTTTTTTGGGGTGTATGAATCTCGAAGTGATTCAATAATTTTTGTGTATTACGCGTATCTTCGCTTGCGATAAGGTCTGCTTCTTGTAGCATACGAACACTTCTGTAGCTCATATCTTCTAGATTTCCGATTGGCGTCGGTACAAGATATAAATTCCCGTATACTGGATTTCCTTTGAAACTTTTTTGATTATACATCTGTCACAATCTCCTTAATAAAAAAACTGGAGCAGTCTTTCTCCGCTCCAGTCTCCTCTTGTTATTGATCATCGACCGCTTTCGCGATAGATCACTTCTAGACAAAACGCACAAGGCTCGTCATTGTCCCGTCTTGATCCATATAAATCGTAGCAGACATGGAAGCCTTCTTCATAAATTTTTTCAAGATTCATACGAGACTTGGAAAGTTCTTGCTTCACATTTTCAGCTGGAGCTTGTGCAACTTGGTTCAATTCCCGAAGATGTTCTCGCAAGCGTTGATTTTCCATCTCCAAAGTCGTATTTTTTTCTACGATTTCATGCAAAGCATGCTTCATTTCAACAAGTTCTGTTAATGTATTTCTCAACTCTGATTCTAACTGATTCAATCCGTCGTATAATGATCTCTTATCCATTTATCTCACCTACTTGGATAAATTCTTTCAATTCATCCCATTCATATTCGACAGGATTTTCCCGTCCAGTCAGCCGAATACTAACGATACGGCTAAGCAGATTCAACCCTACGACTTTCCCTTTACCATCAGGTGTAACAATTACTTTTCCAAAGTCAGGGAGTTCTTTTTTTGCTGTCTCGTATTCTTCGCTCTCATATTGTAGACAGCACATCAAGCGTCCGCATAAACCGGAAATTTTTGTTGGGTTCAAAGATAAGCTTTGATCTTTTGCCATTTTGATCGATACGGGCACGAAATCGCCTAAAAAAGAAGAACAGCATAATGGACGCCCACATGGACCAATTCCGCCTATTATCTTCGCTTCATCGCGTACACCAATTTGTCGAAGCTCAATACGAGTACGAAATACAGCGGCTAGATCCTTTACCAATTCTCTAAAGTCGATTCGCCCGTCCGCCGTAAAAGAAAAAATCAGTTTGTTTCGATCAAATGTATATTCAGCTTTGATTATTTTCATTTCCAGCTCACGCAACTGCACTTTTTCTTTTGCGATTTGCAATGCATCACGCGCATCTTCTTTATTTTTTTTGTCTTTTTCTAGTTCAGCATTTGATGCTTTATGCAAGATTGGACGAATAGCTTCAGGAAGGTCATTGGGATCAATCTCTTTTTTAGGAAGGACAACAGTAGCAATATGTAAGGATTGCTGAGATTCGACTAATACCTTGTCATTATAAATATATTCAGAGTCTCCTGGTGCAAAATAATAGATATGACCTGCATCTCTATATCGGACACCTACTACTTCTACCATTTCCATCCTCCTTGATTCTCGTCCTCTGCGGCAAGCTAAAAAATCGTCTGCAAAACGAACTGTTCCGCAACAGCTTGAAAACCGACATTGCTACGTAGTTTCTGCTCTGCGATCAATATTCGTTCAATTATCTGGTTTATCTGTTTCACTTTGCCATATTCGCCTTTCGCTACTGCTTGACGCTGTGCTTCCTGATAATAAAACATCAGGACAGATAATCCTGTAAACTGCTGTGTTTTTTCTTTAAATGATTTCACTAATTTTTTTTGGACATAGATAAAGGCTTGAGTGTCTTGCTTTTGCAAGTAAACGAACCATTGATAAATCAAGTCCTTAGCATCATTAAACCATTCATCTTGAGAGATTTCAACTGCTTTTCCTAAACTGTTTGTTAAGAAAGCCAAAAGTTTTGATTTTTCTAATGGAATCTGCTCTTCTTGCAATCGATGGATCAATGCTTCTTTTGAAAGTTCTTGAAAATGCAGCACTTGACAACGGGATTGAATAGTAGGGAGAATCCTTCCTACTGCATCTGTCTCTAATACCGCTAAAAAATCTCCCGGTGGTTCTTCCAAAAATTTCAACAGACTGTTTGCCGCACTGCTATTCATTTTTTCAGCTTCTTTAATCAAAAAAACCTTTTTTCTTGATTCATATCCGCTGCGACTGAATTCCGTCTGCAAACGTCTGATCTGGTCAACTTTGATTGTTTGTCCGTCCGGTTCGATAACCAGAACATCTGGATGTTCTTTCTTTTCGATCCGCTGACAATTGTTGCATTTTCCGCAAGGCTGATTGTCTTCCATTTGGGTACAGAACAGGTGCTGTGCGAGCCACACACCTACTTCATGTTTTCCTGTTCCTTTTTCTCCTTCAAAAAGATAAGCATGAGCGAGACGCCCATGCTCAAAACTCCGTTGAAGCTGCTGATACACGATCGGTTGCATTTGAGCCAAGTTTATTTCTTGATTCATAGCTCAGCTCCTCCTAAAATTGATGGAATCCTTCAACAGGTAAGACGAAGACTGTTGCACCGCCTACTTCTACTTCTACTGGATAAGGGACGCCCCCATCCATCGAGATATCCAATGTAACAGGTGTAGATACAAATTGTTTTCTTGATTCACACGTTTTTTTGATGATTTCCAATGCTTCTTCTACTCGATCATCTTCAATACCCACGATAAACGTGCTGTTTCCAGCCTTAAGGAAGCCGCCTGTCGATGATAATTTTGTGGCACGGATATTTGCATCAATCAATTCATTTGATAAACGGTTGCTGTCTTTGTCTTGGATAATCGCTAAAATAATTTTCATAAACGTTCACCTTCCTAGTTTTCAAAAAATTGCGGATATTGTTCAATAATTGTATGATAACTTGTTTGCAGCACTTCTTCAAAGCTTTTTCTTGCATCAACTTTGTGGATTCTTTCCGGATTCTCTTCTGCCAGCTTTAAGTAAGCATGTCGTACACGCTGGTGGAATTCCAAACCTTCCGAATCTAAACGGTCGATTTGGTTTTGTCTGTTTTTCTTGATTCTTCTTAATCCGGTGTCTGAATCTACGTCAAGATAAAGGGTAAAATCTGGCGTAGTACCTTCTGTAGCAAACTCATTCAACCGAGCAATCTCGGTAACGCCGATGCGTCGGCCTGCACCTTGATAAGCAAGAGAACTGTCGACAAATCTGTCGCATAAAACGATTTTCCCTTTTGCCAGAGCAGGCAAGACCTTTTCGACTAGATGCTGTCTTCTTGCCGCCGCATAAAGTAGTGCTTCCGTGCGTTCATCCATCCGATCATTTTTTGGATCCAGGATCACCGCTCGAATCTCTTCAGCAATCGGGATGCCTCCCGGTTCTCTTGTTTGAATGATTTCTGTTTTTGCTACTTCTTTCAAAAGAGGGAAAAGTTCATTCAAGATGCTGGTTTTTCCTGCACCATCAGGCCCCTCGATTGTAATAAATAGTCCGTTCACATTGTTGCCCCCATCTCTTATGCTGCTTCTATATTGTATCTGAAAAAACATTTAATTAGAAATTTATAACTCGCGTCTTCCTTCGACAGCTTTCAATAGCGTGACTTCATCTGCGTACTCGATATCAGAGCCTACAGACAACCCATGTGCTAAACGTGTTACTTTGATACCGGCTGGTTTAATTAGACGTGAGAGATACATTGCTGTTGCTTCTCCTTCTGTTGTCGCATTTGTTGCGATGATCACTTCTTTTACATCTGCATCATGCAGCCGCTGCAGCAGCGAAGAAATATTGATATCTTCTGGACCTGTCCCTTCCATCGGTGATAACACACCATGGAGTACATGATAAAGTCCGTGATATTCCCGCATTTTTTCCATCGCCATTACATCTTTCGGCTCTTCGACCACTAGGATAATGCTGCGATCACGTGAAGGGTTTCTACATATTTCGCAAGGATCTTCTTCTGTGATGTTTCCGCAGATACTGCAAAAGTGTAAATCTCGTTTTACACTTAACAAAGATTTAGCAAATTCATTCACTACTTCATCTTTCATATCGATTGTATAAAACGCGAGTCTTGTCGCTGTTTTCTGGCCGATTCCTGGAAGTTTCATATAGCTGTCGATCAGTTTCGCAATTGGTTCTGGATATTGCATATTCATTACTCCTTCAGTTTAAAACTAAAATCCTGGTAACCCTTTTGCGTATTTCCCTAATTTTTTCTCAGTTTCCACATCAATTTGTGTGATTGCGTCATTGACTGCCATTACGACAAGATCTTGAAGCATCTCAATATCATCAGGATCAACGACTTCTTCATTGATTTGGATATCCTTCATGCGGCGATCACCTGTAAATACGGCTTTGACCAATTCATTAGTGGCTTTACCTGTAAATTCTGTTTTATTTAGCAGGTCTTGTGCTTCCGCCATTTCTTTTTGCATTTTTTGTACTTGTTTCATCATGCCTTGCATATTGCCCATTCCACGCATCATAATTATCTACTCCTTTTTTCTTAATCATCTACTACTGTAACAGCTTCGGAACCAAAAAGTTCCTCTGCTTTTACTACAAGTGTTTCTTCTGGTACTTCCTGTTCTTGAGGGAGTAATTCGATTTCTCCTTCTGATTCTTCAGAAGCAAAAGAATTTTCTGTTCCCTCTTCTTGTGCTTGCGTCAAATAATTTTTTCGAAGTTCTGGCCAACTTTCTCTTGTGATATAAACCGGATCAGGCGCATAGTCTTTGATCATTCGGCTTAAATTATTGTGTACCGAAAGCTGCAGTTCTTCGTCGTTTGCTGCTCTTTGACAAACAATCTCATAATCAAATGCAATCACTAATCCTGTAGGGCCAGCTGCAACTGGTTCACTTGCTTTAAGCATTGCCCGCTGAGTGACAGAGAGGCTCATCAGCAAATCTTCCCATACTTCTTTTACTTGGTTCAGATGCTGTCTTGTCGCTTCCCGCAGAACTTTATATACTCGTTCCGTCGGTACACGATACGTATTTGTTTGTTTTTTATGATTCGTTTGCTGTACTGGCTGTACTTTTGTAGTTGCAGTTCCTGTGTTACTGCGAAGTTCTTTGATTTCGTTTCTCAGTTCCTTGATCTCTTGTTGCAGCTGTTTTACGATCTGATCATCTGCTGATGCCATTTTTGCTGAAGGAACAGAAGCAGACGGTAGCTGTGCGAGTTTGACTGTAGCGACTTCCAAATAAATAGCGGCACTATTAGTAAATCGGATTTCATTTTGTGTATCGCTCAAAATCTTTATCATTGAAAATAGCTGATCCGCTGAAACAGTTTGTGCCAATTCTGTAAATGTACTTCTGATCGTACTTGATTGTTCCTCAACTAGATTGGGCGCTTGCTGATACATCAGCAGATCACGGCAGTATTGTAACATGTCCTCTAGAAAGCGACGTGATTCTTTGCCAGCTGCGAGAATTTGATTCAACGCTTCCAATGCTTCTGGTACTTCTTTTTTCACGCAAGCACTCAAGTAGCTGTCCATCATTTCGTCTGTCAAGCTGCCTGTTACTTGCATGGCATCATCTAAAGTAATCGTTCCTTCACTAAATGAGATTGCCTGATCGAGAATACTCAATGCATCCCGCATCCCGCCTTCTGCGGAACGGGCAATCACATTCAATGCAGCTGGTTCATAGCTGATAGTCGATTCTTTTAAGATAAATTCAAGATGTTCGACAATATCTGCCGTATTGATCCGTTTAAAATCAAATCGTTGGGTTCGTGAAATGATCGTAGCTGGTATTTTGTGAGGTTCGGTCGTTGCTAAGATGAATATGACACTTTCTTTTGGCTCTTCCAATGTTTTCAACAAGGCATTGAAAGCTCCTGTTGAAAGCATATGTACCTCATCAATAATGTACACTTTGTACGCTGCCTTTGTAGGCGCATAATTTGCCCGATCACGGATAAATCGGATTTCTTCGACTCCATTATTGCTGGCAGCATCGATTTCGATCACATCTTCTTGCGTACCAGCAGTGATTGATCGACACATTTCGCATTCGTTGCATGGTTCACCGTCTTTACTGTTCGGACAGTTGATTGCTTTTGCGAAAATCTTTGCTGCACTTGTCTTTCCGGTTCCTCTGGGTCCTGTAAACAAATAGGCATGTGAGGTTTTGTGGGAAACAATAGCATTTTTTAGTGTCTGTGTCACAGCTTTTTGTCCAACGATGTCTTCGAAACGCTGCGAACGCCAGACTCGATAAAGTGCTTGATATGCCATAAGGATCCCCCTTTTTTAAAAAATTCACTATCTCTTATTATACGTGATATTGGGAAAAAAAACTACTATCCTTCTCGGCTTTTTCAGGTATTTAATCAATACGCAAGTTTCCATTTCAATTCCGTCTCTAGTCCGAGAAGTTTCACTTCTTCCTATGGTATAATAAATAAACAATAATTGTTTGGCATTAGCTGAATCAGAGGAGGAATTTTTTATGGGTCTTATCAAAGCAGCAACAAGTATGGTCGGCGGCGGTCTGGCAGATCAATGGCTAGAAGTCATCGAACCAGACAATATGAGTGATACAACGGTTATGACGAAAGGTGTCAAAGTTCGCAAAGATGACAAACGTGGCTCCAATCGTAAAGGAACAGAAGATGTTTTGACAGACGGAACAGTCGTCCATGTCTATCCAAACATGATGATGCTTTTAGTCGATGGTGGAAAAATCATTGATTATACCGCTGAGGAAGGGTATTACACCATTAAAAACGACGCAGCTCCTTCCATGTTCAACGGAACACTGAAAGAAGCAATTGCTGAAACATTTGACCGATTTAAATTTGGTGGCGTTACACCGCAGAAACAACAAGTTTTTTATATCAACCTCCAAGAAATAAAGGGAATCAAATTCGGTACGAGTGCGCCATTGAACTACTTTGATAATTTCTATAACGCAGAATTATTCTTACGGGCACATGGTACTTATTCTATTCATGTCGTTGACCCGATTTTATTTTATACAAACGCAATTCCTAAAAACAAAACACAAGTAGAAATCAATGATATCAACGAGCAATACTTAGCTGAATTCCTAACAGCATTGCAATCAGCAATCAATCAGATGTCTGCGGATGGACAACGGATTTCTTATGTACCATCTAAGAGTCTGGAGTTAAGCAAATACATGGATACTGCACTGGATGATTCTTGGCGCGAGTTGCGAGGGATGGAGATCGTCTCTGTCGCTGTGGCCAGCATTTCTTACACAGATGATTCTGTGAAACTAATCAATATGCGTAACGAAGGGGCGATGCTAGGTGATCCTAGTGTGCGTGAAGGATACGTGCAAGGTTCCATTGCCCGTGGAATGGAAGCAGCCGGAAAAAATGAAGCCGGAGCAATGACTGGCTTTATGGGCGTAGGTATGGGAATGAATGCAAATGGCTCTTACCTTTCCCAAGCGGCTCAAAACAACCAAGAACAAATCAAGCAACAAGCTGAAAAACAAAATCAACAAGCCGCACAAGGGAATGCAGATACTTGGACGTGTCCAGTCTGTGGGACAGAAAATTCCGGAAAATTCTGTTCCAACTGTGGCGCTGCCAAACCAGTAGAAAACGCTCAGCCTAAGCTACAGATGCGTTGCAGCGAATGTAACGAAATTGTGGATCTTTCCAACGGTATCCCTAAATTCTGTCCAAACTGCGGCAAACCGTTTAAAGGAATCCCCGTTGATTAATTTATTGAGAAAGGTGTGCAGCTGATGGATGTTCTGACACATAAATGTCCTAATTGCGGCGGTCCGTTGACTTTTGATCCTAAAGACCAAAAATTTCATTGCGAATACTGCCTGAATATCTATACCGAAGAAGAAGTCAGCCAATATGAGCAGAAGCAAAAAGAAGCGCGTATGGCTGGCGAAGAGAACAAAGAAGAACCTTCGCCTACAGAAGATTTTACTTTTACAGCCCAAGAACAGCTTACCGACATGAGTGAAGCCGAGCGCAAAGCGTTTGACGAGGCAGGCGGTTTTTCAGATACAGCGGACGAAGCTGCAGGTAATACTGTAGCGATGGATCTTTTCCTTTGTCCCAACTGTGGTGCAGAGATTGTGACCGATGCGACCACTGCTGCGACTTATTGTTACTACTGCCATAATCCCGTCGTACTATCGGGACGTTTAAGCGGAGAATTCTTGCCAAACAAAGTACTTCCTTTTGCTGTCGAGAAAGAAGAAGCAATCAATAGATTTCTCGCTTGGACCAAGAAAAAATGGTTTGTTCCAAAAGCTTTTTTCAATAAAGACCAAATCGATAAGCTGACGGGTGTATATTTCCCTTATTGGGCTACAGATGCTGAAGTAGATGGCACAATGCAGGCAAATGGCACCGTTATCCGCATTTGGCGAATAGGTGACATCGAATACACAGAAACGAAGCAATTTGCTGTTTCAAGAGCAGGAAAGCTTTCTTTTAAAGAACTAGTAAAAAATGCCTTATCAAAAAATACGCAACAAAAGATGGTCGAAGGTGTGCAACCTTTCCCGTTAGATAAAGCAATTGATTTTAAAAGCCAGTATTTAGCCGGGTTCCAAGCAGAAAAAAGAGATATCGAATACGAGGCAATCAAATCGCAAATCCAATCTGAATTAAAAGACTATTCAGAGAAGCTGTTAAAAGATACTGCCAATGGGTATACAACATTGACAGGAGTCCGAACCTCTGCTTCAATCACAAATGAAGTAAATAATTACGTATTGTTGCCGGTATGGCTCGTTACTTATCGAAGCAATGACTCAAGTAAAAAAGTCTACTACTATGCAATGAATGGACAAACAGGAAAAGTCAGCGGTGTCCTGCCGATTAGCCAGAAAAAATTAGGACTGACTGCTCTTGGGATTTTCGTTGGATTAGCGATCCTCTTTCTGATCGGAGGTTACTTGATATGATGAAAAAATTCTTTTTGTTCTTTCTTTTGCTAGTAAGTGTTAGTTGGCCAGTGGCTACTCATGCGGATACAGCGACGGTAAATGACGAGGCTGGGTTGTTCACTACAGATCAAATCCAATCTTTGGAACAACAGGCAGAAAAGCTGAATGAAAAAATCAAAGGACGAGTCTTGATCGTCACAACTACTTCTAATTCAGAAGAACCAAGAGACTTTGCCGATAATTACTTAAGAAAGGCAGTCGGAAATGATCAAAATGGCTCAGTTTTGCTATTGGATATGGGACAGCGTGAAATCTACATTTCGACTTCTGGTAATATGATCGATTATTTGACTGACAGTAGAATCGATTCGATCTTAGATGATGTTTATGATCAGATGACGAATGCTGCCTACTACGATGCTGCAAAAGCGTACTTGTCTAAATCAGCCACATATGTGGAAGACGGAGTTCCAGGAGGACATTATCGTGTAGATGAAGAAACTGGCAAAATCACACGCTATAAAGTTTTGACGACAGTGGAAATCATCATTGCTGTTGTTTTGGCTCTTATCCTTAGTCTTGTCTTTTATTTTGTGACTGTTTCGCGTTATCAATTGAAATCAGGCATCTACAAATATCCGTTCCGAGAAAAATCCAGTATCAAATTAACTGAAAAAACCGATCGTCTGACAAATTCTTTTGTCACGACAAGAAGAATCCCCAAAAGCCCACCTCCTGGAAGCGGCGGTGGCGGAAGTACTACCCACTCTAGCGGTGGCGGGACTTTTGGCGGTGGCGGAAGAAGTTTCTAAAAATAGCTAAATGAATGTTCGCAAAAAGGGCTGTGACACGATTTTTGTCACAGCCCTTTTGTTGCGAATAAACGGTGTTCAAAAGCTTGCATCCGCGGTAATAAGTCCAGCCAAGTTAAAAACATTAGGAGCTGTTTTTACTTGGCTGTTCTTATTACTTGATGCAGAACAGCTTTTTTACAACCTCTTGGTAAACGGTGTTCAATCAGCTGACCCTCGGTATTAGCTCAACACGCTGATTTCACAACCTCTTATTCACGGTGTTCCAGAAGTAGCTTCTTCGGAAATAAGCCGAAATTTGTCAAAAAATTTGAGTAACAATTTTCGGAAATTCCTTCTTATTTCTTGAAGCTGACCACTTCTGTCACAACCTCTTTGTTCATCAAAAGATAATATTGTCTTCTAACAAGTCCATATTCAAAATAACGATATGATGATCTTTCACTGTGATAATACCATCTTTTTTCAACTGCTTTAAAATTCTGTTCACACTGCTAGCAGTTGAAATACCACAAAATTTGGCGATTTCTTCATTTGTGATCGAAAAATCGATCAGCATCCCCTCTTCTGTTCGCACACCGAATAAATCATATAATTCGTAAAGTTGCGTACAAACAGCTCCCAGTTTTCCATTTAACAGCATTTGTTGCATTTTTTTCATCGAATAAAGCAAGCGATAGCGGTAATACTCTTTTACATAGTGTTGCAGCTTTGGGTCTTGGTTGATATTTTGCCAAAATCGCACACGATTGATTCGATAAAACTCTGCATATTCTGATTCAACTCGAATATTATACGGCGAATCGATGAATTGTGAATATTCGTCTTTTAAAAGAGAGACGATTTCAAGATCTTTGATATAGCGAAGGTTAAATTCTCTCCCATCATTTGAAATAACACTTGCTTTTACCGTTCCCTCTTTCAAGATATACGTATGGGAATCTTCCATCCCTTCGAATGTCAAATATTTATGATATCCTTTGCGTATTATCGGAAAATCATTTTTATCCAAATATTCCTTTAAGACTCTACTATCCAATGATGCTCCCCCATCCAAACTTTCATCTAAAAAGATCATACAGTACTTTAAAACTTTTTAAAGTCCAAAGGTATTTTACTAATGATATTAACATTTGTTAAGTACCTTTTTCTATCACTTATGCGATTTTTTTCCTTTTTTTTATTCGTTATACTGCAGAAGTAAAATTTTTTAAGAATAGAGGGAAAAAACATGAATTACTGGATGAACACAATCATTAATCGATTAGAAACAGCGTATCAAACAAGATTTGACATGAAAGCTTCTTTAGTCTTTTTAAATGATGCGTATCAAAACTCGATCGAATTGATCAAAGCAGTGGATGAGAATCCAACAAACGAATGCGAAGAATTTTTAAACCTGTTTATGTCTACACGGGATTTATTTATTCGCCAACTTGTTGATCGCTATCCATCCAATTATCACGATGTAGAAGTCCAAATACAAAAATTAAAAGCATATTCAGCTTAAGGGGAATGTATAACATACATGGAAAAGAAATTATTTAATAAATATTTTATCGGAATCACATTGATCAATTTTATTGTCTACCTGATTTATTATCTGTTGATGGTCATCATGGCAGTCATTGCGCAAGACACATTACACGCCAGCTTGAGCCAAGCAGGTTTTGCTTCTGGAATATATATCATCGGAACATTGCTGGCACGCTTATTCATGGGGAAACAGTTAGAACTATTTGGTCGGAAGTTTACCTTAAGAGGCGGCGCGATTTTCTATCTTCTGACAACATTAGCTTATCTTTATACACCAACTATCGGGGCATTGTATTTAGTTCGATTCTTGAATGGATTTGGTTACGGTACAGTTTCTACAGCTACAAATGCTATCGTTACTGCATATATCCCTGCATCTAAAAAAGGGGAAGGCATCAATTATTACGGATTAAGTACTAGTTTAGCTGCCGCTGTTGGACCATTTTTAGGAATGATTTTGCTGAACATGACTGACTTTCGTTTCATTATTTGGTTTTCAATTGTACTGGTCTTCTTTGTTACGATTGCCTGCCTTGTCTTTCCTGTAAAAAATATTCCATTATCTGAAGAACAAAAAACATCTCTTCGTTCATGGAATATCAATAGTTTTATTGAAAAGAAAGCACTTTTCATTACAGGAATCGCCTTTTTGATGGGTCTTTCTTATTCAAGTGTTTTATCATTTTTATCTTCTTATACAAAAGTAATCCACTTAGTTGCTGCTGGGTCATTTTTCTTCGTCGTATATGCTTTGGTCATCACATTTACACGTCCATTGACTGGAAGGATTTTCGATGTCAAAGGAGAACAATACGTGATGTATCCTAGCTATTTATTCTTAACAGCAGGATTATTTTTACTGAGTGTAACGACAAATAGTGTGACATTGCTTATTTCTGGAGCATTAGTCGGCTTAGGTTATGGTACGTTCATGTCAAATGGACAAGCTGTCTGTTTGAAGATCGTAAAAGAACACCGCATCAGTATTGCTTTGTCTACCTACTTTATTGGTTTAGACCTAGGCTTAGGGGTTGGTCCTTATTTGATGGGGATGCTAAAATCTCTTACTTCATTTAGAGGATTGTATGTGATTGCCGGAGTCATTCCATTGATATGTACAGCGCTCTATCTCGCTAATGGCCGAAAACATAGTCATGAAGCAGAGGGCGAATTGATTGAATCATTGAAAAATGAAATTTAATCTTGATGAATAGATAAAAAAACCGTTCAGATCTGAAAATGATCTGAGCGGTTTTTTGATAAAAACAACTGATGCTTTATTCCATTTTTCGTTCGTCTGGTACGATTCCTTGACTTAACAACCACTTGTGGAAGAACCATTCTGCCACACCGATCAATAGAGCAGGAATCAAGACTTTCATCCAAATATCGACTGTATCATTCATAAAGTATAGATAGAGCCACAAGATAACTGCAGCTGAACCAGCATCTGCGATCGTCGCTGCGATGTTCCCTACTTTACGTAAGATCAACAGATCCCCTAGCACATAGATCATCACTACGATAATTACTCCAACAATCGTTGAATCCATAAAGCTAACACCGTATAAACCGGTCAGCACGACCCACAGAATTGCCCAGATCATGATTGCCTTCACTACCAACGCCTTCACATGTTTCATTTTCTGCACTCCTTTCTCCTGGATAAAAAAGTAAGATTATCTAACAAGATAACCTTTTCATTATTATACCATCGGCTAAGAGAAGCGAGCAAAGATAAGGTCCTATCTAAGAAAATGAAAAAATGGGAAAACACCTTAGAATATTCACGCAATAATTCATCCATACAGACATTCGATATGGTGTTCCTTTACTTTCTCATACTGTTCTTTTGCCAGTTCGTTACTTGTCACCAGATAATCGATTTCATGAAAAGCAATGGCTTGATGCATGAATTTATGTGCAATTTTTTGCTGTGTAACTAAAACGGCAAGCCGGTCTGCTTGTTTTCTAAAAGCTTTTTTGACCATTGCCTCTCCTTCATGAGTTTCTGTTACTCCTTGGCTGAAATCTAGCCCGCGACAACTGATTACCGCTAAATCCGCATAATATGACAATGCATCATTATAAGCTTTTGAACCGTTGATTGTTGCTCGTTTCGGAACAATTGCCCCACCCAGTACAGATACTTTTGCCGTTGTGTATTCACTCAACATAGCAGCTGTGACTATGCCATTCGTAATAATCTGCAAACCATCAAATCTTGCTAAGTTTCGGACTAAATGTAAAGAGGTTGTACTGGAATCCAAGAACAAGACCATATCATCTCGAATCAAAGAAGAAGCTGTATCTGCAATCTTACGTTTTTCTGTTTCTTCTTCTAATTTGGTGATCTTCATCAGGTAAGGCACGTCAATTTTTCGATTGTCAACAAGCATGGCGCCACCGCGAACTCTACGGATCAATCCACTTTTTTCCAGAAAAACAAGGTCACGTTTAATCGTGGCTTCGCTATAATTTACTAACTCGATCAAATCGATGACTCTTGCAAATTGATTGTTTTTTAGATAATTCACAATCTCCTGCTGTCTATTCTCCACTTCATTCAACATAAAATCACCCCATTTACTTTATATAGTAACAGGAAAAAAGAGGTTGTGACAGAAGTGATTGGATTCAAGAAGTAAGAAGAAACTTTTCGAAAAAACTACTTCTGAACATCATGTATCCAAAAGAGGGTATGACAAGACTATTGTCACACCCTTTTGATTACACATTTTTATTTTTAGTATAAACTAGCCTTGCCTACTGTGTTCAAAATTTCCATTTTATGTTTGACTACTTCTTGTACCTTTTTATTAGCTGCTGGATAAATTGCATTCGGCTCGTACATCGATGGATGTTCACTCAATATTTCTCTCAAAGCATTGAAAAAGACACTTTTAAGATCAGAGCTCAAATTCACTTTGGCAACTCCGTATTTTACAGCTTCGCTGACTTCTGCGTCCGGATTACCTGAACCGCCATGCAAAACAAATGGAAGATCGATTTGTTGGTTCAATTCTTTTAGTAAGTCGATATTTAATTTTGGAGTTCTGTTTTTCGGATACAAGCCATGCGCTGTTCCAATTGCTACAGCAAGTGTATCGATTCCTGTTTCTTTCACAAAAATCTTCGCTTGATCAGGATCTGTATAAATGATTGTTTCAGTACCCCCTTCAGCAGAACCATTATTCCCAATCGTTCCAAGCTCAGCTTCCACTGAGACATTTACCGCATGAGCTAACGCAACCACTTTTTTCGTAATCTGTACATTGTCGTCGAATGATTTCAAAGACGCATCAATCATCACGGAAGAATAGCCGTTTCGAATCGCCCGTAAGACATCTTCTATCGTACCGCCATGATCCAAGTGGATAACAATCGGCAGCTTACTTGTATAAGCATAAGCTCTTACTGCCGCAACAAATTCATCACTCAAATAGGCGATTTCATCAGGATGAATTTCTAAGATTACTGGTGCTTCTAATCTCTCTGCTTCTTCGATGATTGCTTTCATCATATCATAGCTGCAAATATTGAAGGCTGGTACTGCAAATTGATTCTCTTTAGCCACTTTCAATAACTCTTTCATTGTATATAACATTACGCTTCCACCTCATTTGTTAGATTTTCATTTTTCGTCCACTTGTCTTGTTTTTTCTCTTTCACTGTTTTTTTCAATAGTCCAAGCATAAAGGCTGTAGTGACTGTACCTGCTGCAATTGCCAAGACATACATAGGTAAATTGTTCATGACATTTGGAATTAGCATCACCCAAATTCCTCCATGAGGTGCCATTGAAGTTACTCCTGCTGCCATGGAAATCCCTGCAGCAACTGCTGAACCTGTCATCAAACTAGGTATCACGCGGATCGGGTCAGATACCGCAAACGGTATAGCACCTTCTGTAATATACGAAGCGCCTAAAATCCAGCATGATTGACCTGAAGTCCGTTCTTCTTTAGTAAATTTATGTTTGAATAATAAAGTAGCTAAAGCAATACCTAGGGGAGGCGTCATTCCTGCAGCCATACAGGCAGCAATCGGTGCATTTACCCCAGCTGACATCAAACCGATTGAGAAAGTCGAAATCGATTTATTGATCGGCCCACCCATATCAGCTGCCATCATGATACCGATAAGTAATCCGAACAATAGCCCGGATGTATTTCCCAAGCTATTCAGCCAATTTGTCAAAGCATCCAACACCCATGTGATTGGTTGTTCAATCACAAATACCATTAACAGCCCAATTATTAAGATCGATAAAAGGGGAACGACAATCAGCTGATAAATAGCAGAAAATTCTTTTTTTACGCTGATTTTATTTGCCAGAAAATCACAGATATACCCTGCTATCACGCCGCCAATCATTCCGCCAAGAAAACCTGAACCACCTGTAGAGGCCAGTAATCCGGCAACAATTCCTGGGGCAAAACCAGCTTTTCCAGCAATCGATGTAGCAATCCCCGCGCCTAACGCAGGAACCATCATGGCAAACGCTGTATCTCCTCCGATCCTTGAAAATGCAGCTGCTAACACATTATAGTCTGCTGAGTTGGGATCAGCCGCTGTAATCCCAAAGGCAAAACTCAGTGCGATGATGATTCCGCCTGCGATCACAAATGGAAGCATGTAATTCACACCATTCATGAAATGATTATAGATTGTCGGCTTTTTCTCATTTGCAACTTGTTCTTTTTCATTAGACACAACGAATACGCCAATATTTCTCAATGCTTCGTCTATCACTACTTGCGGTTCTTTGATTGCTCGGCTTGTAGAGACACGCTTTACTTTTTTCCCGGCAAATCGGTCCAATTCGATTTCTTTATCTACTGCAAGAATGATTGCATCTGCCTCTTTGATTTCTTGTTCAGATAACTGATTTTCTGTTTTTACACCTTGTGTTTCGAATTTTGCTTGATGGTTTAGATTTCTTGCTGTTACTTCTAATTTTTCTGCCGACATATAAGTATGAGCAATTCCAGTTGGACAAGCAGTTACACCAACGATTTTCATGGTTGTTTTCCTCCTTTTTCTTTACTATCGCTACTCGGACAAAGACTCTACTATTTTCATTCTTGACTAATCTGTCTGATGATATCTGCTGGCGTAGTGGCTTCTTTTATTCCCTTTCTAAAATCTGCATTCATCAATCGTCTGGAGAGTGTGCTGAGAATCTCTAGATGCATATCTGCTGATTTTTCAGGAACTACGATGGCAAAAATATATTCAATTGGCATTCCGTCTATCCCGCTATAGTCCGTTAATTTGGCTGTATGAAAAAAACACAGCGCTGGTTTTGTCACATACTTGCTTTTTGCATGGGGAATCCCAAATCCATCTTCTATCCCTGTGGAGATCTCCTCCTCTCGTTTGAATAGTGCCTTAACGACTTTTTGAACATTTCTTACCTTATTTGTTTTTTCCAACACATCCCCTATTCGCTCAAATAATGATCCTTTTGAATCTATCGATGGATCGAAAACAATCAGTTCTTCTGCGATCAATTGATCAAACCTCATATAAAACCTCTCCCCCACAAAAAATGTTAACGTTTTCTTGGAACTGAGGTCAGTATAGCATCGCTAGCTGTATCGTTCAATATTATGAATGAACAGAGGAAAAAGACCCATCATTCGCGTGTATAAGTCATTAAAATGAACGATTCAGCTCATAAACAATCGCAATTCTATAACAAAACAAAAAGCCTTCCTTGAAAGGAAAGCTTAGCTTCTAATTTTAGGTAAATGGTATTTTACTTCGAAATACCCACTCTTCATTTCGTTAATATAAGGTGTTTTTATCACTTGTCTTATAGCAAACTCTTAAATTTGCTCTCATTTATAATTATTCTAATTTCTTTGCTTTTTCGTTAACTCTATTCCCATCGCATTTGAAGTCGTTCCAGAATCTAGCTTACTGCGTATAACGAATATACGCTCATCATCTCTCTTATCCAATGTGTAGGCCCATTGATTATCTTCACAATATATCGTCAACCCATCATTTACTTTTATGCCTGTGAAAGCACCATTAAACTGGTGTTTATCATACGAAATGTCTATTGAATGTTTATCAATGTTGATTGTCCACATTGATTCATCTCCCGTATATACCCATTCTCCACAAAAAAAAGTTAGCTGCTCCCATTCTTCCTTTGATAATTCTAGTTCTTTTTTCTTCGGTTGACTAGCGGGAGAAGAACAAGCCGTACATAATAATATTGTTACTAGAATAAGAGAAGAAATTTTTTTATACTTCACTCCTAACACCCCTAATGCTATTTGTAGTAGCGTATGCTGCACACCATGAAGTTTCCCCTTGATTTTCAAGAAAATCCAAGTTTAGATACTTTTGTCCATACGCTTTGGATAACCTATCAATAGTTTGACTATCCGTAGATAAGCTAAAAATAAATTTGTTCTCGCACTCATTTGTCAATGTACGAAAATTGAAATTACTTAATTTTAATTCGCTAGGACTGATAAAGCATCCAGAGACAAACGAAACCGCTAACAAAAACACTCGCTTAGAATAATTCTCTAAGTAACGTAAATCCACCATTTTAATTATTTTCCCTAATTTTTTCCAAGATCAACTCAATATCTTTTCTTAATTGTGCTATTTGTCGTCGCGTATCATCATTATTTTTTTGAAGTATTTTCAGAGCGTAAAGACAAAATACTAAAAATAAGCCTAGAAGTATCATGCTATATATAGGGATAAACAACTATGCATCCTCCTCAAAAATAGTTTTATTATTTTCTAAAAATTCAGAAATAGCTTTTTCAGTGTAAACACCATCTAATCTATCAACTAAAACACCTTTAGAAATGATTAATAATGAGGGTACTACAGTTAAATCAAGCTTTTCAGCTACTTCCTCTAAGCTCTTTTCATCTTCGTTTCGAGCTATATCAGTTCTATAGTAGCTGGCTTTTATTTCTACACTTTTTAATATGTTCCGAAGGGTAGGTTCGATTTCTTGGCATTGAATACAAGTCGGTCTACCTACATATAATAAGAAAGTATCAGAACCTTCAAGCTTTGATTTTAACACTTCTGTCTTTATCTCAGGTAGAATATTATTCATACTAAATATACCTGTTTGAAAAAACTCTTCATTAAACAAATCAGATTTCATCAATATGTGCTTACAGATTTTCTAATTAGTGGGATAATTAGCTATCAAAAAAATATCAAAGCTAATAATTTTTACTAACTTGGATCTTCACAGATAATCCTATCGGCCCGACTTGACAAAGATCCACGGTTGTTTACGTATAAAGAATGATTGAGAATTTATGATTCTTTTTTTAAACTATTGTATCTAACAAGAGAAAAACAACCTATCGTGATAACTAGTAAACATACAATACTTGATAAAGGTATATTATTCAAATGACCTTTCCAGAGACTCACCAAAATTTTATTCATATGATAAAAAGGATTAATGTAGATAATAACCTTTAAAAATTCAGGAGCAGAACTAACCGGAAACATGAGTCCCGACCCAAATAGAACATATTGGAATGTAATAATTGTAAATGGTAGTACCTGCTTAGTAGATTTAAATAAATCATGCACAGATATGCTTATCAATAGTAGTAGAAAAATGATTAATAAATATCCTAGTAAAAAAGAAAAGAAGTATTTTGTCATTTCCATATCAAAAGCTAACTTAGCAATTAAACAAATCTCTACTAAACCAATAAAAGATAAAGTGATTCCTCTAATAAGATAAGCATACACAATGTGCTTTTTATTGATAGAAGAAAGTATCAGTCGTTTATGAACGCCATTTTCTTTCTCGGTCACAAACTGCATTCCCATATTAAAAAATAGGACTAAAAAAGAAATAAGGAGCCCATACGTAGGTATATAGATATCGAAGCCTTCCACAGAGCCTGCCTGCATTTTAAAAATTGACATAAATACATAAAAGAAAATCCCAGGAAGTAATAATATTGGCAAGGCAAAAAATGGTTCTCTGAAAAAAACAATAAAATCATATTTTACTAAGTTCCTAAATGATGCTGTTAACATGCAGAAACCTCCTTTAGAATTTTAAAATAGGCCTCTTTGAAAAATTTTGCATTATATTGTTGTTTAATATAATCAGGAGTATCATAACTGGCGATTTTTCCTTTATTTAAAACCATAACCCTATCAGAGTACATATCTACTTCTTCCATAGAGTGCGTAGAAAGAATGATAGTTGCACCTTCTCCTTTAGCAATTTTAATTGCTTTCCATAAATTCTCTGAAGCTGCTGGGTCCAACCCTGTTGTAGGCTCATCTAAAAAAAGTAATTCTGGTTTGTGTAAAAAAGTAATTGCTAACAGTACTCGTTGTTTCCAACCCCCAGATAAGGCTTGAAATTTTATAGATAGATGTGAAGTTAAATCAAATATTTGTATTACTTCATCTATTCTAGGTTTATCAATATTATAAAAACTTGCAAATAATGTTAAAATTTCTTCTGTCTTCAGATAAGAGTACATTCCTCCCTCTTGAAGAATTACACCAATTTTTTTTCTAATTTTATTTAGATTTCTATTTTCCACAATGTCATTCATTAAAATCATACTGCCACTATCAAAATTTCTAAGCGTCATCATTATTTCTAGTAATGTTGTTTTTCCCATACCATTTGGTCCAACAATAGCAATTATTTCATTGTCCTTAATTGTAAATGAGATATCATTAAGTACAGGTTTTCTTTTGTAACTTTTAGATATATTTTTAGCTTCTACTTTCATTACAATCTACTCCTTTATAAATTTTATAGGTTTCTAATGCTAAAGTATAAGTATTCATTTTGAACACAGAATTGATTGGTAATTGTGCATCCTCACCAATATATGCTAACGTATCTAGTATTAGGAAATAAATTATACGATTGATTAATCCTGCGCCTATATAAGCTGCTGTCTTCGATAATCGACCACAATAGGAAGTAATTGTGCCTGATAGTCCTCATAAGAACAAGTTTCTTTCCCAATAATCAAGGGGCCAATTAACAGTTCACTCCAGATAACAACCTATCCCCGATTTTCAATATTAAATACACACCTCCCGTGTTTTTATTTTATCTACTATGTTATTATGATTAAAAATACGTATTATTTTCATTTTGTGATTAATTTGCGCATAACAATTATAAAAGAACGGAGCGGTGATATGGATAGCGGGGAATTGCTTAAGAAATTGCGTGTAGAAAGAGGTATCTCTCAAAAAAATTTAGCTCACAAAATAACAACAAGAAATACATTATCTAGATATGAAACTGGAAAAAATAGCATACCTTTTGTTATTTTATTGGAATTTCTTGATAAATTGAATATAACCATGGATGAATTTGTCTTATATCTAGAATTTGATAGCATACGAAAGAAAAATAAAAAGATAAAAGATTTTATTAAAGCTACTAGAGAGAATAGAGGATCACGGAAGTATACTTTAGAAATCATTCGAAAAAAAGCAAATACTACACGAGACATTGTTGATATTCGCAACTATTTAATCATAAAAACTTTTGATTGGTATACTCTGCCCATAGAAAAACGTAAGCTGAATAAAAATGATAAAGAACACCTGGATCACTTTGCCAATTATTTAGAAAAAGTAAATGAGTGGGGAAGATTTGAAATGATCAGTTTTAGCTCATTACTGTTTCTTTTTGATACAAACTATATTTCCCAAAGGCTTACAGAAATCGAACGCAAAATTGAAAAATACAACGATTTTGAAATATTCCATCCGATATTATCCAGTCTTTATAATAATGCTTTTCTTTTAATGTTAGAACGCAAAAATATTCACTTTTCTAAACAATACTTACAAAAATTTGAAGCTACTCATCATAGATTATTGTTTGCAAAAGATACTCAGATATCCATTCAATTTTATAAGGCATTAATCTGTCATATAGAAGGAGATAGCATCAAAGGACGAAAACGAATAATGAAAATTTTACAAGGACTAGAATTATTAGAGATGGATAGTTTAATCAATGAATTTAAATTTGATTTAATAAAATTCGAAAAAATTTACTGTATCCCACCCATTTTTGAGTAACGATATCCATCTATTCATTATGGTCAAAAACGAAAAAAACAGACTATCCCTATCGGATAGTCTGCTAAACGTTGAGTTATCAGCGTTTTTATTATTCCGCAGCGTTTGCGTCTTTGAGACCGTATTTTTTGTTGAAACGGTCCACACGTCCGTCTGCTTGTGTGAATTTTTGACGTCCAGTGTAGAATGGATGTGAGTCAGAAGTTACTTCGACACGGATGACTGGGTATGTATTACCGTCTTCCCATTCAACTGTTTCTTGTGAAGTTTTTGTTGAACCTGACAAGAATTTGAAACCAGTTGTTGAATCCATGAATACTACTGGGTGGTAATCTGGATGGATGTTTTCTTTCATGATTTTTTCGCTCCTTTGCCCTGCTCCATTTGCTGAACCAGAGTTGATTTGTCGATTTACAACATTAACATCTTAACATGTTTCAGTCAAGGTTGCAATTATCTTTTCAGATTTCTGGTCGGATTTTTTTTACCAAAGGAGACATCTTGAAATTCTTTGAAAAATTGCTGATTGTTTTTTGTTTTACGCAAAAAGCGGATCAGTTGTTCCGTATATTCTAATGAATCTCCAGTCATATTTTTTCGAAGTTTCCAAATTTCTTCTAGTTCTTCACTTGGCATCAATAATTCTTCTTTTCGGGTACCTGATTTTTTGATATCGATGGCTGGGAAGATCCGACGTTCGGATAACTCGCGTGAAAGTTGTAATTCTAGATTTCCAGTTCCTTTGAATTCTTCATAGATCACGTCATCCATGCGGCTTCCTGTATCGACTAAAGCGGTCGCTAAAATCGTCAAACTGCCACCTTCTTCGATGTTTCTTGCCGCCCCGAAAAACTTCTTAGGTTTATACAATGCGGCTGGGTCAATCCCGCCACTCAATGTACGTCCGCTTGGTGGAACGACTAAGTTATAGGCCCGAGCAAGTCTAGTAATACTATCCATCAAGATAACGACATCTCGTTTATCTTCGACTAAACGCATTGCGCGTTCCAATACTAATTCAGAAACTCGAGTATGGTTTTGCGGCTGCAGATCAAATGTAGAAGATACCACGTCGCCTTTCACGCTTCGTTCTAAGTCCGTTACTTCTTCCGGTCGTTCATCAATCAGTAGAACGATCAATTCTACTTCCGGATAGTTTTCGGTGATACCATTTGCGATTTCTTTTAATACAGAAGTTTTTCCTGCTTTTGGTGGTGCGACGATCAATCCACGCTGACCAAAACCGATTGGAGAGAAGATATCGATCATTCGGGTAGATAGTCTTTGCGGTGTTGTTTCCAATTGAAGCTGTCTTTGCGGATAAAGAGGTGTTAAGGCTGGAAAATGCGGACGTTCTTTTGCTTCTTCCGGATCTTTTCCATTAACGCTTTCCACGTGCATCAAACCATAATAACGTTCCGATTCTTTAGGTGGACGGGCTTTTCCTGCCACCTTGTCCCCATTTCTCAAACTGAATCGTCTGATTTGTGAGGCAGAAATATAGATATCTTCTGCACTTGGTCCATAATTGATTGGCCGTAAAAAACCGTAACCATCTTGACCAACGATATCTAATATCCCTTCCATATAATAAAATCCTTGTTTCTCAGCTTGTGCACGAATCACAGCTAGAGATAATTCCTTTTTGTTCATCTTACTGTAATAAGGAATTTTAAATTCTTTGGCATAACTATAAACTTCTTTTAACGTTTTGTTCTCTAGTTCTGCCATTGTCAAATAATCGCTCATTCAGCTCCCACTTCCTCTATCATTTCGATTGATGCCCCTAAGGCTGTTAGTTTCTCGATAATATGATCATAACCGCGTAAGATATAATCTACGTTATAAATCGTCGTTGTTCCTTCTGCTAATAGTCCGGCAATCACTAAACAAGCACCTGCCCGAAGATCGGAAGCCACGACTTCTGTCCCGTGAAGTTTATTTGGACCATTCACGATGATCATATTTCCTTCCACGGTAATATCAGCGCCCATTCGAGCTAATTCAGGCACGTGATTCACCCGTTTCGCATAGATCGTATCGATGATTTCTGAAGTGCCTGCGGTCATCAATAGCAACGCAGTGAGTGGTTGCTGCAGATCTGTGGCAAATCCTGGATAAGGATAGGTCATGATATTTGCGGCTTTTAATTCTTTTGAGGGGTAAACTTCGATTTCATCTTCGCTGATTTTCATATGGACGCCAATTTCCTGCAATTTTGCTATAAAACTTTCCAAATGTTCAAAAATCACATTTTTCACTTTGATACCTTTTCCTGCTGCAGCTGCTAATGCCAGATAGGTTCCTGCTTCGATACGGTCAGGAATCATGAAATGACGACAGCCATGTAATGCTTCGACTCCTTCGATACGGATCACATCTGTACCCGCTCCTCGAACTTTTGCCCCCATATTATTCAGTAAAGTTGCCACGTCGATGATTTCCGGTTCTCGTGCAGCGTTTTCAATTACTGTCTGTCCCTTTGCTTTTACAGCAGCTAACATCACATTGATTGTAGCTCCGACTGAAACCACGTCCATAAAAATCCGATTGCCATGCAACTCTTCATTTTTTGTCCGTAAATACATGGCACCATGTTCATTTGTCACTTCAGCACCTAGAGCTTCAAATCCTTTGACGTGTAAATCAATCGGTCTAGGACCTAAATAACAGCCTCCAGGCAGGCCTACTACCGCTTCGCCAAATTTACCAAGCAGTGTTCCCATAAAATAATAAGACGCACGCAAACTATTGATTTTTCCGTGCGGCATCGGAACCGATACGATTTCCCGCGGATCAATTTCTAATATGTTGTTGGAAAAATGGACCGTTGCGCCCATGATCTCTAATATTTCAATTAATGAATGAACATCTTGTATGTCCGGCACACCTTCCAAAATCACTGGGGAATCAGCTAAGATTGCAGCTGGAATCAATGCGACTGCACTATTTTTTGCACCGCTGATCGTTACTTCACCAGCTAAAGGTTGGTTTCCTTTGATTACGATTTTTTTCATCTGTTTCCACCTTGTTTATTAATCTTTTTTCATGGATATGCTTGTATTTTATCATAGATAAAAAAAAGAAACGAGCATGGTCTGCCGTTTTAAGTAAAAAAGAATGGAGAACGACTTCAAAAGTCGTTCTCCATTCCTATACATCGTATCTGTTATGTGGATGCTTACGCTTTGTTAGCTGAACCAAACCAGTCGATATGAGCTTTCGCATCTTCAACGATTGCTGCTTTACCTGGAGCTAATAATTTACGAGGGTCGAATCCTTTACCTTCTTTATCTTTACCAGCTTCGATATATTTACGAGTAGCTGCAGCAAATGATAATTGGAATTCAGTGTTAACATTTACTTTTGAGATACCCATTGAGATAGCTTTTTCGATTTGATCTTGAGGAATACCTGATCCGCCATGTAATACTAAAGGCATGTCTGGACCTACAGCATCAGCAATTGCTTGTAAGTGGTCAAATGCTAATCCTTTCCAGTTTTCTGGATATTGACCGTGGATGTTACCGATACCGCAAGCTAAGTAGTCGATACCTGTAGCAACCATTTGTTTGCATTCTTCGATGTCAGCTAATTCGCCGTTACCGATGATTCCGTCTTCTTCTCCGCCGATTGAACCAACTTCACATTCAACTGAGATGCCTTTTGCGTGTGCTTTTTCAACAACGTCTTTAGCTAATTTCAAGTTTTCTTCGAATGGTAGATGTGAACCATCGAACATTACTGAAGTATAGCCTAGTTCGATACATTCCAAAGCAGCTTCGTAGTCACCATGGTCTAAGTGGATAGCAACTGGAACAGTGATGTTCATTGCTTCAACTAAATCAGTGATCAAATCTTTACAGATTTTGTAACCACCCATGTATTTAGCTGCACCCATTGATGTTTGGATAAGTACTGGTGCTTGTTTTGCTTCAGCCGCTTCAAGAATTGCTTGAGTCCATTCCAAGTTGTTTGTGTTGAACCCGCCGACAGCGTAACCGCCTTTACGAGCAGCTTTTAAAAATTCAGCTCCTGATACTACTGGCATAATAAAATTCCTCCTAAGTTTTGTAAAACTAAATTTGTTAAGACAATTCTTAACCAACGACCCTATTTTACCAAACATTTCGGTAGTTTTCTACTAAAATCAATGAAAATGAAAATTTTCAAGAAGTTTTTTGCAAAAAATAAAATGCTTAATCGCTCTTTACTCAAAAAAAGTCTTTTACTTCCTATCTTTTTTCCTATTAATAATAACAAATCAGAAAAAGAGAAAAGTGACAAGAAAATTGCTTATCCCCTTCTCTTGCTGCTTTTCTCTTTCTATCAAGCTAAAAAATTATTTTGTTTCATGATCTGCTAATGATGCTCCGACAAATGCTTTGATTAATTTTTGCGGACGATTTGGACGAGAAATCAATTCTGGGTGGAATTGGCATCCCACAAAGAATTTCTTCTCTGGCAGTTCTACGATTTCTACTAAACGGTTATCTGGTGAGACACCTGAAAAGACTAACCCTTGTTCTTCAAACATTTGACGATATTTGTTGTTGAACTCATAGCGGTGACGGTGGCGTTCTTGCACAACATCAGCTCCATCATATGCTTCAGCCGTCTTCGTTCCTTTTTTGATTTTACATGGGTATAATCCAAGGCGTAAAGTTCCACCCAAATTCTCGATGTTTTCCTGGTCAGCCATTAAATCAATAATGTTGTTTGCTGTATCTGGATTCGTTTCAGCTGATGCCGCATCTTCCAACCCAACGACGTTACGTGCAAATTCGACACAAGCCATCTGCATACCAAGACAAATCCCTAAAAACGGAACGTCATTTTCGCGAGCATAACGAATCGCTTCGATTTTCCCTTCTACTCCGCGATCGCCGAAACCGCCAGGAACTAAGATTCCATCTGCATCTTTCAAACGTTCTTCTACATTTTCTCTCGTTAATTCTTGTGCTTTGATCCAATCGATCTCGATATCTGAATTATAGGCGAATCCAGAATGTTTCAATGCTTCAACTACTGAGATATATGCATCTGGTAACTCGACGTATTTACCGACAAGTGCGATCCGTACTTTTTTCTTCAAGTTCAAGACACGTTCTTCTAATTCTTTCCATTCTGTCATGTCTGCTTCTGGTGTATCTAATTTCAAATGGTCGCAAACGATTTGATCCATTCCTTGTGCTTGTAAAACTAACGGGATGGAGTAAAGTGTATCTACATCTGGCGACTCGATGACTGCTTCTGGCTCGACATCACAAAATTGTGCCAATTTGTTTTTCACGCTTTGAGAAACAGGTTGCTCTGTACGTACCACCAAAATATTCGGTTGGATACCTAAACCGCGTAGCTCTTTTACACTGTGCTGTGTTGGTTTAGTTTTCATTTCTCCAGCAGCTTTCAAGTAAGGGATCAATGTTGTATGGATATACATAACATTATCTGTACCGACATCTGCTTTCATTTGACGAAGTGCTTCAAGGAATGGCAAAGATTCTATATCCCCTACTGTTCCTCCTACTTCTGTAATGATCACATCTGAATCAGTCATTTTAGCTGCTCGCATGATTTTTTCTTTGATCTCATTTGTAATATGAGGAATAACTTGAACTGTTGCTCCCAAGTATTCGCCCTTACGTTCTTTACGCAAAACTTCAGAATAGATTTTTCCTGTCGTCACGTTGGAGTATTTGTTCAAATTGATGTCAATAAAACGTTCGTAGTGGCCCAGATCCAAATCTGTTTCAGCACCATCATCTGTTACGAATACTTCTCCGTGCTGATATGGGCTCATCGTCCCTGGATCCACATTGATGTATGGATCAAATTTTTGGATAGTTACTTTTAAGCCGCGGTTTTTCAATAAGCGTCCTAAAGAAGCTGCAACAATCCCTTTTCCGATTGATGAAACGACACCGCCGGTCACAAAAATATATTTTGTCATAAGTTCAAAAACTCCTTTTTAATTTATGTGCAGGAAAAGTCTCAGAAAATAAACAAAGCTCCCTATTCTTCAATAAGAATAGGGAGCCGAAATTTCTGTAAACTTCTGACCCTTTAAAAGGGTGCCCAAGGTGTATAATACAAGCTGACTGAGGGAAAGTCAAGTACTCAAATGAAGGCTATCCGCTTACAATTTTTCTTTTTCGGTATCCTTTGAGAAATTATTTCTTAAGTCCTTTATGAGTGCAAAAAAATTTAACCCACATAGTAGGCTTGAGATAAACATGGCTAACGTTAAACTTAAGCAAATCAGGAAATCTTACTGAAAAATTTCAAGTGAAACAATAGATAAAAAAATAAGGAGGGCGACAAACGTCGTGCCCCCCTTATTTCTAAATAAACGGTGTTCAATCAGCTGACCCTCGACATTAGCTCAACAAACGTCAAAATATGAGGAACTATTTTGCCGTTTGTTTCTCTAACACTCAGGTCAAAACGCTGATTTCACAACCTCTAATTCACGTTATTCCTGTTTTAATAAAGTTCTAGATATTGTTCTCTTTCCCACTCGGAAACAGTTTGTCTGAATGCTGCCCATTCGAGACGTTTTGCTTCAACAAAATTTGAGAAGATATGTTGTCCTAATGCATCAATCATTACATTATCCTTACGTAATTCCTTGATAGCATTATGGATAGTTGAAGGTAAATCTTGGATATGTGCAGCTTCTCTTTCTTCCTCATCCATGACATAAATGTTACGGTCAACAGCGGCTGGCGGTGTGATCTGATTACGGATACCGTCTAGTCCTGCTTGCAATAACACTGCCATTGCCAAGTATGGGTTTGCAGATGGATCAACTGAACGCAATTCCAAACGTGTGGACAATCCGCGAGATTCTGGTACACGTACTAATGGCGAACGATTACGACCGCTCCACGCGACATAAACAGGCGCTTCATAACCTGGAACGAGACGTTTATACGAATTGACTGTTGGATTGCAAACGGCTGTATAGGCACGAGCATGTTTCAGCAACCCGCCTAAGAAATGATACGCTGTTTCACTTAGTTCCAATTCACCGTCTTTATCATAGAAGACATTACCTTCATCATTGAACAAAGACATATTGCAATGCATACCAGAACCATTGATTCCAAATAACGGTTTCGGCATGAAAGTTGCGTGAAGTCCGTGCTTGCGTGCAATCGTTTTGACAACGAGCTTGAAGGTTTGGATATTATCACAAGCATCTACCACATCTGCATATTTAAAGTCAATTTCATGCTGTCCTGGCGCTACTTCATGATGTGAAGCTTCCACTTCAAAGCCTAAGCTTTCTAATTCCAACACGATGTCACGGCGGCAATTTTCACCTAAATCTGTTGGTGCAAAATCAAAATAACCACCTTTATCATTCAAGGTCGTTGTAATCCCACCGTCTTCGTCTAATTTAAATAAGAAGAATTCTGGTTCAGGTCCTAAATTGAAAGAGGTAAAACCAAGGTCGCGCATGTCTTTCAATGCTCGTTTCAAATTCCCGCGAGGATCGCCGGCAAATGGTGTTCCATCCGGATTATAGATATCACAAATTAAACGAGCAACTTTTCCATGAGCACTTTCCCATGGGAAGATCATCCAAGTAGAGAGATCTGGATACAAATACATATCGCTTTCTTCAATTCGAACAAATCCTTCAATCGAAGAACCGTCAAACATCATTTTGTTTTCTAACACTTTATCGATCTGGCTCACTGGAACTTCTACATTTTTGATCGTACCTAAGATGTCTGTGAACATCAATCGTAAAAATCGTACGTTTTCTTCCTCAATGATTCGTTTGATCTCTTCACCTGTTATCTGTTTCTTTACCATGGTATCCCTCTTCCTTTTTTAATTTATTCAGTCAAAGAATTGTCTTTGCAATCCTTGCGACTGATAATGACCTGTTTTGCTTAACCCACCTTGCGCCAAAATCTCATCACGAAAAATTTGTCGAACGTCATGATCTGTCAACGGCTTCTTGCTTTTTGCTTCTTGTTTTTTCGCCTGTGCCATTTCGTATACACGTTTGATCCCAGCCATGTTTAACCCGTCTGAAAGATAATCTTTGATCTCAAGCAGCATATCGATATCATTCAACGAATACATGCGGCGATTTCCTTCACTTCGTTCCGGATGAACTAAATCTTGTTCTTCATAGTAGCGAATTTGCCGAGCAGACAAATCAGTCAGCTTCATAACTGTACCAATTGGAAATACGGACATAGATCGGCGCAATTCCTTTTCTCCCATCAGACGTCCCCTTTCGTTTTATAAGTTGGCTAAAGTGTACCAATTAAAAAAAATATTGTCAACTGCATATGTTAGGTTTTCTAACATGAGACCTCTATTTTTTTATAAAATAACAAAAAATATGAACGCAAAAAAAGGTATCTAGTTGATTTTCGTACCAGATACCTTTTACTTTTATTGTACTATGCTATTCTTTCCCAGTGATTTTTATTGTAAAAAAACAAGATTTTATTTGCTTTTTCTTAACCATTTCGAATCATTTTTTGCAAATCCTCTCACTTCATACTCGTTTGATTCTTCCATGTAGGCTTCGTCCAAAACCATCGTTTGTCTTCTCAACTCACTTAATTTCTGTCCTTCATTGCTTGGCACAGACAGTGTATAAGGTGTCATCAGTTCCATCAGTTGACGCTTGATTGCTTCGATCAATGCCGTCTTCCCTTCTTTCGTTTGAGCAGAAATCAAGACATTAGGGAATAATGTGGGCGTAAACATCGCTGGATCAATCTGGTCTGCCTTATTGTAAACAGTCAGTATCGGCATTTCTTTCATATTCAATTCATCCATCAATTTTAGTACAGTCTGCTCCTGTAAAATGCGATCTGGAGAACTGGCATCGACTACATGCAACAAAAGATCCATATTCTGACTTTCTTCTAGTGTAGAATGGAAAGCATCGATCAGTTGTGTAGGCAGATCTTGGATGAACCCGACGGTATCTGTTACTGTAATCTCAAATCCTTCAGCAAAACGCCATCTTTTAGTCAATGGATCTAACGTTGCAAACAACTGATCTTTTGAATAAGTATCCGCTTGTGTCAATAAATTCAAGATGGTTGATTTTCCAGCATTCGTGTAGCCTATAAGACCAATCTGAAAAATCTCACTGTTTTTTCTTTTTTGACGGTTGCGCTCTCGATGGGCTTCTACTTCTTTCAATTCTTTCTTAACAGCAAAAATTTTATTCCGTATATGTCGGCGGTCTGTTTCTAACTTTGTTTCCCCTGGTCCTCTTGTTCCAATCCCACCACCAAGACGAGACAATGTTTTTCCTTGCCCCACTAAACGAGGCAGAAGATATTCTAACTGAGCAAGTTCAACTTGCAGCTTTCCTTCTTTCGAACGAGCACGCATCGCAAAAATATCTAGGATCAGCTGTACTCGATCAATCACCGGAAGGCCAACAGCATCCGTAATCAGTTGACTCTGTCTCGGAGTCAGTTCATGATTAAAGATGATCAAATCCGCTTCATGCGCATCTGCTTGTTGAACTAATTCTTGTAATTTCCCTTTCCCGATAATCGTTTGCCGATCTACTTGTGGTCTTTTCTGTGTAATTGTGAATACAACTTCTCCTGATGCGGTGTTCGTCAGCTGAACTAGCTCTTCCATTGACTCTGAAAAGTAACGCTGGTTTGCTTCGGTTTCTACCCCTACGATGATTACTTTTTCTTCCATTTTATTCCGCCTCCAGCCATTTTTTGATTGTTTGCTCAATCTGACTTTTTTGATTTGGCTCACTTATAAGATCAAACCACTGTGCATCCAAACGGTTACGAAACCACGTTAACTGACGTTTCGCGTATCTTCTCGAATGTAGTTTGACTTGTTCTGTTGCTTCTTCCAATGTTTCTTTCCCTTCAAAATAAGGGAAAAATTCTTTATATCCAATCCCTTGACTGGCTTGGACTTCTCCAAGCTCATATACCTTACGTGCTTCTGCTACCAAGCCTTCTGCTAGCATCAAATCGACTCTGTGATTGATTCGATCATACAGGACATCACGCTTCGTATCTAACCCAATCATGAGGTAATCATATAATCGCTTTGGCTCTTCTTTAGGTGCCGTGATACTATGCCCTGTCGTCTCCAAAACTTCCAGAGCTCTTATCACTTTGCGTTGATTGTTCCAGTGGATTTTCTCAGCAGCTGCCGGGTCTTTTTCTTTCAACTGATTCCATAACGCTTGGGAACCAATTGTCTCGGTTAACGTTTCATACTTTTTTCTAATCTCAGGATTCGCTTCTTCTGTCGCCCCTAACTGGTAATCGTATAGAAGAGATTGGATATACAGACCCGTGCCACCAGCTATGATAGGTAGATGCTCTCGGTTCGCAATCTCAGTAATCAATTGTCGACCTGAACGCTGAAAATCAGCGGCTGAGTAATGTTGAGTAGGTTCGATCACATCAATCAAATGATGCGGAACATCATTCATCTCTTCTTCTTTGATTTTTGCTGTACCGATATCCAGATTTTTATAGATTTGCAATGAATCACCGCTGATGATCTCTCCACCAAATAGTTGTGCGAGTTCCACACTTAGCGCTGTTTTACCGACTGCTGTCGGACCGACGATCACTAATACTTTTTCCATATTTTACCTACTTTTCGTTGTTTGTTTCCACCGAAGAGCTTTCTCCGGAAAATCAGTTATTATTCCATCTATTTTGAGTTCTTGACATTTGGCCATTTCTTCTTCATCGTTGATCGTCCATGCACGAATTGCTTTTGGAAAATCAGCTGCTTGGCCTGGATGTTCGAACAACCAAGTATTTTTTGGATGTACTCCTTCTATATAAGGGGTTTCTGCTGCTAGTTGGATCTTTTTATCAGAAGTACTCATCAATAAGTCCAACTGTATCTCTGGTTCCAATAACGCGATTTTTTCCAAAGAAGCCAAATGAAAGCTGCAATATGCATGTTGAAAAGGCCAATCTCTGCTTTTTAATGTTTCGGCCAATTTTTCTTCGATACCGGGATATTCATACTGATCAGTTTTAATTTCGATCATCAGCATCCCTCGGTAATTTTTTTGGAGAAGCAGTCCTAAAACTTCTTTCAATTCAGGGACTTTAGCTGCTGGAAATTCTTTGCTGAATTTGCCTCCTGCATTCAATTTTTTGAGTTCTTCCAATGTTTTTTCTCGAATCAGCCCTTTACCGTTAGTCGTCCGATCCACTTCTTCGTCATGCATAACGATCAAATAACCATCTTTGCTTAGATGAACATCTAATTCGATACCATCTGCACCTACTCGTACAGCTTCTGCAAATGCAGGAAGGGTATTTTCTGGGTGGGTACCGCTGCTTCCGCGATGAGCATAGATTTGTAACATCTTTCTTCACTCCGTTCAGTTCTATTGTATCATTAAGAAAAAAAGAAAGCATTGCCACGCTCTCATGTGCAACGGCAATACTTCAAAATATCAGCTCCAAACATCATCTTTCGAGAAGAAACCAATCGGCTGGCGCGTCATAGTCTTCAACTGTGCTTTTTTTTCATTGATCATTTCAGTCAAACTATCCGTAAAATTCTCTAAAATCACGCGTCCGCCTTTATAAGCATATCCACCAATCTTCATTGTTTCATCTGGAGATAAAATCACTTTTCGATGGGAGATATTCTTAAACAGCTCATCTAAAATATAATTTGGCAGATAAAAACTATTCTGCGCTGAAAATGATTGGAGATACGCAAAATCGTCAATCGTGATATAACAATCATCGAATGCATCAAAGCTGACATATTCTTCCATCAGCGTCGTCCGTTTTTGCAAGATCTCGTTGATCTTTTTATTTAATTGGTTCAGCGTCTCGATTTCTTTGACTTTCAATTCCAATTCACGTCTACGCTGTTCTTTATTTTCTAAGTGACGCATTTGCAGTATCATGCCGATATAGACAACTACAGCACCCGTCAACACGCCGATAAGACCGGTAATACCAACTATCAATCTGTTGTTCCTCCTTGTTTTGCTTCTCTGCTTATCATACCATAAAGCAGGTTTATGCGACTAATTTGCCTAAGTTTTTTATTTGACCTTTTTTGACCAAAAATGTATACTACTTTTTAGGTATTAGAAACTAAATTATGGTACACTATTTCTAAACGAAACCAAGGAGGAACTCTATTATGAATTTAATTCCTACAGTCATTGAACAATCATCACGAGGCGAAAGAGCTTACGATATCTACTCACGTTTATTGAAAGACCGTATCATCATGTTAAGCGGCCAAGTAACTGATGATCTTGCTAATTCGATCATCGCCCAATTGCTTTTCTTAGATGCTCAAGATTCTGAAAAAGATATCTATCTTTATATCAATTCTCCTGGTGGTTCAGTTACAGCAGGTATGGCTATCTACGATACAATGAACTTTGTCAAAGCTGATGTCCAAACAATCGTTATGGGTATGGCTGCTTCAATGGGAAGCTTCTTGCTGACAGCTGGTACAAAAGGGAAACGATTTGCTTTACCAAATGCTGAGATCATGATCCATCAACCTCTTGGCGGCGCTCAAGGTCAAGCAACTGAAATCGAAATTGCGGCACGTCATATTTTACAAACACGCGAACGCTTAAACAAAATTCTAGCTGAACGCACTGGCCAACCGCTTGAAGTGATTGAAAAAGATACAGACCGTGACAACTATATGACAGCTGAACAAGCAAAAGCATATGGATTGATCGATGAAGTCATGGAAAACAGTTCTTCATTAAATTAATCTGTTTCAAAGGAAGCTTTTTAAGCTCTCTTATCTAAACCAAAAAAAGGATGGCCAGCTCAAACTGACCATCCTTTTTTTATTTTTATGGATGCTACTGCCTATCTTTGCTCCTTGAATTTTCCTTGCGCATGCATCCGACCTATTTCGACATAATGCTGGATGTTTTCTTTGTTTTTTTGGATTTCTTCTTTTGTCAAAGGCCGGATCACTTTAGCTGGACGACCAAAAGCCAAGACATTAGGAGGAATAACTTTTCCTTCTGTTACTAATGATCCAGCACCAATCAAACTATTCTCACCAATAACCGCATGATTCAATATCGTGGTTCCCATCCCGATCAGCGCCCCTTTTTCGATTGTACAGCCGTGTAGCATGCACTGATGTCCTACCGTCACATTCTCCGCAATATCTACAGGTGCATCATGATCGACATGGACGATTGTACCATCTTGGATATTCGTTCTTTGTCCTACTTTTATCCAATTAATGTCCCCGCGTAAAACTGCTTGATACCAGATCGTCACATCTTCTGACAATGTCACGTCACCAATCACTGTAGCATTTGATGCTATAAACCGTTCCATCTCTATTTTCTCCTTTCGTTTTTTTGTAGAAACTAATCCTATTGAATAAATGTATCATAGCATATATTTATTTTATAAGAAAAAACAGGTAAAACCTGCTCAGTCCAGATGCTTATTTGCGCTATCTGGTAAACTGACGTTTTACCTGTTTATTGTACCTCTATCTTTTCTTCTATTACTTTCTTCAAAACTAATTCGTACACTTCGATTTGTGCTGCCAAGCGTTCGATTTGAAACTCATTTTCAAAAAAATCAGCTGAATCAAATGGTTTTGTCTGACAGACGTGCGTTAAACGATCAATTTCTCTTTTGGCTTCAGTGATTTTTTCATTTAAAAACTGTTCCATCTCCGTGCCCTCACTTTTTTTGATAACCTTACTTTACCATTATCAAGAAAGGAGAACAAAAAATAAGTTTCAAACTGTTTTATCCTTCTATGATTTATCCTGCTTCCTCAGCAAATTGGCTGTTATACAGTTTTTCATAAAATCCGCCTTGTGCCAACAAACTCTCATGTGTTCCTTTTTCAATGATCTGACCTTGGTCCATCACTAGAATCAGATCTGCATCGCGTATCGTCGATAAACGGTGAGCAATGACAAAACTTGTCCGCCCCTCCATCACGCGATCCATCGCTTTTTGAATCAACGCTTCTAAACGAGTGTCTACTGAACTTGTCGCTTCATCCAAAATCAAAATTTTAGGATCTGAAACCACTGCTCGGGCAATCGTCAGCAACTGTTTTTGTCCTAAAGACACATTGTCTCCCTCAGCATTGATGGCCATCTCATATCCATCTGGCATTGTCCGGATAAAATGGTCTACGTTTGCTGTTTTTGCAGCATCTACTACTTCATAATCTGTCGCATCAAGCTTTCCAAAACGGATATTATCGGCAATCGTTCCTTGATAGAGCCATGCATCTTGTAAGACCATACCAAACAGGGAACGGACATCACTACGGCTCATTGATTTGGTATCAATCCCGTCGATCCTGATAGCTCCTTTGTCTACGTCGTAAAAACGCATCAATAGATTGATCAAGGTCGTCTTGCCGGCACCGGTTGGACCGACGACAGCCACGGTTTGACCTGCTTTCACTTCAAAGTTCAAATCTTGAATCAATGGTTTCTTCGGATCATACGCAAAATCGACATGATCGAATGTCACATCTCCTAAAATCGTTTCTGGCAGTGAAACATCTACTTTGTTTTCTTTTTCTTCTGGCTCATCTAAAATCTCGAATACACGTTTTGTTGCCGCTGATGCACTTTGCAAAACAGAAGACAATTGTGTCACATTCCCCATCGGCTGGCTGATTTGCCAAATATATTGGATGAATGCCTGAAGTTGACCAACAACAATCGCCCCAGTAATAACATAGAAACTTCCTAGAACAGCCATACCAATATAAGTAGCATAGGCAGTTAGTTGAACTAATGGCATCATCAACCCAGAAATGAACGCTGCGCGGAATCCAAAGTATTTCAAGCTGTGATTTACTTTTTTGAATCCTTCCAATGTTTCTTTTTCGCGTCCGTATACTTTCAATACACTGAAACCTGTCATATTTTCTTGAACGTAGCCGTTTAGCTCACCAAGCGAATTCTGCATGCTTTGAAAATATTTCTGCGAAGCATTGATCACTCGTTTGGAGATCCAGATCGATGTTGGAATCATGATCATAGAGATCAGCGCCATCATCGGCTGGATATAAAACATCATTGCTGCAGCCAACGTAATTCCCAATATCGCATTTACGATACCAATAAAAGCTTGTTGTAAAGCACCGCTGACTGCATCTACATCATTCGTCACACGAGACAAAATATTTCCTTGCTGGTTTTTATCGAAATATGAAACCGGAAGACGATTGATTTTTTCTTCTATGTCTCTTCGCAAATCATGCATGGCACTTTGAACGACATTTGTCATCAAAACCCCAGAAAGCAATTGCGAAATACAATACCCTATTCCGACCACTGTGATCCAAATGAGACATTTGAATATATAAGAAAAATTGATTGATTCGCCATTGGCAATATTACGACTGATTTCTGTAGTAGGAAGTCCTGTAACATATGGCAAAGCCACGTTGAAAGCCACTGTCAGAACTGTAAATAGGATCACTAGAAGAAAAGTCCCACGATACGGTCTGATATATCGAGCTAAACGTTTTAAGGAAGAAAAGGTTTTTTTCATGCTAGTTCCTCCTTTGATAATTGAGAAGCGGCAATATCATAATAAATCGGGCATTTTTCCAACAACTCCCGATGTGTCCCCATACCGACGACTTCTCCTTCATTTAATACGATGATCTTATCTGCATGCATAATCGTTCCCACACGTTGTGCTACGATCAATACAGTAGACTCTGTTGTTTCTTTTTTCAGACGAGCACGTAACTTCGCATCCGTTTGATAATCTAATGCAGAAAAGCTGTCATCAAAAATATAGATTTCCGGACGGCGTATGATGGCTCTGGCTATTGCCAATCGTTGTTTTTGTCCGCCTGAAAAATTGGAACCACCTTCTGATAAATGTTCGTCAAATCCATCTGGTTTTCGAGAAATGAATTCTGAAGCTTGAGCAATCTCAGCTGCACGTTCCATTTCTTCTTGTGTGGCATCTTCTTTCCCGTATCGCAAATTATCGGCAATCGTTCCAGTAAATAGCAGCGCTTTTTGCGGAATAAACCCAATCTTGTCTCGCAACTTGCTTAACCGATAATCTCTCACGTCTACTCCATCGACCAAGATCTTTCCTTCACTCACATCATAAAAGCGAGGAATCAATTGAATCAACGTAGATTTTCCGCTACCGGTACTTCCAATAAAAGCAACGGTTTCTCCTGGAGAGGCTGTAAAACTGACATTTCGAATCACTGGCTCTTGCGAATGGCCTGGATAAGCAAATGTTACATTTTGAAATTCGATATACCCTTTAGTCTTCGTATCCGATATACCATTTGGATCTTCTACAATCGAAGGTTTGGCATCTAGTGCCTCTTGGATACGTCCAGCTGAAACGGCTGCTCTTGGATACATCATGAACACACTGGCAAATAACATGAATGAGAATAAGGCATGGAATATATACTCGATAAATGCAATCAAATCTCCTACCCGAAGTTCGCCAGCATCGATTTGCACTGCCCCGCTCCAAATGATCAATACCATCACGATATTAAATAAGAAATAAAAACCTGGTTGTGCAACAGCCATCAAACGGAACAAGCTTTTCGAACTAGCAGCATAATTCTCATTGACTACAGCAAAGCGTTTTTCTTCAAACTTTTCATTGACGAATGCACGAATCACACGCAATCCTGAAAGGTTTTCACGCAAGATACTATTGATTTTATCTAAGTTTTTTTGTTGTTTTTTAGATAACGGCTCAGACACCTTAGCAATCGCTACGACCGCCAATAATAGCAAAGGCAATGCGCCTACTACATACAAGCTGAGTGTCACACTTGTACGCATGACCATGTACAAACTGACAACGAACATCATCGGCGCCATGAAACCGATACGTAAAATATTTTGCAGGAACAACATGATCTGATAAGCATCATTTGTTGTACGAGTGATCAAGGAAGATACGCCTAAATTTTCGTACTCCTGATGCGAATAGCTTTGGATCTTTTCGAACAAGTCATCTCGAATATCTGCTACGATATTGGTCGTGATCCTCGAACCAAAATAACCTAACAAGATATTCAAAATAATACCGATTACGGTAATAACGATCATAAATATCCCTTGCTGTTTCACATAATCAAAATCACCATTGCGGATTCCTACATCAATCATACGCGCTAAAATCGTAGGAAGTCCTAATTCAATCAAAATAAAACCGAATACGCATATAAAATTGAAAAACAAGAATTTCTTATAACGCATGGTATAATGCCACATTAGTTTCACTTTCTCATCTCCTTTTAATCTTTTGTTACATTTTCATTACTAAAAATGATAGCACAACGAACCTATTAATAGAACACTTCTCTCATAAAAAAGTCATTATGATTATAGTAAAATGATAAACGTTGATTTTTTCTTTCAATCTAGTTGATTTCTATACTTATTTGCTGTTTTATGCTAGAATAACAATTAATTGTTGTATATTTTTTATACAGAAGGTACGGTTGAAAAAATATCCGAACAGATGAGCAAAAACGAGGCTTGTCTCTTTGACTCGAATCCAGTATTCTAGTCAAAGCATATGAAAAACTAGGTGGCTTGTCCCCTCGTTTTGTGTTGTCTAAAAAAATCAACTAGCTAAATCACTGCTTTACGCAGATAAAGGAGACAAAACAATGATCTATAAAGTTTATTATCAAGAAACAAAAGTACGTAACCCTAAACGGGAAGAAACAAAATCTCTTTACATTGAGGCAAAAAGCGATGTAGACGCTCGCCAACGTGTGGAAGAAAATACCCCATACAATATTGAATTCGTTCAACTTCTAGAAGGAAGTCATCTAGAATACGAAAAAGAAAATGCTGATTTCTCATTAGTGGAGTTTTAATATGAAACTTTCCATCAAAAATAATGAGACAGGCGTCTTTGCTATTGGTGGATTAGGTGAAATCGGGAAAAATACGTATGGGGTACAATTCCAAGATGAAATCATTTTGATTGATGCCGGGATCAAGTTCCCGGAAGACGATCTACTTGGAATTGACTATGTCATTCCCGACTACAGCTACATCATACAAAACTTGCACAAAGTAAAAGCCCTAGTGATTACTCACGGACATGAAGACCACATCGGCGGAATACCCTACTTGCTAAAACAAGCAAATATTCCTATCTATGCTGGTCCTCTCGCATTAGCGTTGATCACGAACAAATTAGATGAGCATGGCTTGCTTCGAGAGGCAGAGCTTCATGAAATCAATGAAGATACGATTATTCGTTTTAGAAAAACTTCTGTCAGCTTTTTCAGAACGACTCATAGTATCCCAGACGCATTAGGGATCGTGGTAAAAACACCTTCTGGTAATATCGTAGCGACTGGAGACTTCAAGTTTGATTTCACTCCCGTCGGCGAACCAGCAAACTTGCATAAAATGGCTCGTATCGGGGAAGAAGGTGTCTTGTGCCTTTTATCTGATAGTACAAATGCTGAGATTCCAACATTTACTAAATCAGAAAAAACGATTGGTCATTCTATCTTGAAGATCTTTTCAAAAATCGAAGGTCGTATTATTTTTGCCAGCTTTGCTTCTAATATCTTCCGTTTGCAGCAAGCAGCAGATGCCGCTGTGGCGACTGGTCGTAAAATCGCTGTTTTCGGACGTAGCATGGAAAATGCCATTGTCAATGGCCAACGTTTAGGATATATCAAAGTTCCAGACGGCACATTTGTAGATGCACATGAAATCAATCGCTTGCCTGCTAACGAAACGATGATCCTATGTACAGGTTCTCAAGGGGAAGCGATGGCCGCTTTGAGCCGTATTGCAAATGGTACCCACCGTCAAATCCAAATCCAGCCAGACGATACAGTGATCTTTTCAAGTTCACCTATCCCTGGTAATACAACAAGTGTCAATCATTTGATCAACTTGCTGTCTGAAGCTGGCGCAGAAGTAATCCATGGAAAAATCAATAACATCCATACTTCCGGTCACGGTGGACAAGAAGAACAAAAATTGATGCTTCGCTTGATGAAACCAAAATATTTTATCCCTGTCCATGGAGAATTCCGCATGCTGAAAGTCCATGCTTCTCTAGCACAAGATGTAGGTGTTCCTGCAGAAAACTGCTTCATCATGGAAAATGGCGATGTTTTAGCGTTAACTAGCGATTCTGCACGTCCTGCTGGGCATTTTGTGGCTGGAGATGTGTATATCGATGGTAGCGGGATCGGCGATATCGGTAATGTCGTTTTACGTGACCGTCACTTGCTTTCAGAAGAAGGTCTTGTATTAGCTGTTGCAACAGTAGATATCAAGAAAAAAGAAATCTTGGCTGGTCCAGATATTCTCTCTCGTGGATTTGTCTACATGCGAGAATCAGGAGAAATGATCAATGAAGCTCAGCGAATCTTATTCCATGCTTTAAGAGAATGTTTAAATGGACCTGACTGTTCAGAATATAAATTGAAAGAAGCGATGACTGGCGCACTTCAGCCATTCTTATTCGAACGTACAGAAAGACATCCAATGATTTTACCGATGGTCATGACACCAGATGAAGAATAAGTAAGAGGGTGTGAAATTAGTGCCCTGACCTGAGTATAAGAGAAACCGAACGGAAAACAGGACAAGTTGTTTTTATTTGGCTGTTCTTATTGCTTGATACAGGGCAGCTTTTTCACAACCTCTTAAAATTTATTTACTTTTTCATACAAAAAATACCTGCCACAAGAGAAATTTCCTCTTGTGGCAGGTATTTTTGTTACTCGCTTTGTTCTCTCGTAAAAATTGATGCCTACCATCAATTTGATTTACAGATAAAATTAAGCTTTTACAACGTTTGCAGCTTGTGGGCCACGGTCTGATTCTTCAACGTCAAAAGTCACTGCTTGACCTTCTTCTAATGTTTTGAATCCGTCACCTTGGATAGCAGAGAAGTGTACGAATACGTCGCTTCCATCTTCACGTGAGATAAATCCAAATCCTTTTTCAGCGTTGAACCATTTTACTGTTCCGTTTTCCATAATAATATCCTCCTCGTGCCAAAAGCACTTATTTAAATTGTAACATTGCTCGTGTACGATAGAGGTGCAACAGATGTTTCAACTTCTATTCCCAAACAAAATTACAATATAATTGTACACTTGCTTCATTTTTTTTGCAAGAAAGCAACTTACTTCTCTTCCATTAATCCTTCTTCTCTCAAACTAAAATATCGTTTACGTCCGATGATCAAATGATCCAGTACAGTGATGCCCATCATTTCTCCACACTTTTGTATCCTTTTAGTAAAATTCATATCCTGTTGTGATGGAATAACATTACCAGAAGGATGATTATGTGCTAAAACGATTCTTGCCGCGCAGTAACGTACGGCATAATGGAATATTTCTCTAGGATGAGCGACTGACTGATTCAGCGAACCGATGAATACTGTCTTTTTTAAGATCACTTGATTCTTCGTGTCCAAATAAATACAAATCAAATGTTCCTGTTTGTGATCTTTCATTTCCAGAATCAATTGTTGTGCCAGTTCATAGCTAGTACGAATGGCGGGAGATGCTCTTTCTTGGTCCGTCTGAATGCGGCGGCCTAACTCGATCAAGGCTTTGATTTCGATTGCTTTCACACGTCCTATCCCTCGAATCTCTTCTAACTCATGCAAAGTAGCCTGTCGTAAAGAAGCCAATCCTCCAAACGTTTTTAACAGATTGCCGGCAATCGACATCACACTATGAGGGTGCTGACCAGTACGCAGTAAAATTGCTAAAAGCTCCTGATCCGATAAAGCTTCAGCTCCATAAATTTCCATACGTTCCCTTGGTAAAGAGCTAGTTGGTACTTCTTTGATCAATCGTTTTTCCAAAAAAACATCTCCTTTCTATCTTTTCTAAAATAAGATACGAAAAGAGATGGATTTTTATTTTATCAATGCAGGGATTTCATGCAAAGAAGAAACGACCCCAGCCGTTTTTTTGATCAATTCTTGGGAAGGCGGAAGCAAATCTGGAACCATGACTACAGGGATCTCAGCCGCAGAAGCTGCTAAAATACCATTTTGTGAATCTTCTAAAATCAATGTTTCTTTCTTAGCTGTACCTAATTTCTGATTGGCTAATAAAAAAATTTCCGGATCTGGTTTTGCTCGTTGGACATTCTCTGCGGAAACAATCGTCTCAAATCGTTCAAACAGATTGTTCTTCTTCAATAAAAGTTCAATGACAGCTCGTTGGTTACTAGAAGCGACAACTTTGGGAATCTGATGTTCTTCTAAAAAAGAGAGGAGTTCCAACACACCGGGCTTCATTTGTACGGCTCCTTTTGAAAAGCGCTCAAGCGTTTCCTGGTATGAATCGTCTATGAATTTTTGTACGCTTGTTTTACCGAATTCCGCAAAAATCATATGATAATTCGCCCACACTTCTTCATCGGAAACACCTAAGAATTTTAAATACAGGTCTTTATCATAAGGAAAACCCATCCTATCTGCTACTACTTGTGAAGCCTCGTAATATACTAACTCTGTGTCAAACAATAAACCATCCATATCAAAAATCACTGCATTATACTTCATGGTCTCCTCCTAATTGTATTAATAAATGACGAACTTCTGAAATGAAATAAAGCGAACCGGTCACAACTAATACATCTTCATTTGTCATCTTTTCCAATATATCTGCTAATCCGAATTGCCACAATGAAACGATTGATACTCTCTCACTTGCTAAATCTGATACTTCACTTAATTCGATGGCTTTTGGATGTTCAAAGGTCGTCAAATAAATATGGACATTTGGTACTTGTTGCAGTCGTTCTAGCATTTCTCTAACATTTTTAGTTCGTAAGGCGGAAAACAAAATGTTGATTTGATATCCTTTGAATTCTTTTTTCAAATTCTCAACAAGCCGGTTCATTGCATGCGTATTATGGGCACCATCTAAAACAACTAATGGCTCGTTACTCAAACGCTCCATTCTTCCTGGCCATCGAGATTTCTTCAACCCCTTCAAAACATCTTTTTCTCGAAAAGGCAGCTTTTCCAATTGACAGTAAACAAAATACAATTCGATGGCTACTCCTGCATTTTCAGCTTGATGTTGCCCTAAAAGCGGCGTGGTTAGTTGAGGGATTTTCCCTGCTTCATTAAAGAATTCAAATACTTCTCCCCAAGTCTCATCAGGATGCAGATAGTTTATTTTATAATTTTCCCCGTATACATAAAGCATCGCATTTTTTTCTTTAGCTGTTTGTTTGATGACATTAAAAGCTTCTGGGCCGATGTTTCCTGTGACAACTGGAACGCCTTGTTTGATGATTCCTGCTTTTTGCGCAGCGATTTCTTCAATCGTCTCTCCAAGTATCTCGGTATGATCAAGCCCAATCGTTGTTATTCCAGTTAGCATCGGTACAGCTACATTGGTAGAATCCAATAAGCCACCTAAGCCCACTTCAATAATCGCTACGTCTACTTTCTTCATCAAAAAATAATCAAATGACATTGCTGTTAATGTCTCAAATTCAGTGATACCAGCTACTGCTTCAAATTGATCAAGTTGTTTGATCAGCGGCTGATATTTTTTTACAAGCTGGATCAAGTCATTGTCTGGGATACTTTTGCCATTGATTGCAATCCGTTCATTGAACGTTTCGATATAAGGTGAAGTAAACGTTCCAACTATCAGACCAGCTTCTTCTAATAGGCTTCTCAAATAGGCTACAGTAGACCCTTTTCCGTTTGTTCCAGCGATATGGATCGTTTTTACTTTCCTCTCCGGATGACCTACCACTTCTAATAAAGCTTCGACTCGGTCAAGACCAGGACGTGAACCAAATGGTAATCGACTATGGATCCATTCTATTGCTTCTTCAATCGTCATCAACAATTCCCCCATTTCTCTTTTATTATAACAAATAGAAGACATAAGAAAAATAAAAGGACGATAGAGAGAAAAATCTGCTCCGGATACATGATAAATCGCTCTTTTTTCTAAGTAATCAGAGTAGACTAAAAAAGAGGATGCGACAATAATCATGTCACGTCCCCTTATTCGGAATAAGTGGTGTTCCCCGCTTTTATTGAATAGTACGCAAACTTTCGATTCGTTCTTTGACAGCCGTTTGCTTCTCTAAATAATCTTTTTCTTTTGCACGTTCTGCCTCTACTACTTCTTCCGGTGCATTAGAAACAAACCGTTCATTAGAAAGTTTTCCTTGGACACGTTTCACTTCGCTTGTCCATTTTTCCAGTTCTTTTTCTAATCGTTTGATTTCCTCTTCGATATTGATTAATCCTGCTAACGGCAAGAAGATTTCTGCACCTGTCAGAACAGCTGACATCGCTAGATCTGGTGCAGTGATCTCACTTGATATCGTCAACTCTTCTGGGTTGCAGAAGCGTTCGATGTAGCTTGTATTTTCAACTAAAAATTGATCGATTTTAGCATCGTTTGTTTTGATTAATAATGTGATTGGTTTAGACAATGGTGTATTCACTTCTGAACGAATATTTCGAACGGCTCGAATCAATTCCTTCAATACTTCCATTCCTTTAGAAGCAGTTTCATCGTCAAACTCTGGACGTACCACAGGATATTCTGCTACTACTAGAGAATTTCCTTGATGAGGAATATGTTCCCATATTTCTTCTGTGACGAATGGCATGATTGGATGCAACAAACGCAAAATCTGATCCAAGGTATGGACTAGGATACTACGTGTTGTTTGTTTTGAAACAGCATCATCTCCATAAAGTACTTCTTTGCTCATTTCGATATACCAGTCACAAAAATCATCCCAGATAAAGTTATACAGTTGTCTACCGGCTTCACCAAATTCAAAACGATCAAATAATTCAGTTACACGTGCGACTGTTTCGTTCAAACGTGTAAGAATCCAACGGTCAGCCACTGATTTTTCTCCAGATAAATCGATCTCTTCTACGGTCATACCTTCGATATTCATGATAACGAAACGTGAAGCATTCCAGATTTTATTGATAAAGTTCCATGAAGCATCCATTTTTTCATAGCTGAAGCGAACATCTTGCCCTGGTGCAGAACCATTCGATAAGAACCAACGAAGAGCATCTGCTCCATACTTTTCGATTACTTCCATCGGATCGATCCCATTACCTAATGATTTACTCATCTTCCGCCCTTGTTCGTCACGAATCAATCCATGGATCAAGACATTCTCAAATGGTCGTTCGCCAGTAAATTCCAAACTTTGGAAGATCATTCGGCTTACCCAGAAGAAAATGATGTCATAACCAGTTACTAAGGTGCTAGTAGGGAAGTACCGCTTATAATCTTCGCTTTCCGTGTCTGGCCAGCCCATCGTTGAAAAAGGCCACAATGCTGAACTAAACCAAGTGTCTAAAACATCCGGATCTTGGACCCAGTTTTCACTATCAGCTGGTGCTTCCATCCCTACATACATTTCACCTGTTTCTTTGTGATACCATGCAGGGATTTGATGTCCCCACCATAATTGTCGTGAAATTACCCAGTCATGGACATTTTCCATCCAACGTAAAAATGTTTGATTGAATCTTGGAGGGAAGAATTCCACTGCTTGATCTGTTTCTTGGTTATCAATGGCTTTTTTTGCTAACGGCGCCATTTTTACAAACCATTGAGTAGACAATCGAGGTTCGACAACGACACCTGTCCGCTCGGAATGTCCCACACTATGGACCATTGTATCGATTTTGATCAATCGGCCGATTTCTTTTAGATCTTGCACGATTGCTTTACGAGCAGCGAAACGATCCATTCCAGCATATTTTCCTGCTAGTTCATTCATCGTGCCATCATCATCCATCACATTCACTCGTGGGAGATCATGACGATTACCTACCTCAAAGTCGTTTGGATCATGTGCTGGAGTGATTTTTACTACACCTGTCCCAAACTCCATATCTACATATTCATCTGCAATGATTGGGATTTCTTTATTGACTAAAGGTAGAATCACTTTTTTGCCGATTAGCGCTTGATAACGCTCGTCTTCTGGGTGAACAGCAATCGCCGTATCTCCCAACATCGTTTCTGGCCGGGTCGTCGCAATTTCTACTACGCCTGATCCATCTGCCAGTTCATAGCTCATATGGTAAAAGGCGCCTTCGATGTCTTTATGAATAACTTCGATATCAGATAGAGCTGTTCGTGCTTGAGGGTCCCAATTGATGATGTATTCACCGCGATAGATCAACCCTTTTTCATATAAGGTAACAAAAACTTTACGTACTGCTTCAGATAATCCGTCATCTAATGTAAAACGTTCTCTGCTGTAATCTAAAGATAAGCCCATTTTAGCCCACTGTTCACGGATATGGTTTGCATACTCTTCTTTCCATTCCCACACTTGATCGATGAACTTTTCACGACCTAGATCATAGCGAGAAATTCCTTGCTCTCTAAGCTTTGCTTCTACCTTTGCTTGTGTCGCGATTCCTGCATGGTCCATACCAGGCAACCATAAAGTATCGTATCCTTGCATTCTCTTTTGACGAATCAGCATATCTTGCAAGGTCGTATCCCAAGCATGCCCTAAATGAAGTTTTCCAGTAACATTTGGGGGTGGGATCACGATTGAATAAGGTTTTGCTTTTTTATCTCCGCTCGGTTTAAACAAATCTTGTTCTAACCAATGCTGATAACGTCCAGCTTCAACTTCTTGCGGGTTATATTTTGTTGATAGGTTATTTTCTTCCGTCATGCTGTTTTCCTCCTTTAAACTAAAAAACGTCCTAAAATACTTTCGTATTTTAGGACGTATGATTTACGCGGTACCACCTAAATTGCAATAATCAATCATTATTGCCTCTCCAGTGAGTTAACGATCACGACTCGTCTATCTCTACTCCATTCAAGACAGAAACTCCCAAGCTACCTTCACTGGTTGTCATTGAGAACCTTTCAGCAGATAGTTCTCTCTCTAAGAATGAATGTGCCAGTTACTCCTCTTGTTCAGCGTTATGCTTCATTCTACAATGGTTTTTTTTTTTAGTCAACAAGTGGTCGTGAAAAAACCACTTCATTTAGTATTAAAAAATTTTTGAAAGAATTACAATGGATCCTCGCAAGATCAATAAGCCTACTCAAATTTTCCTAAGAAAAAACTTCTGAGTAATTCTCATCAAAGTAAATAAGCGTCTGTAACTCGGTTGTCAAATCAATGTATTGAACATTGACATAAGCTGGGACAGTTACTCGGTCAGGTGCAAAGTTAAGGATAGCGGTTACATTCCCTTTGACAATTTCATCAATAGCAGATTGTGAATATTTACTTGGTACCGTAGAGATTGCTACTGTCACATTTTTTGCTTTGGCTATCTCCGCGAAACGATCAATCGGATAGATCATCTCTCCATCAATTACTTGATTGATCAGTGCTGGATCATTATCAAAGACGCACACGATATTTAGATTTTCATTTCTTCTAAAATTGTTGTGTTTCAATGCTTTGCCAAGATTTCCGTATCCGACTAATGCGATTCGTTTTTCTTCTTTAGTATTAAGGATATTATTGAATACATCGATAAGGAAAGGGACATCATAGCCATATCCGCTTCTGCCTAGCTCGCCTAATTGCGAGAAGTCTCTGCGGATCGTTGCAGAAGGAATTTGGGTGATTTCGCTGAACTCATTTGATTTGATTCTACTTATACCTGAGTCATCCAGCATCTTTAAATAGCGTAAATATAAAGGTAACCTTTTCGCAGTTGCTTTTGGCAGTGTATCTGTTTTTTCTCGCATAACGACGCTCCTTGTTAATAATTTCACATATTTAGTGTAACATGTTTCTAACCCGGGAGCAAGGTTACAGGTAGGAAGGAAAAGGGTGTGAGACAAATAAAACGACCCAAAAATTAACTATTTGGGTCGCTATTTCATGGAAAATTCTCTTTTTTATCATTTATCAGCTAATCTTCGACATTAGTTCAAAAACGGTAAAATATATGGAGCTATTTTTCCGTTTTGTTTCTCTAATACTCAGGTAAAAACACTGATTTCACAACCTATAGCAATTCTGAAAATTCTTCAGTTTTTTCATTAGAAGATTCTGCTTGTATCTCTTCCATCTTCAAGCCAGCTAGTGCTCGTTGGATCATTTCATCTATTGCTAAACGCTCTTCATATTGATGGACCTTTTCCAGTTGAGGGCGTGTTTTTGGCTGTGGAGGAGCAAAAATCGTACAGCAGTCTTCAAAAGGCTGGATAGAAAGATTAAATGTATCGATCTGTTCTGCTACTTCAATGATTTCAAGTTTATCCATTGTCGCTACAGGCCGAATGATTGGCGTATTCGTTACTTCATTGATAGCCACCATACTTTGCAAGGTTTGTGAAGCCACTTGACCTAATGATTCGCCATTCAAAATAACTAGACCATGACGAATACGGCGAATTTCATCGGTCAACCGCAACATCATTCGACGAGTGATCGTCATCCAATATCCTTGTGGCACTGATTTTTTGATTTCTTCTTGAATCTCGGTAAATGGCACTTCAATAAAATGAATTGTTCCTACATAAGGTGCTAGTTTCGCTGTTAAGTCTTTTGCTTTTTGCAGTGCTTGTTCACTTGTATACGGCGGACTAGCAAAATGAACAGCTTCGATTTCCACTCCCCGCTTCATTGCAAAATATCCTGCAACAGGAGAATCAATCCCGCCAGAAAGCATGAGCATTCCTTTTCCGCTTGTTCCTACAGGCAACCCGCCAGCTCCTTTGATCGTTTCATACGACAGATAAGCGCCGTCACGACGAATCTCTACACGTAATGGAATATCGGGCTGACGCATTTGAACTTGGATATGAGGGAAAATATCAAAAACAGCATTGCCTAATGTTTGATTCAATTCATTACTTGTCAATTCAAATTGGTGATCGCTTCTTTTAGCGATAATTTTAAATGTTTCTTTCCCTGTATAAATTTCTTTCATGATGTCTTGAACAGCTTGTTTCAAAACTTCGACATCTTTTTCTACCCGAATACTCGGAGAAAAATTTTGGATCCCAAATATTTTTGCTAGTTTTGGAATAACTAGCTGACTGTCTGCACCATTCAACAAAAGATGCATCCGGTCGCGATCAGCATGGATTTTGATTTCTGGAAATTCTTTCAAAGCTTGTCTGACATTTTGTGCTAGTTGCATGATAAAGCTTTTTCGATTCTTTCCTTTTGTCGAAAGCTCTCCATAACGGACCATAATTTCACTGTATTTCACAAGAACACTCCTCTTTTAATTGATTGCAGAAAATTTCTTATAAAGCTGCTTGAAAATAATCATAAATTGCTCCACTTCTGCTAATGAATTATTTTCATCTAGGCTGATTCGAATAGCAGATGTAGCCAAATCATTTGGTACATGCATCGCATGCAATGTACTGCTTGCCATATGTTTACGTGAGGAGCAGGCACTAGTAGTAGAAACAAATATTTGTTTTTCCTCTAAAGCATGGACGAGAACTTCACCACGAATTCCTTTTAGAGCAAAACATAAAATATGCGGCGCATAGTCGGTTCCTTCTGAAAAGATCGTCACTTTATCATACGACTTCAGCGCATGGATCAAAGCTTCTTTTAAGCGTTGTGTCTGCTCAGGTTTTTGTTCCTTTATCTCTAATGATAAACGTAAAGCTTTAGCCATAGCCACAATACCTGGAACATTTTCTGTCCCACTTCGCTGATTTCTTTCCTGTCCTCCACCTGTCAGTAATGGTGCTAAACGACGACCCTTTTTCCAATAAATGAAACCAGTTCCCCGTGGGCCATGGAATTTATGGGCTGAAAATGTTGCAAAATCCACTCTCCCTGTCAACCATTGCGAGAATGGTACTTTTCCGATTGCCTGAACAGCATCTACATGGAAATGAATTTTAGGGAAATCATCCAAAAGATCACTGATTTCTTGGATGGGCTGAATCGATCCTACTTCATTATTCACAGCCATAACAGAGACCAAAACTGTCTCTTTTCTTATTAATTTTTTCAATTCGTCAACACGTACAAATCCGCGTTTATCTACTGGGGCGATACTTACTTCGATTCCTAATTCTTTTAATTGTTCGGCCGTCTCACTGACTGCCGGATGTTCGATTCCTGAAATGATCATATGATTCCCATACTCTCTTTTTTCGATCATCGTTCCTTTTAATACCCAATTATCTCCTTCTGTTCCTCCTGAAGTAAAAAAGATTTCTTCTGGTTCTGCATGGATCAAATCAGCGATCTGCTTTCTTGCTTGCTGCAACAACCGATTAGCTTGATTGCCCAAATCATGAAGACTTGATGGATTCCCAATAATCCGCTGACTGGTTTTTACATATGCATCTAAGCTTTGCGGAAAGATTGGGGTCGTTGCACTGTTATCAAAATATATCATAAGAAACCCCTCTTTTTTGAAATTCTTTTCTATTATAACGGTTGTCCAAGGTGCTTTCAAGAGCAGGTGGAATTTTCACTTGTTTCGTCCTTCGGATAGACATAAAAAAAGACAAGAACAAGACGGATGGTTGTCTTGTTCTTGCATGATTGCTGCTTTTTTGCTTTATACTAAGTCTGGATGATTAAAATAAAAATCTTCGATACGTTTGAAAGCACCTGGTTCTACTCGCTCTAATGCTGTACCAATTTCGTCTAATGCTTCTTGATAATGATATTCTTTATTGAATAAATAGTAACTTTTATCAATTGCTTCTCGCACTTCTTCGTGTGTATGACGATAACGGTTTGCATATTGGAGCATTTGCTCCGTTAGTGCTGCTGCATCTACTAGATCATGTGTCTTCTTATCTAATAATTCTAGATCTTCTTCGCATAGAGCAACTAAACGGTTGACTTCCTCCATGTTTACTCGAATTTTATTCAAGACAACACTTAGTTCTTCAATACGATCAGTAGCAACAAAAAAGAATTCTAGGTAATCATTCGGCAAGCCAGGCAAACGTTGTTTTTCTACAAAACGTTTCAAACTACGCAATTTAAATTCGAATGTATCGATCTTTTCTTGCGCTTCTTTTTCGCCTTTTCTCAATTCATGTAATGAGTCGTCGATCTCTACTTGTTGCGTTTCGATATCTTCTAAGACCTTGAAGACTGTTTTATAGAACGTACGCACTTCTGAATAAGGGATTTCATGTTGGCGAATCTGTGGAATCATCTGTTCATTTTGACGTTCCATTTCTTCCACTTCAGTTTGGAAACCTCGTACACGACCAATTTCATTGTGATTCAATGTATAGCTTTGAGCGGTGTGATCCAACTCAATCAATAATTGACGGTTATTCTTCGTTGTATGTTTGATATACTCTGCAATCGTTGATTGGTTAGTTTTTACATATCTCTGAGCTTCCATTTCCCGTTCTAAGATGTCATATAGCGAATCAATCAAATCAGCTGTTTCTCGGTTTTCGAATTCGACCGTTTCAACTTCTGTTTTTTCAAGATTGGCTAATGAATTTTCAATTCTTCGACTTACTTTTGTGATATCTTCAGCAAGATCTTCTTCAGGGAATACATATTGTTCTTCCATTAATTTCTCATAAGTATCACTGATTTCTTCAAGTTGTTCAGGGAAAGTCGTATGGAGATCTTCATACAGTGGTGGAATTTTTTTCATCAGAGCTTCCACTTCATACGTATGTTTTTCTGCTTTATCTAAAACCTCGCGGGCCTCTACAGGATCGCCGGAAGTATTTAAAGTCACGAATTGCGTAAATTCTTTTTCGATCATCTTAATCTGTTTTTGCAATTCAAAAAGAGCTGGTCCATATTCATGCTCGTCTTCTCTGACTTTTTCTTTCAGTTCTTCATAGACATCAAGCGCCTGCTGGACAGCTAATGAGTTGCGTTCTTCTGTTTCTCGCAATTCCTTCAGACCTTCACGGATTTCCGTTACTTGTTTCTCCATTTGGTCCATTGTTGCTTCTGCTTCAACAACTGCTTTTTTTCCTTTTAAGAACCGAAAACTTTCATTGAGGTTTTCCACTTCAAAAATTTGACTTTCTAATTCAGCGAATGAGGAAGTAGATATGTCATTCCACTTTTGACTCCATTCACGAAAGGTATTTTGGCTTTGCCCAACCAGATGCATTTTTTTTACATCATCGACTTCTTCAATCACTGGCAAGTCAAATAATTCTTCCTTGCGTTTTTCTAAGGCATCCAATCGATCTTGGTTTTTTTTCTTCATCAAGTAACTAACCAAAAAGACGACAATGGCGACTATAATGATTGCAATGACGATTCCGATGATAACATTATTTCCCATTTATGGTTCCTCCGTTTTCAGTATGCATCTTTTTATGCAACAGATGGCGTTCTGCTTGGCATAAATCCAAATAATACGTCTCTCGTGCAAAAGACATCTATTCTAGATTATAGCATACTATTTTCATGCATTCACTAACTTAAACGAAAATCTTTTGTTTTTCATCGTATAAAGATAACAAAAATAGTGAAGTACTGATCACTCTCTTTCGTTTGTGCGTGCACTCCTATCAGCAGAGCTTTTCCCAGCAAGAGCTTCTTGAATCTGTCGTTGGATTTCTGCCGCGATTTTAGGCTCTGGCGCGTACTCCATCTGCCAGTTCTCAGGTTTCAATACTTTATTTGTTACAGGATCATAATGAGGTTTTCCATCTGGAAACAATTTTCCCATATTTGCCTGATGGACGATATCAAATATTCGATCAGGCGCTATTCCCAATAATGAAAAAGAACCATAAGTAAAGTAAAGGATATCTGTCAGTGCATCTACTTGTTCAATCAGTGGATCACTTCCCCACTCTGTTTTATCAAGTATTTTTTCTTCTGCTTTATCTAATGCTTCGTGTAGCAGAGTAACAGCTTCATGTAGTTGTTCTTTACTTGGTGAGGTAGCTGCAACAAATTCAACAAGTTCTTCTATTTTGAATGCAGCACGTGTATGAGCCTCCATCGCAGTAAAAGCTGTGGGGATTTCTGGTCTTCTTGGATCAAAAATTTTGTGAAATGCTTCTACTTTTTGAAAAGGTGTCTCTGATTCCATACTAATGTTTTCCTTCTTTCATTGACTAATAAATCAGACCAAAGTGTTTCAGTCCTTCGTATATGCCATCTTCTTCATTTGATTGGGTCACAAAATCTGCGGCATGTTTTACTTCGTTCTGAGCATTTCCCATGGCCACTCCAATTCCTACACCTTTCAGCATCTCGATATCATTGTAATGGTCGCCGAATGCCATGATTTCTTCCATCTCGATTCCGACGGCATTTGCGAAAGCTTGGATGCCTAGCAATTTTGAACCACCTTTTGGGATAATATCTACAGTATACGTATTTGAACGTTGGAAGGTACACTCAGGAAATAGATGTTCTAACTTTTTCTGTTCTGACTCCGGACTAAGCAGTATACATTGGTAAATTGGTTCTTTTAATATCTCTAATGTTTCATAACGGTCCTTTTGCCGGTGAGGGCTAAAAAGCTGGAGGATTTTTTTCATCAGACGTACCGGGAATTTACGCGGTAAAAAGCTGACTAGCCGCTTGATAAAAATCGATTGTCCTAATAGCATCGTCGTTGATCCATCTAGCCGATTTCTCGCACCAAAAACGATTTGTCGATGGTTCTCATCTGCAAATTCAACAATATGTTCCAATACTTTTTGTTCAAAAGGGTGGTCGATAATCGTTCGATCTGCAGTAAAAACCAGTTGGCCATTATACACGACATACATATCTAATTCCAATTCATCAATGATTTCTTTGATCTTTATTGGGCTGCGACCCGTTGCTACACCGCATAAAATGCCGTTTTTCCGAGCATAATCAATTGCTTGTTTTGTTGATTCCAATGCTTTTGAACGATTGGTGACCAATGTTCCGTCAATATCAAAAAAAATAGCTTTGATCATAGACTTCGCCCCTTTCATGAATAAAATAAGCCCTTAAAACAGATCCATTTGAGTTGGATTAAGTCCATCCGGCTTGATATTTAATATTTTTTGCAGTGCTAATGCATTTTCAGCCGCATCCCCACCAGAATTGTTATTAAAAATCACACCTATCTCTTTTGTCTTAGAATCAACTGCTTTGACTTCACGTGCTAGTTCTTGTAGTTCTTTTTCTGAATAACGATACAATGTTCTTTTTTTGCGCCAATCTTTATCATTTGCTTGCCATCCCTGAGCATTCCTGCCATGGAATCGAAAGAGAGCAAAGTTCGGATTGGTTACAAATGGATCAAAAGGGATCGTTGTATTCAGCAGCTGCGGCTCATCGATGATGGCTAAAGAAAAAGCGGCTCGAGACATAAAGTTTCTCGTACGTTCAAGGAATTCATCGCTGTACCAAGAATAATCCCGCAATTCTACGGCAACAGGATAACTCTCAAACCACTTTCTAAGTTTGCGCAAGTATTGGACATTTTCTTTTGTACATTTGAATGAAGAGGGGAATTGAATTAAAAAGCAAAAAAGCTTTCCAGCTTCTACCATTGGCGACATGACATCTAAAAAATGCGTAATCATCTCTTCTTCGGTCTGATAATAAGGATTCCAATCTCCTTGACCGCTGATCCCTTGATAGACTTTGACTACAAAGCGAAAAGATTCAGGTACTTCGTTTATCCAATTCTCAACAGAGGACTTTCGAGGAATCCCATAATAAGCAGTATCTAATTCCACTAAGGGTAGAAATCCGGCATATTCATACAGAGTGTTATTCTTTTTGCCAGTTAATTTGTCATGTTCTTTAAACGATGTTAATCCGATTCTGATCATTTTCGACCACCTTCGTAATTGTTTTCCCTTGACTGCTTTTTTGTAAAAGAAACTCAACCAAATACTCCGTGCATTAAGAGGTCAAGGTCGAGTCTTCTTCGTTTAAGTAAGGGCAGCTTTTTTATAATAAGTCTGGCTATTGTTATTCTTCACTGATAGCAAAACTCTTTTATATAGTATACAATAAGATTTAACGGCTATGCAAAATTATTCGTAAGGAAGTCTGTAAAATGAAAAAAATACTTGTACTGCACACCGGCGGAACGATCGCCATGAAAGAAAACATGCTCACTGGCGGTGTTAGTCCTGATGTGGCAAACCCGTTATTAGATGCAGAAATCACGATACCTGAGCATGTGGAACTCTTAGTTGAAGATATCTTCAATCTTCCCTCACCACACATCATGCCTTCTCACATGTTGGTATTAAAAGAACGTATCTTGTCCGCTTATGAATCAGGTATATTCGGAGTGGTGATTACACATGGTACGGATACATTAGAAGAAACTGCCTTTTTTCTTGATACAACGATTGGTGACAAATTACCAATTGTTTTGACTGGGGCAATGCGTTCAAGTAACGAACTTGGAAGTGACGGCCTCTATAATTTTGAAAGTGCTATTCGCGTCGCAAGCTGTGAAGAAGCGGTAGATAAGGGTGTATTAGTTGTCATGAACGATGAGATCCATTCTGCACGCTACGTGACAAAGACCCACACCACAAATGTTGCTACTTTCCGAACGCCTACATTGGGACCAATCGGTTTAGTAACTAAGAATCGAATCTTATTCTTACAAGAACTTTTAGAAACAAAGCGGCTGGATATTTCCGCTGTAAATGGGACTATCCCAATTGTTAAAGCATATGCTGGGATGCAAGGAGACTTATTGGAAGCAATCGCCCATACGAAAGTAGACGGTCTAGTCATTGAAGCTTTAGGTGCCGGAAATCTCCCTCCTCAAGCCCTAGCAGCTTTAGAAAAGCTCCTTGTCCAAAAAATCCCTGTAGTACTTGTTTCTCGTTGTTTCAATGGAATCGCAGAGCCTGTTTATGATTATGAAGGCGGAGGAAAAGAACTAGAAGAAATGGGGATTATTTTCTGCAACAGTATCAATAGTCAAAAAGCACGTTTAAAACTATTGATTGCCGTAAACTATGGTTTGACGGGTGAAGAATTGATTTCGTTTATCCAAAACTAAACATCAATATCTGATAGCTAAACTTAAAAAGAGAGGCTGTGACAAAAGTAGCTTCTTCGAAAACTAAGCCGAAATTTTACAAAAATTTGAGAAACAATTTTCGTAAATTTCTTCTTATTTCTTG
>NZ_KV817729.1:59230-65295 GCF_001814765.1 Enterococcus sp. HMSC061C05
AAATTTCTTCTTATTTCTTGAAGCTGACCATTTCTGTCACAACCTCTTTTTTATTTATTTTTCCATAGAATATTGGCTTCACAATACAGCTGTTCTTGCATTCGGATTTCATGTTTTGTTTTGACACCATTTTCGATTGGGACTTGTTCAAAATGGCTTTCGATCTCATTCCCGTACTCTACTTCTTTATCAAATCGAATAATTACTTTTTCTGGAACATGCGTAGTCAAAAAGTCATATCCCAATACATCAATGATCCAATTAAAATACATCGCATTATTAACATGCTGATTACTATCGATATCATAAAAACGAACACGATATGGCAGCATGAAGCCCGAATCAATCTTTTCAATTTTTTCCTGACGCTTGATTTTCTTGATTTTCTCACTCTCAAAAGGAGCAATGATCTCTTCATTAACACTGCTCATTTTTCGATTCACAAAATCCATCAATACAAAAACAGATTCTATTTTGACTAATTCTTCCCCATCTTCATCATGGATCCAGAAGTTCCGATAACAGAAAAACTTATTGTACTCCATGGCTTGAGTCGTTACTGAAATTACTTCACCGACTCTAGGTAAACGTTTAATCTCCATAGAATAATTCGTGATGACCCAAGTCAGTCCAAAGCTATTGACGAATTCACTGCCTCTTCCCAACTGGTCGCTTTGATCTTCAGATGTTTTGATAACTACTCCTAACATCGAAGGAAATGTCATCGTTTGATTGATGTCACACTCATAATATGAAACTTCATGCTTTTTGGTATATTTCTTTGCCAAAAACACGCCCTCCTCTTAAAAACTTTCTAGTAATTGATCTACTTGGGAACCGTAACTTTCTCCAAACATATTCAAATGTGCCAAAAGATAATATAACTGGTAAATCGGCAGTCGATCTTCCCATCCCTCTTCTAATGGAAATATAGTTTGATAGGCATCTAAAAATTCCGGTCGGAAACCGCCGAATAATTGACTCATTGCGATATCTTGTTCCCGATTCCCATAAGAAACAGCCGGATCGACAAAAATTGGTTGTCCTTGCTGGTCAAAGAACACATTACCACTCCACAGGTCTCCGTGCAAGAGGCGTGGAGTGATCTTTTTGGGTTCAACCGATCTCAATACTCGTTCTTTAAATCGCAGATACTTTTCTTGCCGCTGTACATTCCAACGATTCGTTTCTTCTGCTAAAGAAATCTGGGCTTCAAGCCGATTTTTAAAGAAAAAAATCCACCAATCTTCTTCAAAAGAATTTTTCTGAATAAGTGTACCTAGATAGTTATCTTTTCGAAAACCAAATTGCGGCGCTGTTTGCTGATGGAGATTAGCTAAAGCTGCAGCAAGATCTCGTTGATCTCCTTTTCCCGGCTCGATCCATTCCATTAACAAATAAGCGCCTTCACTTGTTTCACCCAGCATGTACGTATCTGGTACACGTACGAATGCAGCTAGCTCTTTTAACCCGTCTACTTCTGCTTCAAAAAAACCTTTTTTTACATTCGGATGGATTTTCAAAAAATAAGCACGCTGCTCTGTTTTTATACGATAAGTTTGATTCACATCGCCGCCAACAACTGGAATCACTTTCCCATTTAGTTTCAGATCAGATAAAACAGTTTGGATATCCATGACTTTCCCCCCTACTCCTAATTTTATTCTATTTTGTCATCATACTTGTTTCATGATAAAAGGATTATTTCCAATCCTCATCCCTTTATTTAGAATTATAGCACAGAGACCATAAAAAGCAGGAGATGGACTTTATAGATAAAAAAGAGCTGACTTAAGCCAGCTCTTTTTTATCTATAATGCATACTCTTTATTGAACTATTTACCTATGCTAAAGCACCCATTGGATCCCATGGAGCTAGCACAATTGGTTCTTCATTGAACGCATTTAGTTGCTCTTTCGTCAACAAATCTTTTCTGACAACGATTTGGTACGTATATTCGTCCATCCAGGCATCACTCATAACGAAGAAACCGTTCTTTCCAACTTTTTCGCCCCAGCTGTTTTCGACTTTCCATTTTGTTGATTGTCCGTCCACTAAATCAACGCCAGTCAATACCATCGCATGGGTCATCAAACTTTCACCAAAATCCAAACGTTCAGCTTTAGTCATTGTGAAATCCGTATCGAATAGATCATCCATCGAATAAGCATCTAAGGCCATGATGCCACTGGTTCTAGTAGAAGATTGTCCTACATCACAACCAAACCATACAGATTCTCCTTGTTCAAGCTGAGCAATCGCTAATTTTTTGAAAGTTTCCATATCAACATTCAGGTATTTAACTTCTTTCCCGCCAACGACATTCCCTAGCATCTCTACTGTATAAGAACGATTGAATGGTTTGTCTTTTGTTGGTGCATTGATCACACTAACATAATCATCTAATTTTACACCGATGTATTTATCATAAAAAATTTGTGGTGTAAGTCCTCGGTCAAGATGATAGTTCTGTTCTTCATCGCGGTACTCAAAATCGAATTCTTTTGGAGGTGTTCCTAATGAGATGGCTAAGAAGTTATAAATACTTTCTAGCATTTCTTCTTTTTTTTCTTCAATAGCGTCTAATGTTTCTCCTTGAGCAACCATTTCGCGTAACACAACTGCATCTTTACGCAGTAGTTTGTTCAAGTAGTTATTCAAATCTCGAGAATTTGAACTATTCGCACTTTCCGGCATTACCGATTTGGGCACAACACCGTATTTTTGGAATAATGAAACGATCATATCCCATTGACCGCCATCTTGTTGAGGAGTAGTTAGCAAGAAAGCCACTTTTCGGCTATCAATAGCCTCTTTTCCAGTTGCAATGATGTTTTCATAGAAGTAATTTGCCTTTTCATATTTATCCCAGAAAAAAGTATAATTTTGTGATAATTCAAACTCTTTTAAATGGAATTGATTCAGCATTTTGTGACGGAACGTATTCAATGCAGCAAACATCCAGCAACGGCCCGATTGCATCTGATTAGCCACTTTTCCTGTAGCCAGATCAATAGAAAATACTGGTGTATTCGCCACATGTGCTGAAATATTTTCAGCAGAAGCAGTAATCCCGTTCTTCACGACAGCCCGCTGCAATGCCTGCTGTTTGTTATTTGCTTGAAACTGTTTGTCAAATTTTGTTGTCATATCCGGTGTAATAGCTTTCATCCAATCATCCTTCCAAATCCAAGTTACACTTCGTATTTTACTCTTAAGAATTTAGAAATACAATCTCTTCTATGATGAAATTTTCATTTGAATGAGAATATACTTACAACTTCATGAAGAAAAATATCATATGGTATACAATAATTTTCAGATAAAAAGGAATATTTCTATGAGATAACGAAAATGGCCTGTATAATAAAGAAGAGGCCTAGAAGAACATCATACAATAAGATATCTTTCAAAATACTCATTGAAAGAAGGAACTACTATAACATAAGAAAGGAGAATGAATAAAATGAAAAACCTGATTGCTGGCGGCTTTTTATTTGTGGGTGGTGGCATACTTATGAATACAGAAAACTTTGGGAATATCATCCCTTTTCTTGGTGCAGCTTGTGCTTTGATTGGTGTAGGAATGCTGATTTATTTCGTATTTAGCGATGATGGGAAGTATGGTTGATTATGAGTAGCCAACTCTACTCTCTCGTAAAGATTACAACATACGTGACAAAAACAGAAAGCTTGATTCATCATAATAATAAAAGAAAAAGAAACCCAAGTGTTTGGATTTCTTTTTCTTTGCATAAGCTTTATTTACTCCGGCAGTAGGACTCGAACCTACGACATCATGATTAACAGTCATGCGCTACTACCAACTGAGCTATGCCGGAATCAAGTACATGAATATAATATCAATTTCTTTCAAATAACGCAATACTTTTTTTGAATTTTTTTACTATATTCTAGAAGAAACCGTTAGCATTTTTTGTTATTTTTACTTTTTTCTTAGAATTGTTTCATTAGTACAAAAACACATTTTTTTGATAAAAAACATATTGACAAATACATTAATATTCGTTATCCTATTATTTGTATTAATGATAATGCCGCTTTAGCTCAGCTGGTAGAGCGCTTCCATGGTAAGGAAGAGGTCGCCGGTTCAAGCCCGGCAAGTGGCTTCCTTAAACAGTGCAACATGTTGGTTTAACAATGTGTCTGCGCTGTTTTTTATTTTATGCCACGAAAATCCCACAAAACTGTTTTTATTTTAAACAAAAAAAGAATTTTTCAGTTCGTATGCGAATAAAAAAATTCATCCAATCGATTGCTCGACTCTTATTGTCGCGTAATGTTTAACGGCTCTGCAATAACTTCTTGAGAAACCCCTCTCTTTTTTCTATGAATACTTTAATTTCACTGCTAATTCCATAATCATCACCTCTTGTTTAGTTTACAACTAGTTGACCATTAGAAACCGCCCGTTTATTATTATGGGTTAAAGTTCTAGAAATAATATTCCCTCTAGATACTGAAACACGTAAATTCGAGGTAGATATAATACTATGTACAATTGTATTGGGAAGTTTTGGGTTAAGTATCACGGCAAATGCGACCAACGAATATGGTGGTACTGATCAAGCAACTCTGAAATTGATCGAAAAAGCTGAAATATTAAGTCAAAGTTCGGATGAAGATATCTTGATGGTTGGCAATGATGAAGTGTCATTAGGAGGAATACGTCCTTGTTGCCTTATTAGGAAACAAGCAAATTGAACTAAATGGTCTTTCTAACCTGCCTATTCGGTTATCGAAAGATTCTAAAACCAATAAAATGACTCCACAAAATGGAAAGATTTCTTTCAAAGCGCCAAGTGATCCGGGAAGTTATGAGTTTGTTGTGTATCAATTTGGTTTCGGAAAGGAAATGTTAGGTCTTCCGATGGTTGATAATTCTTTCAGGATGACCATCGTAGTAGAGTGAAAGTTCATTTATTCTCCAAATTAATGGAATCACATTAAAGTAAGTGACTCTGTTGACAATCGATAGCGGGGCTACTTGCTTTATGGATGTTTCAGTGCCCCCGAGTACTCCATCGATTTAATTGATCCACAATTTGAATCTCCTAATCGCTTATTGCTTATTTTCTAGAATGTTTATTTTTACTGCGTACCTTTTAAAATGTTTAAAAAATTAGGTTGGTCTAAAAAGCAAAGCCTTACCCTACTTCGTTTACTTAAAACATTAGATTGCAAAAAACAGCTTCGTACATCACGACTTCCTAAATTGATTTTATGCTATGCGGTACAAAAGATTATGCAAACAAGCCTGGAGCAAAACGGTTATATAAAGTTTCAGCTAATAGCCGACTCCTGTTTATCGAAAACGGAAAACAGGAATTGAATAGAGAAAAGCCAGAAATAATGGCACAAGCTATGCGATCATTTATCAAAAATAGCTAATCAATAAAAAAGACGACAAAATGTGTCGTCTTTTTTATTTACCAAGTTAAGAACGTTGTCTTGTTTTTCAATGTAGCTCGATTGAGACTAGTTTTATGGATCATGGATCAATGAAGAGAAAATTATTGTTTCATGCCAGAGAATTTTTCTGGTCGTAGATCGACTAATTGTACATGGCTGTCTAAAGAACCACTTGGACTTTCAAGAGTGAATACACCTAGACGTGGATCTAAAGAAAGGGTCATGTGTTCATCCATGTACATTTTTGAATAATCTTTGATATAAACTTCCCCAATATCACTATCTAATTGGAGTTTATAATCATTTTTTCCTTGTTCTTTATCAAGAAGAAGTAAACGGAAACTAGTATCTAAAGAGCAAACACCCATTTTAGAATATTCACCCACACCATCATCTAAATCCAAAATAACTGTCGCGCCTTCATCAATATATTTTTGTAATCTTTCTTGTGCTTGATCCGTAATTTTAAGATACATATTCAAACGCCCTCTTTCTTTTATTTACAAAAGCATGCTAGCATATATTAATAAAATTATCTAAAGTCCTGCTCAAAATAAAAAGATGTAAGAAATATCACAAGACATTTCTTACATCTACTTTTACTCCGGCAGTAGGACTCGAACCTACGACA
>NZ_KV817730.1:0-73304 GCF_001814765.1 Enterococcus sp. HMSC061C05
GAACTGCGACAAGACTTTTGTCACAGTTCCCTTTTTATTTAGAACATAAAGCTTTTTTCAGATTCAATTTACTGAAAACTAGCATGCTTGTTACTACGATGAATTGCGTTAATGGCACACCTGCGCCAGTGTAGACACTTAAAAAATAATCCTTTTTTTCTGGCGCATAAGAACAAAACCACGAGACGCCGAAAAGAAAAACCAATTGTGTCAGTATTAATCCGATGACTACAATCAAAGAGGAACTATAATAGGCACGATCAGCTTTTGCAAATACGGTTCCTAGTACCATAAGTAATATCCCTGCTATTGAAGCAATCAGCACGGGAATGGCCAAAACTTGGTAAATTTTTATCATGACATTCGCGACTTTTGCTGTTTTTGTCAACTGGAAATCAGGTGTTCTCGGATCACTGCTATCGATCCAATTATCCATTAGTGGAAGATTCAATAATTCTTGGGCCTGTTCGACTTGTTCTTGCGTCCCGAAACTATAATTCCCCCCTTGATGGAAATCTTTGTATCGCCATGCATAGGCATATCCTGATTTCAGAAAAGCAAATACGATTGGCAGATCATTCATCGTCTTTCCATCCCCTGATCCCATCAGATAGAATTCTTTTTTCTTTTTGATAGTTCCCTTTTGATAGGCTTCTTCTAATTCTTGATTGACTTTTTTCCAAAAATCATTGGTTTCTTTTGCATTGTTTTGGTAATAACCAGATTCGCTTACCACATCTCGCAATGCCCAAAAAATGATATCTCCTGGTAATTCTTTTACTTTTCCACCTTGGGTCCACGCATGAGTCGTATACAATTCGTCAATACGAGTAGAAACAGCATGAAATGTAGGAGATGCGTCTAATGCTTTATTTAATGCAGCATGCGAGACCCATATCTCACTGTTTTCTTTATTTAAGTTCGTTTCGTCATCTATTCGGATCAGCTGTTTCATCAAACGTCCAAATTCGCCACTCGAACGGTCATTGATAATGGCAATACCATATGTTGTCTCGTTTTTATATTCGATCCACTGATAGACGATGGAGAAACCGACTAGAGGGAGTAAAAACAATGAAAGTTTCAGCCATTCTTGTTTCGAAAGGAGAAATGGTCGTTCTTTTAACTTCTTTGCTTCTTTGAAAGAAAAGTCTTGTCCTAGCAAGATCTGGACGAAACTGATGCCTAACGCGACTACAGTAAAAGGAAGAAGCCAGATGGAATCTTCGCGAATGAACCAAAAGAAAGGAAAAGAAACAGCTAGCCCTAAAAACCACGGCAGCAATTTTTTGCTGGAACTATATTTACGGTAATAAATAGCTAGTAAACAAGCGATAATGATCTCAACAGCCGGAATCACGAGAGCATTACGATACGTTCGAGTGGAATATTCATGTGTAAAACTAATCGGAGAAAACAAAAAATAAAAATAGATACTTAAAAGAAGGTACTTGTTCTTCACGATCGGTTTAAACGCTAGTGCAACCAATATACTGGCAAGAATACTGAACATGCCGAACAAAACTGCATAAGAAAGATGCAGTTTATGTGCAAGTACTAAAAACAAGCTGTAGGAGATCCCTTTTGAAAGTGTTGTAGTCGTGTACTCCCCTAGCCATTTACCATCCAAAATATTTTGAGCATAGTGAATCAGCAGCTGATCATCATAGGTCGCCGACATATCTGTTCCATAGATTGCTTTACTATATAAATACAACCGAATAATTGTAAATAATACGGCTATGCCAAGAATAAAGTATGTATGTTTCTTTTTTAGTTGGTCGATCAAGGGGTTTAAAATGTTCAGCATCTTTTCGTCCTTTCAATCACGTTTTGCTACTTGTTTGTGAAACTTTTCGTTTTTTACTTTTCTATCAGTATACCCTGTTTGTCTGAATTTAAAAAGAGGGGGCAAAAGGAGCATGGCGAAAACGAATGCAAAAAGCACTCCTTTGTTTCTTAAACAAAAAAGGACAAGGCAGACTGCCCAATCCTTTTTTGTTGCTGTCAGGTAGAAAACTTAAAGTGTGACTTCTTCTGCTAATAACTCAGGGAACACTTCGGGATCGAATGCTTGCGCTTTGAACATGGAAATTTCTTTTCCATATGGTGCGTAAGCTTTCTTTTTATCTTTACCGACATATGGGGTTTCTAATATTTTCGAAATGTTGTCAAACATTGGATCATGGACGATTTTGTTCAATGTGTCAAATCCAATTGTTCCAAAACCGATATTGGCATGCCGATCTTTATGAGAACCTTGTGGATTTTTAGAATCATTGATATGCAGTACTTTAAGCCGATCTAATCCGATGACCTTATCAAACTCTTCCATTACACCTGAAAAATCTTCTTTTATATTATATCCGGCATCATTCGTATGACATGTATCAAAAGTAACGGATAATTTTTCATTCAATTTTACTCCATCGATGATTTGCGCTAATTCCTCAAATGTTCGACCGATTTCCGTACCTTTCCCTGCCATCGTCTCCAAAGCGATCTGTGCCGTCTGTTCTTTTGTCAAAACTTCATTCAACCCCTCAATAATTCTAGCAATCCCAGCTTCTGCCCCTGCTCCTACATGAGCGCCTGGGTGAAGGGTGATTTGAGTAGCACCTAAAGCTTCCGCACGGACAATCTCTTCTCTCAGAAATTGTACAGCAAATGGAAACATTTCTGGTTTGATCGTATTTCCCAAATTAATGATATAAGGCGCATGAACGACGATATTTGTTAGTCCGTTTTCTGCCATAAATGCTTTTCCGGCATCAATATTCATCTCTTCGATAGCTTTTCTTCTAGTATTTTGAGGAGCGCCTGTATAGATCATAAAGGTCGAAGATCCGTAACTGGCTGCTTCTTCTGCCGCGCCTAACAGCATTTTCTTTCCGCTCATGCTGACGTGTGAGCCTAATAACATGGATGGATTCCTCCTTGAAAGGCAATTGTTTCGAACAATTCCTATATATTGGTAAGATGATGTACAAAGAAAATGGTTTGTTTTTCTTTGCCCTGTTCTCCATAGTAACTGAAATTTTCTCTAAAGAAAAGCTTAAGAACTCTTTCATAAAAAAGATCATTTCCTCACGTTTTATCTCATTCGAAAAAGAAATTCCTGTCAAAAACAGCCTTGTCTGTTTTTTTGTCCTATTATTTGCTATAATTAGCGAAATAAAACCATTAGTTGAGGTGACCCTTTTGCCACGCAAAAATACTCGAAAAAAACAGAATAGAAGAAAAAAAGAAAAATGGTTTGTTCCTAAGATTATTTTTAGAGTGTTTCAATCATTGACTGTTTTTATTACTGTTCTTCTTTTGTTGTTCGCAGCTCTAGGTATCGGAATAGGTGCTGGCTACTTTGCCTATCTTGTCGAAGACACACAATTGCCGACTAAAAAAGAACTGCAGACAGAACTAGGAAACATTACGGAAACGTCAAAGATTGTTTATGCAGATAATACAGAGATATCAAAAATCCAGACAGATCTGATGCGGACGACTATTTCATCTGATAAGATTTCGCCTTTATTGAAAACCGCGATTATCAGTACAGAAGATGAATACTTCGATAAACACCAAGGTTATGTCCCTAAAGCTGTTTTACGAGCACTAGTTTCAGAAGCGACTGGCATCGGCTCGTCTGGAGGATCCACTTTGACACAGCAATTAGTCAAACAACAGATCCTAACCGATGAAACAACATTCAAACGTAAAGCAAACGAGATTGTTCTTTCTGCACAAGTAGAAAAACACTTTTCAAAAGATGAGATCATTGCTACGTATTTGAATGTCTCACCATTTGGTCGGAATAATAAGGGGCAAAATATTGCTGGAGTCCAGGAAGCTGCTAGAGGAATCTTTGGTGTAGATGCAAAGGATGTGACTCTGCCGCAAGCTGCTTATATCGCTGGTTTGCCTCAAAGCCCTATCACGTATAGTCCATACACGAATACAGGCGCGCTAAAAGAAGATCTTTCTGCCGGTCTTGCCAGAAAAGATTTTGTTTTATTCAGTATGTACCGTGAAGGACAAATTACGAAAGAACAATACGAAGAAGCGAAAGACTATGATCTTACAAAAGACTTTCTCCCACAACAAATCGCGGAACAGACTGACAGAGAATTCTTGTATTATACCGTGATGAACGAAGCAACAAGGATTATTGCACAACAATTGGCAGAAAAAGATAATGCTGATATGTCAGATTCATCGGTCAGTGAAGCTTATTATCAAAAAGCACAGCAAACGATCCAAAACAAAGGATATACGATCCATTCGACGATCGATAAAGATATCTATGCTGCATTGCAAACCGGCGTAGAAAATTATGGCTACATGTTAGATGATGGTGCTGGTAGCCAAGTGGAGACTGGAAATGTATTGATGGATAACAGAACCGGACGTATCTATGGCTTCGTGGGTGGTCGGAATTACAGCCAGAATCAAAATAACCACGCCTTTGATACAGAACGTCAAGCTGGTTCATCCATCAAACCGGTTCTTGTTTACGGTCCTGCAATCGATATGGGACTTGTCGGATCAGAATCCCGTGTATCAGATTATGCAACGACTTGGCAAGAAGGAAAAAATGCTGGTGAGAAAATCGTCAATGCGACCAATGAAGGGTCGAACACCTTCCAAACCGTCCGTGAGTCACTGGAATGGTCCAACAATATCCCAGCTTATCACTTATATCAAGATGTGTTGAATTCCGGTGGATCGAAACAATACGCTTACGAGCACTACTTGGCGAAGATGAACTACCCAGCAAATGATAATTGGGGCGTTGAATCGGCTCCTTTAGGGACAGTAGATGTAACGACGCTTCAACAGACAAATGGATTCCAGGCCTTAGCAAATGGTGGAGTCTACGAAGAAGGCTATATCATTGATTCCATCACAGATAATGCAGGTAATGTGATTTATAAACATGAAAGTAATTCTGTCCGTATTTATTCCGAAGCAACGGCATCGATCATGAATGACATGATGCGTAGTGTGATCAATGAAAAAATCACTACACCATTCAAAGATGTCATCTCAAGCTTAAACGGAAATCTAGGAAATGCAGATTGGGTCGGAAAAACTGGTTCTACCAATGAATACCGAGATTCATGGCTGATCGTCTCAACTCCATCTATCACTATCAGTAGTTGGGCAGGACACGATGACAATACTGGAATGGACAGCCAAGCAAGAATACGTTCGGCTAATTATCTTGCCAATCTAATCAATCAAGCTTACCAAGCAAACCCTGAGATTTTCGGCACTGATGAGAAATTTGACTTATCATCCGATGTGATGAAGAAAAAAGTATCTGGGTTCACAGGACAAACAGCTGGAAAAGTTACTGTCAATAAAAAATCCATCCAAACGCCAGGAAAAACAGTGGAATCACTTTGGGCAAAAAATGGTCCGAAGAAAAGCGCCTTTAAATTCGGCGTTGGCGGTACTGATGAAAACTATACAGATTACTGGAACACCGCTTCAGCTTATGCTAGAGCGAATCCAGAGACCAAAGAATCAGACGATAAAGATGATTGATCTAATAGATTAATCAGAATTAAAGGGAGCTGCGACAAAAATCTTGTCACAGCTCCCTTTTTCCGAATAAATGGTGTTCAAAAGCTTGCATCTACGATATTAAGACAAATTTATGTAAAAATGTGAAAAGCCATTTTCACAAAATTTTTCTATATAACTTTACTAACGAAACTGTTTTAATTTCTTTTCTTGTCTTTGGAATAATTCGGTTAGTTTTTCTGCAAATTGCCCTTTTACTGATTCTTTCAAGTGTACATGTCGGTTAGAAAATTCTTGAGCAGCTTCTTCTGCAGTCATTTGGTAGTTTTGATCTGTCAATCGTTTTTCTGCCCAAATTTGCTGAGATATCCCCATACCAACTGAACGTACATTTGATCGATGTAGATTTTTCTCTAATTCTTTTAGTAATTGCATTAAAAATTCATTCATAAGATGATTTCTCCATAGTTATTTGTCTGATTTTTTGACGATAGGAACGTTCTAGTTCGTCTTGCTGCTGATAGAGTTTTCGTCGTTCTACTTGTAGGGCTTGTTGATAATGCTCCTGATAATTCGAATAACTTCGTCTTGCTTGAAACAGAGGCTCATTATCTAAAGCTAAGTTCTTTAATACATGATGCAGTCGCTGCTCCTCTTGCTCCATCAATCGTAATCCTTGATTCTTAAAGTGGATCAATTCATCTTCTTGAGCTTCTAATTGTCTTCGTTCACTTCGATAATCTCTTTCCAATTCTTCTAGTTTCATCTACTTCTCCTTTAATTGAATTGCTGTGCTAATTCTCGATCTCGTGCCACGATTTCATTGATTTTGTCTTGGATCTCCTTCGCCAATGTATCAAAGGCCTCCCCCATACGTCTTGCCTTATTGATTCGTAGCAGATAGACTTCTTTCGCAGAATCGACTAAGTTCTCTTTTGTGGCGCCCACACTAGCTAATGCTTCTACGATTTCCTGTTCAGTCAACGAAGGGGCGACAACACGTGCTTGCCGCAAGCCTTCTTGCCATTTTTTCTCTAGCTCAAAAATTCCTCTTTGATTGATGCGGATAACTTCTTCCATAGCGCTTTTCATTTTTACCGATAACTTTTCCACTACTAACCTAGCTTGTGTGTCATCTAAGTAAATTTGTTCATTAACTGTCAGCCGGCCGCCACTTAATCGTAGTTTTTTACGTATGTTGTTCAGTTCTTGCAACTGATAGGAAAACAACTGGGTCGCTTGGTTTTCTTTCTGTTGTTTTCGAGCTTTAACATTGTTTTCATTTTCAGGAATAATCAGCTTTCCATTTTCATCAAACTTCCAAGAGGTTAAACTGTGGGAAGCAAGCAGATTCAAGAATGCTGTTTCCATACTGATCCGAACTTCAGCACCTGTGCCATTACCACCAAAATTACCGATAAAATCGGCGTGATTTCGGTAATTGGTGAGCATACCGGGATTTTCTTCCACCCATTTTTTTGCTTCTGGTGATAAGAGATCATACGGGTCCGGCCCATTGAAGCCGACATTTTTCCATTGTTTCTCTGCTGCTACATATAATGCTAAGAATCCACCTAATGAATGGCCGGTAGTAGAAATAGCAGCTTCTCCATATTCCTTTTTTACTTCATTAGCAAATGCAATCGCTGAATTGATTTGCCCCGCTGTTTTCAATCCACTAACGGATAAAAGCTTGTTTGTTGTTGCTTTTTCAGAAAAACTTGCTCCTGGTCTATTCCCATAGAGATTCATAATACTTCTTGCATCCGTTTCCAAATCTTTCCAATCGCTTAAGTTCGTTCCTGCAAAAGCAATCACTACTTGAGAAATATCCACTTTACCGTTCTTGATTGGCGCTACAGCCATCGCCTGCATGCCGTCGAAGGAGTTTTTGATTTTTAGGATTTGGAACTTTGTATTGCCGATTTTTTTTATTCCCCCTTCCTTATAAGTTTTGCTGTATTGTGGATGTTTAGGATCTATCCAATAAACATGTTCACTTATATATCTATACTCTTCGTCTTTTACTGTCACACTTCCTCCGCCTCTCCATTAGAATAAATAACTCTTATTTTAGGAGTAGTAACCCCTTCGTTTTGTATTTCTTCATTTTCTACGCCATAACTGCTAATTTCATTCATTTGTTTTGAAAAAAAATAATCAAAATAAACAGATTTCCCTTCATTATTTGTCATTGTCACAAGTGCCCCATAACTTCCGGTAACAAGGTTTTTTTTAAATTCTTCTACCTTCACTTCCTTGATATCCGCAAAGGTATTTTTCAGAACTTTGACGGATTGTTTTTCTACTGCGAGTAAATCTTTCTGCCTTTGTGCTTCTCTTTTGTCCATGTAAAATTTTCCTCCGATTCCTAATATGACGATTAATAAAATGGCTAAGCTGAGTTTTCTTATTTTCCGGGGCAAGAACGTGCCTCCTTTCTTTTTATGTAAGTATTGACACCTTCATTATTTAAGTACGCGAAAGTTTGCAGGAATTTTTTTATTTTTGAAATTTTTCTCCAATTTGCTATGGACGATTGGCGCTACAGCCATCGCCTGCATGCCGTCCAATGAGTCTTTGATTTGCAGGATTTGAAATTCCATACCAGCAAATTCTTTAACAGAGTTCTTTTTGTATCCCTCATTGTAGCGGGGATATTTGGGATCTAGCCAATAAACCTTCTCACTAATATCATTGTAATGCTTATCGTTTATTGTCATACTAACTCCTCCTGTCCGTTAGAAAAAATTACTTTTACTCTTTTTATAGTGACTCCTGTCTTTTGTACCGCTCTGTTCTCAATGCCAAAACCACCAAGTTCATTTCTCTCCTTCCAAAAACTATAATCAAAATAAACAGATTTCCCTTCATTATTTGTCATTGTCACAAGTGCCCCATAACTTCCGGTAACAAGGTTTTTTTTAAATTCTTCTACCTTCACTTCCTTGATATCCGCAAAGGTATTTTTCAGAACTTTGACGGATTGTTTTTCTACTGCGAGTAAATCTTTCTGCCTTTGTGCTTCTCTTTTGTCCATGTAAAATTTTCCTCCGATTCCTATAGTAAGAATGGTCAAAATGATGACTATGGTCTTTCGTCTTTTCTTAGGCAAATAGAAGTCTCCTTTCGGGTTATGTATGATGGATTGTTTCTCCTTTAAGATAAGTACGCAATCGAGCCTGGATTTTTTTGGATTTTTTAGAGTTACTTTTCTACTTTCTTTTTTATCACGTTTTCATTTTAAAGTAATTTTGATAGTAGTGAACAAAATGTAGCATCTACGCACAGATTGTGTCGTATACGATGGAAGTAAGGTTTGTTTCCGCCATTCTCTCTTTTTTTTAAAGTCACAAAAAAAGGGGTTATGACAAAATTTTGTCATAACCCCTTTTCTCGTTTAAAGGTTGTTCCAGAAGTTGACCACTTTGGGAACAACCTTTAAATGATTGATCTTTTATTATTTAGTTGATCCTTTTTCTTCGATTCCATAAGGCAAGATAATCGTTTTTTCTTCGACTTCTTCTTTATTCATCATTTTCGTCAATAGGCGCATGGATACCGCTCCTAAATCGTATAATGGTTGTGTGATACTTGTCAAACGAGGACGAGCTACTTCTGTCAGTAAAGAATTGTTGCTTGTGATGATTTCGAATTCTTCTGGTACTTTTACGCCGCGGTCTAATAAACCATCCAAGATACCAATGGCTAATTCATCGTCTGAAACATAGACAGCTGTTGCACCGCTATTATGGATCCGGTCAACTAGAGACAGACCATCTTTAAAGTTGTATTGTGCCTCAAAAATCAATCCTTCGCTATATGGTAGATTGTTTTCGCTTAATGCTTCTTTATAGCCTTTTAGACGGTTTTGGCCATTGATAGGATCAATCAGCGCACCGCTGACAAAAGCGATTTTTTTATTGCCGCTTTTTGCTAATTTATTTACTGCATCTTTTGTTGCTGATACATAATCAATGTTTACGCTACCTACTTGTTCATCTGGATCAATGGAACCAGCTAGTACAACAGGCGTTTTTGAACGTGAAAATTCTCCACGGATTTCGTCTGTGATATGGTGACCCATAAAGATCACGCCGTCCACTTGCTTAGCCAATAAATTATTCAATACATTGACTTCTTTTTGATCGTTGCCATCTGAGTTTGCTAAGATGATATTGTATTTGTACATTGTTGCCACATCGTCGATACCACGTGCTAAAGAGGCAAAGAACATATTGCTGACATCAGGAATGATTACCCCAACTGTTGTTGTTTTCTTACTTGCCAAGCCACGTGCGACTGCATTTGGACGATAATCCAAGCGATCGATAACTTCCAAGACTTTTTTTCTTGTTGCTGGTTTGACGTTTGGATTGCCATTTACGACACGTGAAACAGTAGCCATCGAAACATTTGCCTCTCTCGCTACATCATAGATAGTGATTGTTTGCTTTTCCATTTGTGTTCTCCTATTCATATTTTATATGTTTTCTGAAAATACGTCTTACATTTCTAAAATAGGATATCAAATAATCTCAACAATTGCAACCGTTTTATCTCTGTTTTCATGAAAATTTTTACTTTTTTCAGTTTTAAGAACGTTGGTCTTTTAATCAATCAGTGGTACAATTATTGAATACAAAATTAATTTAGAAAGTAGGTTGCCAAATGAATAACGTAAAAATCAATGAACTACGTCAATGGATGGCACAACACCAAGTAGAATTGGCTTATATCAGCGACCCTGGCCACATCGCTTACTTTTCCGGATATGAAAGTGATCCTCACGAGCGTGTACTAGCTCTTTTTATCCCTCTGGAACAAGATCCTTTCCTTTTCACTCCTGCTCTGGAAGTTGAAGATGCTCAAAACAGCAGCTGGGCGTACGATGTACGTGGCTACTTAGACAGCGAAAATCCTTGGGAGATCATCGGAAAAGAGCTTCGCGCACGCTATGGGCAACCTGGTAATGTAGGTATTGAAAAGAATGCTCTGACTGTCGATCGCTTCGATGCTATCTCTGATATCTTGACAGGTACAGATTCTTACACCGATCTAACTTCTATTATCCAGCGTCTGCAACTGATCAAAACGGTAGAAGAAAAAGACAAACTGATCGAAGCTGGTAAATGGGCCGATGTTGCCTTTGAAATTGGCTTCAAAACAGTAAAAGAAGGCGTAACTGAACAAGCAATTATCGCAGAAATCGAATACCAATTAAAAAAACAAGGTGTTTCACAAATGTCTTTCGACACATTAGTCCTTGCAGGAGCAAATGCTGCAAGCCCTCATGGTACACCAGGAAGCACGAAGGTTTCACCAAATGAACTAGTGTTATTCGATCTTGGCGTTATTTGGAATGGCTATTGCAGTGATGCTACTCGTACAGTTGCTTATCAAAAACCAACTGAATTCCAAGAAAAAATCTATAACATCACTCTTGAAGCACAGCTTGCCGCACAAGAGGCAGTTCGCCCAGGTGTGACAGCAGGTGAACTTGATCAAATCGCACGAAACGTGATCAACAGCTATGGCTACGGCGAATATTTCAATCACCGTTTAGGTCACGGAATCGGAACAACCGTCCACGAATTCCCTTCTCTTGTAGAAGGAAACGACTTAGTGATTGAAGAAGGGATGTGCTTCTCTCTTGAACCAGGAATCTATATTCCTGAAAAAGTAGGGGTACGTATCGAAGATTGTGTGTATGTGACAAGTGATGGTTGTGTGCCATTCACGACTACACCAAAAGAATTACTTGTTTTAGAGTAATGAAAATAAAAAAGGTGAGAGCTGGTCCGCTCTCACCTTTTTTATTCTAGAAATGAGTAATCTTAGTGATTGGTAGTCGAATCTGTCATTGTATCTTTCATTTCTTTTTTAGCTTCTTTTGCATCTTCTTTTGCCATTTTCAACATTTCTTTTGTGTCATCTGCAACTGGTTTTGCTTCTGACATTCCTTCATTGACCGTCTCTCCTGCTTTATCTGCAGCATCTTTTACATCGATCATGATATCTTCTGAAGTATCTTTAGCAATACTACCTAATTCGTCTGCTGGCTTTTTCAGATCTTCTGCTGTTTTTTTGAAACGATTAGATAAATCAGCTGATTGTTCTTTGAGGTTTAACAAGATATCATCTGATTCGCTTCCTGCTTCCTCTGCTGATTCACTTACCTTCTGCTTAACATTGCCTGCTAGATCCCCTGCTTGTTGAGAAAGATCTTGCGCTTTTTCTTTTGCAATACCTGTTAACTCAGATGATTTTTCTTTTGCCATATCTGTGTAATCTGAAGCCATGTCCATCAAATCATCTGCTTGAGCAGCCAATTCATCCCGAAGTTCTTTACCAGATTTGGGTGCTAACAATAATGCGGCGATTGCTGCGGCTGTACCTCCAACTACTGCACCTAATAAAAATCCACCTTTTTTAGCCATTCTTATTTTCCTCCTGTCGTTTCAGTATGTTTTTTGTTTTTAAAAAATTTCATCGCTGTTCCACCGACTTTTCCGGCAACAGTCGCTTTAGCTGTCGTTTTTCCGATTCCGCCGACTTTCGTCACGATGTTTTTACTAGAATGATTAAGTTCCGATACACTTTCACTTAAATCAGCAACTGCTGTGAACAATGGATCGATCGTTGCGACTTTTCCATTGATATCCAAGAGCAGCTCATTACTTTTGACTAGCAAGCCTTCTACTTGTCTAGATAAAAGATCTACGTCTTGTGTGACGATCTCAATTGTCGTATTTGCTTCTGCGACAGTCTGGTCTACTTTTTCTAAAGTTTTGGAAACTTGCAACAATACGCGAACGATGAAAACGACAAGTATCGCAAAGGCGATTGCTGCGATCAATCCTGCAATTTCTCCTCCTGACATGATCAAACTCCCTTCTTGTCTCTCTTTTCTATAAGGATAGCATTTTCGTGTTTTTTAAACAAATAAAAACGAGCTTCAACTACTTTTTATTCAATTAGCAGCTGAAGCTCGTTAGAAAAAAAGATTATTTTTTCTTTTCTTCTTTGATTTCTGTTATTCCTTTTGGATTATGATTGATCTTGCTTCCTTCTGCTTCTAATGTTTTACCTAAAGACATGATGTATTCACGCAAAGGTGCCCCTACTTCTGGATGTGTCAGACCATATTCAATACTTGTTTTCATAAAACCAAATTTGTCACCAACGTCATAACGTTTACCTGTGAATTTACGGGCAAATACGCGTTGTGTTTTATTCAACGTATCGATTGCGTCAGTTAGTTGGATCTCATTTCCAGCACCTGGTTGTTGTTCTGATAATACATCAAAGATTTCTGGAGTCAATAAGTAACGCCCAATAATAGCTAAATCACTTGGTGCTTTGCTTGGATCTGGTTTTTCAACAAAGTTTTTGACATTGTATAACCCATCTTCCAGTACTTCCCCTGGGTTGATGATTCCGTATTTTGAAGTTTCATCGTGAGGAACTTGCATAACGGCAATCGTAGAAGCGTGTGTACGCTCATAGTCATCGATCAATTGCTGTGTCAATGGTACTTCGTCTTCCATGATATCATCGCCTAGCATAACGACAAACGGTTCATTTCCAATAAAGGCTCTTGCTTGAAGAACGGCGTGTCCTAACCCCTTTGGATGAGATTGACGGATGAAATGCAAATTGACATCTGTCGTTTCTTCTACTAATTTCAATAATTCGGTTTTTCCTTTTTCACTTAGGTTTGTTTCTAATTCGATATTTGAATCAAAGTGATCTTCGATTGGTCGTTTAGCTTTTCCTGTAACGATCAAGATGTCTTCGATTCCTGATTTCAACGCTTCTTCAACGATGAATTGGATCGTTGGTTTGTCCACGATTGGCAACATTTCCTTTGCCATCGCCTTTGTTGCTGGTAAAAATCTTGTTCCTAATCCTGCTGCTGGAATAACTGCTTTTTTTACTTTCATATACATTCGCTCCTTCAAAAAATTGTTAATGAGAATTCATTTTCTTTTTTCCCATCACGTAACATGATTTCTTTTGCGGCTGTTTTGATTTCTTTTTGTTCATACAGCACTTCATAGATTGTTTGAGTGATGGGCATTTCGATTTCCATCATTTGGGCTAGTTCCATCGCTGCTTGAGTAGTATTCACACCTTCAACAACCATTCCCATATTGGCTAGCACCTCTTCTAGAGGCTGACCTTGTCCTAACAAGTTGCCTGCGCGCCAGTTTCTGGAATGAACACTTGTGCAAGTAACGACTAGATCACCTACTCCGCTTAAGCCAATAAAGGTCAGCGGGTTGGCACCCATTGCTACACCTAAACGGCTGATCTCAGCTAATCCGCGCGTCATGATTGCCGCTTTTGCATTATCGCCAAACCCTAAGCCGTGAATAGCACCAGCTCCAATGGCAATAATATTTTTCAAAGCTGCCCCCATCTCTACACCAATCACATCAGGGTTGGTATAGATTCGAAAATAATGGTTCATGAACAGCTCTTGTACATATTTTGCTGCTTTTACATCTGTGCTTGCCGCTGTGATCGTCGTAATGTCATGCTTTGCTACTTCTTCCGCATGGCTTGGCCCAGAAAGAACAGCAACAGCTTTTCTTTTTTCTGTCGGGATTTCCTCTAACAAGATTTCAGAGATTCTTTTATGCGTTCCCTGTTCTAATCCCTTACTTGCGTGGATGATCACTGGCTTCGTATTCAATTTGGCAACTAGTTCTTTTGCAACAGAACGTATCGCTTTCGTCGGGATAACGAATAGTACCGCATCTGCATCTTTTACTGCATCTTCCATATCGGTGAATGCTCGGATGGAATCGGGTAGATGATGATCTGGTAAATAACGTTGATTGGTGTGTTGGGTGTTGATTTCTTCTACTTGTGAAGCACGATGTCCCCAAATCCGAACGTCATGTCCGTTTTCAGCGAGGACTTGTGCTAAAGCAGTCCCCCAAGAGCCTGATCCTAAAACCGCTACTCTATAATTCATTTTACCACTCCTGAAATTTTTTTCATTTTTAACGCTCTAAAAATCAAATAATTTGTTGATTTTTTCCTAATGAGCGGTCATAATCCGGTAAATTTCCTTTTTTTCTACGCCAAATAAACAGAATCAATGTGCCGACAAATAAAACAGCAGACAATAATTGAGAAATGCGGATCACACCTAAAAAGTAAAGGCTGTCTGTGCGTAATCCTTCGATAAAGAAACGTCCGAAACTATACCACATTAGATAACATAAAAGGACTTCTCCTTTTTTCAAAAGATGCGGTTTCTTCCGCAAAACCAAAAGCAGAATAAATCCAATCAAACTCCAAAGTGATTCATAAAGAAAGGTTGGTTGTCGATAGATCCCTTCGATATACATGTTATCAATGATGAATTGCGGTAAATGCAGACTTTCTAAGAAACTTCGTGTCGTGTCTGGACCATACGCTTCGTGGTTCATGAAATTTCCCCATCGTCCGATTGCCTGCGCCAGTAATACACTTGGTGCAGCGATATCTAAAAAGGTCCACAAAGAAATAAAATGATATTTGGTAAAAAAGTACAGTGTGATTGCACCTGCAATCAATCCCCCGTAAATCGCTAATCCTCCTGAACGGATATTGAATATTTGGATTGGATCAGCTATATATTGGGGAAGATCGAATAAAACATAATACAAGCGGGCACCAATAATGGAAATCGGCAATCCCCACAACATAAAATCTGTCACGTCATCTGCTTTTAATCCTACCCGAACAGCTTCTCTGCTGCTGAGCCACATGGCAATAATGATTCCTGATACGATAATCAATGCATACCAGTAGATAGGAATTCCTACAAGCTCAAAAGCAACTCGATTGATTTGTGCTAACATATTGTCACTCCTTGCTAGTCATTGCCTGAGTTTTCTTCAATCAAGCGACTTAATCTTTCTTCAAATGTTTTCGTTGCGTCAAAGCCCATTGTACGCGCGCGGAAATTCATCGCGGCTACTTCAATGATAATTGCAACGTTTCGTCCTGTTTTGACAGGGATTTTTATTTGTGGAATGCCCACTTCCGCGATTTCAACGGTCGTGTCTTCAGAACCCAAACGGTCGTATTTCTTATCTTTCGCCCATGCTTCTAGATAAACAGCTAACTGGACTTGCATAGAGCCTCGTACCGCACTCGCACCGAAAAGATTCATTACATCTATGATCCCGATCCCTCGAATCTCAATCAGATGTTCCAGGATTTTAGGAGGTTCTCCGATTACCGTCAGTTCATCTTGCTGATAGACATCTACTCGATCGTCTGCGATCAATCGATGTCCGCGCTTAATCAGTTCCAACGCCGTTTCACTTTTCCCTATCCCACTGTCCCCTTGAATTAGTACACCTAATCCGTAGACATCGACTAACACACCGTGGACACTTGTTCGAGGGGCTAAGCGCCCATCTAAATAACTAGATAATTCACCTAGCAGCCGAGACGTTGAGATAGGAGAACGCAGCACAGCTATCCCATTTTCATTGGCTGCTTGGATCATTTCTTCCGGAGCCGGCAATCCTCTTGAAATAATAAATGCGGGCATATCTTCACTACATAATCTTCTCATGATGATCAAACGCTCTTCTGGGATCATCCGTTCCGCAAAACTGATTTCTTTACTGCCAAATAGCTGTAAACGATTATGAGAATAATAATTAAAATAACCGGTCAACTCTAGTCCTGGGCGTGAGATGTCCCCAGTCACGATGACGCGGTCTAAACTTTTCTCGTCGCCTGTGACGATTTCCAAAGATAATTTTTTTACTAATTGGCTAACTTTTACAACTTCTGACATTCATTCTACCTCATTTCTATTAGAGTGTTCTCTACCATTTTATCATTGTCTAGTCAAAAGTACTACCAATTAAAAAAAACGTTTTTATTTAATTACCAATGTAATAGAAAACGCATTCTTAATTATAAACAAAAAAGCTGCGCCGAGATCTCGGCACAGCTTTTTTTATTTTCTGCTGTTATGTTCACTAACGATTACATTGACAAGTGACATCAAGATAGCTACGAATAACGCTGCACCAAATGAAGAAAAACTAAAATGTTCTGCTCCTACAAAAAAGGAAGTCATTTTAAGAATCGCTGCATTGATAACAAACGTAAACAATCCCAATGTGACTAATGTAAAGGGCAGGGACAGGATCGTCAGAATCGGTTTGACAAACATGTTCAACACAGATAATACGAAGCTGGCAAGGACGGCTGTCCAAATACTGCTCACATGGACCATCGCAGGAAAAAGAACAGCCAACGATATGAATGTTAACGTATTAACCAAAATACGCTGAAAGTACGACATTAAAAGTCACTCCATTCGTCATCATCGATTTTTTCCGCTTCTTTGCGTTTTTTTGTTTGTTCACGATAATTGTTTTTTTCATAATATGCATTGTTATGTCCATAGTTTGTTCGTGCAGAACGCGCAGATGGGATAATCAAAGCTAATAAAATGTATAAAATGATTGGACTTCCAAAAGCAACTAAGCTTAGGAATACATAAAGCACACGGATAACAGTGGGATCAATCCCGATATATTCCCCAATCCCTGCTAAAGTACCTGTCAAAACAACATTTTTATTGGATTTTGTCAACTTTTTTTTCATCATGTCTCACCTCTGTTCTACTATTTTAAATGAAGAAAATCGTTGTGACAACCTTCTTCTTAATCGGTGTTCAAGAGATAGCCTATCGGCAATAAGGCACAATTTTGTAAAATAGGGGAAGCTATTTTACAAAATCGCTTCTTATTGCTCAAGGCTGAACATCTCTTTCACAACCTCTTTATTTATCTGTATCTTTTAAATAGATACTTCCTGTTGTCGTTGAAAGTTGCACTTGCGCGATCTCATCATCTGAAACACGGCGGAATTGCAACATTTGGTTTGTCCGTTCTTTTTTCTCACGAACTACTTCGTAATTGGACAGACGGCTGTTGATGCTTCCAAGACTTGTTTTAGCGTGTCCTTCCAAACCGATGGTATCTGGTAAAGCAACTTTGACATTCCCGTTCACTGAACTTGCTTCTACTTTTTTCAAATTATCTTCTTTAATCGTAAGACGTACATCACCATTTACTAAAGACACAGAAAGGTTTTCTGGTGTGGCACCAAATGTCACTGTGCCGTTTACTGTTTCGATAATAGAATCTAAGATGTTCCCGTTTCGAATATCGATATTGCCGTTTACACCTTCTACTTCCAACATCGTTGCAGTTAATTGGTTCACGATGATGTTCCCATTCGTAGATTTTGTATAAATATCTTTAGCTTCCAATGTCTCAATCATGATGTTGCCATTTAGAAGTTTGATAGCTGCATGGTCGTATACTCGTTTAGGCAAGTAGAAAACAAGGTCTGCACGCACACGCTTATTTGGAATTTGGAAGGAGATATGATCTTCATTGACCTCGATCTGGCTCCGTTCAGAGAATGCTTCAAATGGTTCAGCACCCATTTTTCCGTAAAGTTTGATCTTAGCTTCCACTTTCACATCATCACTGTCCCACGTTTTTAACGTCACGTTTCCGTTTGCTGCCTTGATATCAAGGATACTTGCTGCAGGAGCTTCATAGTAAAATTCGTGTTCAAATTTCGTTGTCGCAATTCCAGGGACACGTAAGCTGACATCTTTCCATTCCATGTTGTCATTTACTGTTTCTGAAACAGTTTGGAATGTTTTCTTCAAGAATTTGCCTAACTGTGATCCAGCTTCTGACATTTTTTCGCCTACTTGATTCAGCGTATCTGTCGCTTGATCTTTCCAATCATCTGGCAATTCAAACTTATCCGTAAACGTTTCTTTTTTCTCAGACCATTGGTTCTTGCGGATATCTTTTAATTCTGCTTCCAGCTTCAATTGTTCTTCTAATAGTGTATCGCCGGTTGCTTCTAACTCTTTGATTTCTGCTTCTAACGTTTGACGCTGTGCTAATTCTTCTTCTGTCAATTCGCCTAATTCTTCTTTTGTATTCAGCTGCATCAATGCTTCCTGTTTCTCATTACGTGCTGCCTTATTGTCAGCAAATTGAGCATTTACTTCGTCTAGACGCGCCGAAGTTTTATTCGCTTCAGTTGCTAGTTCATCTAAGATCTTTTCTAAGTTTTCTTGATCTTGTCTTTCTTTTTCTTTTGGATCAACTGGCTCAGAAATTCTTTCTTCACCGTTTTCAAGTTCATCGATCAATTGACTTGCCTGATCTTTTTCTTTATGACTAGCAGTTACCTTGTCTGCTTCTTTTTTGATTTGTTTTTCGTCTTTTTCAGTTGCCATGCTTTCTAATAAATCTAAGCCTTCTTCAGTCGAAAGGATTCCTTTTTTCACTAAGTCTAAAATACGTTCTCTTTCTTTCATGGAAATTGCCTCCTTAAGCAAAATTGTTTGCAAGCTTTTCCTTACATCCATATTATGCACTGATTCAGTAAAAATGTCATAGGACTTAAGTTGTAACTTTTACTCCATCTTGAGATGTTCTTTCTTTTTTGTAAAGAGATATGCTGTAGTCACGCAAGTTAAGGGCAGGACAAGTAGTGCGGCCAATGTGGTAAGGATAGCCATCGTATATTCCAAGACAAATGATTTTTCATTGATTATTTGCTGAAAAGGAATGTCTAAATCAATGAACCAAAGAATCAACGCTAAAGAACTCCCCATAAACGCAAAAAGAAGAGTCATCACTGTTGACGCCAATATTTTTTTAGCAATGGCAAAACTAGCATGGCGCAATTGGTTAAAAGACAATTGCGGATTTGCCTGATATACTTCGAATGTTCCACTAGAAATCGCTACACTCGCATCTAAAACAGCACCGCTAAGACTGATCAGAAGCAACGACCTCGCAAGTAGTCTAAAATCAATTGCTAACGTCTTATCTAAGCCAGATAGTTCTTCTAGTTCTATCGAAGTAAACCCTTGGATCGCTAAAAAATCAGTGATAGGAAGCAATAGTAGGAAACAAAACAAAAAGATCAGTATACTGGCAAAAGCGGCTCGCATTTTCAGATTATAACCGTTGATAAAAAATAAGATAACCACAGCGATCAATAGGAATCCTATAATCGACAATACCAATATTGGCCACTTCTGATGATAGCCGAATAATAATAGGAAAAAGATTCCTAAATTAATGAATAATCCTAAAAGAATATACATACCTTGCGTACCACCGACAAATAGCACACTAATTGCAAAAATCCCAACAAGTATAATAAGTACATTCATTTTTTTAACCTCCTTACAGCGAGAAAAAAGAGGACCGCAATGGGGATTGATAATACTATTCCTAAGCTGCCAGCAATGACGCGTAAAAATTCTAATGATAAATGTTGTTCTATCGTTTCTTTGAAAGACCATTGATTTCCTAAATATAACAGAAGCGATGGAATCGCTCCGCTGATATAGACGAATAAAAGGATATTAGCCATCGAACCAATCACATCTCGGCCCACTTGCCTTCCTGAAAGCCATAACTGTTTCGCTGATATTTTCGGTTGTTGCTTGGTCAATTCTTCTAATGTCGCAATGACTGTGATCACGGTATCCAGTGTCCCTCCAGCTGTCCCAATCAGCACGCTGGAAAGAAAAACAGAACGATACGGTCGTGTCAGATAATTCAGTTCTTCATAGCGCAGTCCTTGATCTTTCCAATGATTCATTGTCAAAAGACAAATAAAAAATGCTAAAAAAACACTTGTAACTGCAGCCGAAATTTTGGTTATACTGTTTCTATTCCATCCGTCTAATGCCAATATACTAACGATTATCCCTATAACGACAAATAAGATTGCTATATTTAAGAGAGAAATGCCTTCTGTTTTGGCAAAGAGGAGCAACAAAAGTAAAAGTAAAACGATGTTGACGATGAGACTTCCTAAAGCAAATACACCCTGTTTTCCACCAATAAGCAACATGGTGCCAATGAAGATACTTGTAAAGAAAAAAAGCCAGCCATCATTTTTTTTTGCTACTAGTTGCCATTCATCTCCATGCATTTGGACAAGATAGATTTGTCTTGTTGTTATATTTGCTGTTTCGATTTGATTTTTTTGATAAGGAGCCGATAAAGAAATCACTTCTCCTTTTTGGTCCGTGTTCATCAATCTTCCTGTAATCAATTGCTGATCCCCTTCTATTCTCACTCTTTCGATCTCGATAACAGGTATGTCATATAGAGCAGCTTGACGCTGAATAAACCATGAAGCAAGTATACAAATAAAAAATAGAGTGATGATGATGCTAATCTTTTTTTGCATTCTTTATCCTTTCTATTGGAATAATGAAAAGGGTTTGTGACATGTTTTGTCACAAACCCTTTTCCCGAATAAACAGCAGAATCACAACTTCAGTTTAGAAAATCTCATTGTGGTTCGTATTTAACTCAGTGATTTTCCCTGTAGCCAAGTAGACGATCCATTCACAGATGTTTGTCACATAGTCTCCGATTCGTTCTAGATAACTGGCAACATTCAAATAGTCTGTTCCACTGATGACTGTTTCAGGATTTTCTTGCATGTTTTTGATGGTTGCATTATAGATTCGATTGAAATAGTCATTGACTCTTTGATCCATATTGGCGATCGTACGCGCGTCTTTTTCGTCTGTTTTGACATATGCAACTAGGACGTTGTCCACCATTTTTTTCACGTAATCGGACATATCGGAGATCTCTTTTTCGATTTCCGGTATTCTCGTCTGTCCTTTTACGCGGATTGTGGATTTAGCAACGGACACCGCATGATCGGCCATACGTTCTAAATCAGAGCTAGCTTTCATGACCGTGATAATCATACGCAAGTCAGTTGTAACTGGCTGTTGCAATGCAATCATTTCAAAACTTTTTTTCTCCAAACGCGTTTCCATATTATTGATATTTATATCGTTTTCGATAACTTCTTGAGCTAAGATTTTATCGTGTTTGATGTATGCACGAACTGACTTGTGCACAGCGCTGCTCACCATCATCCCCATTTCGTAGAACTGATTATGGAGATTCAGCAATTCTTCTTCAAATTGTGTACGTAGCATTCCGTTTCCTCCTTATCCAAATCGACCTGAAATATAATCTTCTGTCTCTTGTTTTTCTGGATTCATGAATATCTTCTTCGTATCGTTGTATTCGATCAAGTGACCATCTAAAAAGAATGCCGTCTTATCTGAAATACGTGAAGCTTGAGACATATTATGGGTCACGATGATCATCGTATACCGCTCTCTTAATTCTAACAGCATACTTTCGATTTTCCCAGTAGAAACAGGATCAAGTGCACTAGTTGGTTCATCCAATAAGATGATTTCGGGATTCACTGCCAAAACACGTGCGATACATACACGCTGCTGCTGCCCACCGGATAAAGACAAGGCACTTTTATGCAGTTTATCCTTCACATCCTCCCAAACAGACGCTGCCTTCAGACTTTCTTCCACTACTTGATCAAGGACTTTTTTATCTTTTTCTCCTTTTAACTTCAATCCATAGATGACATTTTCATAAATAGAAAAAGGAAATGGATTTGGCTGCTGAAACACCATGCCGATTTCTTTTCTTAGTTCAACAACATCTGTTTTCGGACCATAGATGTCTTTGTCTTTATATAAAACACTTCCGGTGATCGTTACATTTGGAATCAGATCGTTCATTCGATTCAACGAACGTAGATAGGTAGATTTCCCGCAACCAGAAGGACCGATCATCGCTGTGATTTCACCTTGATTGAAACTTAGATCGATTCCCTTTAGTGCTTCTTTCTTTCCATAATACAGATGAAGATCTTTGGATGAGATAATTTCTTTTGTCATGTTGAGGCCTCCGTCTTAACCAAAATGACCGGACACATAATCTTCGGTTGCCTGAATTTTTGGTCTGGTAAATATCTTGTTTGTTTTGTCATATTCCATTACTTTTCCTAGATAGAAAAAGGCAGTGTAGTCGCTGATACGAGCTGCTTGTTGCATATTATGCGTCACGATGATGATCGTGTAGTCTTCTTTCAAGTTTACAAGTGTTTCTTCAACCGTTCCTGTCGAAATAGGATCCAAGGCACTTGCCGGCTCGTCTAACAGCAAGATATCGGGTTTCATCGCGATTGCACGAGCGATACACAAACGTTGCTGTTGTCCGCCAGATAAAGCCAAGGCACTTTTATCCAAGCTATCTTTTACTTGATCCCACAAAGCAGCTTGTTTCAAGCTTGTTTCAACGATTTCATCTAATTTCTTCTTGTTTTTTTCACCATGCTGTTTCAAAGCAAAAGTTATATTGTCATAAATCGATTTGCTAAAAGGGTTGGGGCGTTGGAACACCATGCCGATCCGTTTGCGCATTTCATAAACATCCACTTGAGGCGCATTGATATCCACGTCTTTATACATGATCTTTCCAGTGATTTTCGTATTAGCGATCCCATCATTCATACGATTCAAAGAACGAAGATACGTGGATTTTCCGCAGCCAGAGGGGCCAATCAATGCAGTGATCTTATTTTTTTCGAACTCTAGATCCACTCCCTTGATTGCTTCATTGTCGCCATACCAAACATGCAGATCATTCGTATATAATGCTACTTCCTTATCTTTTGGCATGGTAATGACATTTGTTTCATTCCAATTATATTTTTTCATCTTACTTCTTCTCCTTAGGCTGAAGTCATTTTTCGGTATAATCGTTTGCCAATCGCACGAGCGCCGAAGTTGAACAGTAAAACAGCAATGATCAACACGGCAGAAGCACCAGCCGAAACAGAAACACCATCAGGCATTGTACCTTCTGTGTTGATCTTCCAAATATGGACAGCCAGTGTTTCAGCTTGGCGGAAAATGCTGATCGGACTAGAAACACTTAATGGATTCCAGTTCGTAAAATCTAATGCTGGCGCGCTTTGACCAGCTGTATAAATCAATGCGGCAGCTTCACCAAAAATTCTTCCTGAACTTAGGATCACACCAGTCAAAATTCCTGGTGTTGCTTCTGGAACAACCACTTTTATCACTGTTTCCCAGCGTGACAAACCTAACGCCAATCCAGCTTCTCGTTGTGTGTAATGGACCGCTTGTAAAGATTCCTCGACCGTTCGAGTCAAAAGAGGCAAGTTGAATACGGTCAAAGCCAATGCACCAGAAATGATTGAGAAACCATACTGGAATTGAATAACGAAAACCAAGAAACCAAATAAACCGACAACAACAGAAGGTAAAGAACTCAAGATCTCGATAGACGTACGGATCACGTCTGTCAGCCAGTTTTTTCCGGCATATTCTGAAAGATAGATACCCGCACCTAAAGAAATAGGAAAACTGATGATCATGGTAATCAAAAGCAAATAAATCGAGTTAAACAGTTGAATCCCGATACCACCGCCTTCTTGGTAGGCTTTGGAAGGTTCAGTCAAGAAAGACCATGAAATGTGCGGTATTCCTCGAACTAAGATATAAAGTAATAAAGCTGCTAAGATCAATACGATGATCCCTGAAACCACATATAGAACACCTGTAGCAATTTTATCTGAGCGTTTTGCGTTCATTATTTCAGCTCTCCTTTCTTCCCAATCATACGGATCACGATATTAAAGAATAATGACATCAATAGCAAGATCAGCGCTAATGACCATAACACATTATTTTCAACTGTTCCCATGATTGTATTTCCGATTCCCATTGTCAAGATGGACGTCAATGTAGAAGCAGGAGTAGTAAGTCCTGTTGGCATTAATGCCGCATTACCAATAACCATTTGGATAGCTAAGGCTTCGCCAAACGCACGAGCCATACCAAAAACGACTGCTGTTAAAATCCCGGGCACTGCTGCTCGCAGCACCACTTTGTAGATTGTTTGCCATCTTGTGGCACCTAGCGCTAATGAAGCTTCCCGATAGTGCCGTGGCACTGCCTTTAATGCATCCACAGTCATCGTTGTGACAGTCGGTAAGATCATAACGAATAACACAAATGTACCAGCTAAGATACCGAACCCTGTCCCGCCAAAGATACTTCTAACAAAAGGAACGATAACAGATAGACCGATAAATCCGTAAACGACAGATGGAATACCTACAAGTAGTTCGATGACCGGTTGCAAGATCTTCGTTCCGTTTTTAGGAGAAATCTCCGTCATGAATACTGCTGCTCCGATAGCAAATGGTGTGGCAACGATAGCTGATAAAAAGGTCACAATAAATGAACCTGTGATCATAGGCAATGCCCCTACCATTGGTTTCCCATTTGCTCCGATTTGGCTCGGATTCCAATCTGTACCAAACAGAAAATCAAATACATTGATCTTATCAGTAAAAAAGGTGGCCAATCCTTTACTAGCGACAAAATAAAAAATAGATAATACAACCAACACGATCAGCGCGATACACAAAAAACTAATGAATTTTCCACGCTGTTCCATTTTGGAACGTTTTGATTTTGTTAATAATACTTTTTTCACATCTTCCACAGATGACTCCCCCTTAATCAGGTTTAACATACTCACTCAGTGTACAAATTGAACATCAATTTGGTTTTAATAACATGTAAAAGTTTAGCTAAGTTTGTAAATTTTGTGTAAAGATCACTCTTTAACAATGTTTCCTTGCCAATCACGTTCAACTTTCATATGTGAAACAGGGATATAGCCTAGCTCTCCGACAATATTATCTTGTACTTCATCAGATAAGATATAGTCTAAAAATTCTTTTGTCAGTTTTTTTGGATGGTCTCTTGTGTACATATGTTCATATGCCCAAATCGTCCATTTGTTCGTTGTCACATTTTCATCTGTTGGTTCCACACCGTTAACGTTCAACGTATCCACATCATCGGAAACGTAAGAAAAAGCAACATAGCTGATTGCTCCGGGTGTGTCCGCAACGATTTGGCGCACCATTCCGCTTGAATCTTGTTCTTGTGCCTGAACAGCTGTTTCTCCGTCCAATACCCATTTTTCAAACGTACTACGGGTCCCGCTTCCTGATGCACGGTTCAATATAACTACTGGCTGATCTTTCCCACCGACTTCACTCCAGTTTTTGATCTCGCCCGTAAATAATTTTTTCAGGTTTTCCATACTGATATCTTTTACGCCAATATCCTTGTTCACAATAGGAGTGATTCCAACAACTGCTACTCGATGATCGACTAATGCCGAAGCATCAATCCCTGATTTTTCTTCCGCGAATAAATCAGAATTTCCGATATCGACTGCTCCTGACTGTACTTGAGACAACCCAGTTCCGCTTCCGCCCCCTTGTACATTGATGAATTTTCCAGGATTTTCTGTCTGGTAGGTTTCAGCAACCGTTTCTACTAAAGGCTGTAAGGCAGAAGAGCCAACTGCAGTAATGGATTCTCCTCGATCAATCCACTTTGAACAGCCTGATAAAAGAATAGCTAATCCTATTATTGGTAAGAATAATTTTAGTTTTTTCATTAGAAATCTCCTTTAATCCTAAAGTATGTTTATTCTATCATTTTCATTACTTGATGAAAACGAATCAAAATCATTAAATAACAAAATAAATTCTCATAATTGCAAAAAAAGCTATCTCATTAAAAGTTTCTATGCTATACTGGCTTTGAAATGTGTCTCTTTTAATAGCATATATTAGCTTATTTCTTGCTTTCCCCAAAAAACAAGAGATACCCCAAAGTTAATTTCGCTCATGCGAGACGCTTTCTCCATTTCTGACGTACTCTCAGAAATGGCCCCGAGAGAAAAGGACACGAGATCTCCATCTATTGATGGCTCTCCTGTCCTTTTTGCATTTTAAAGGAGCGGCGAAATCAGTCTTGCTAATCCTTCTTTCATCTTGATCATCATCCCTCGGTTTTCATACACTTCTTTTGTGAGATGCGTCGAAATCTTTGAATCTTCAAAGAATGCTTTTCTTACGCGAGAAGCCATTCGTTCATCATAGATCAGTGTATTGACCTCAAAATCCAATCTAAATGAGCGAACGTCGATATTAGCTGAACCAACGGAAACGATGCCGCCATCGATAATCATCGTCTTTGCATGGATAAATCCATTTTCATATGTTTCGATTCTTGCCCCATACTCGATCAGCTCTGCAGCGAAAGAATACGTTGCCCAGTAAACGAGAAGATGATCTGGTTTGTTAGGTATTTGGATATGGACTTTTACGCCTGAGAGAAGAGCCAACTTCAATGCCTCATGAATCGATCCATCCGGTATGTAATACGGCGTTTGGATCAATATCTCCCGTTTGGCTAACGAAATCATTTTCAAATATGTCATTTTGATTTGCTCATGTTCAGTATCTGGTCCGCTTGTCACGATTTGAACAGCCATATCACCTGTAGAATGAATGGACGGGAAAAATTCCGGTGAATAGCCTACTTCTTTTGTATGCTGAGAATTCCAGTCCATCAAAAAACGGTTTTGCAAGGTGTAAACCGCTTCTCCATAGATACGCAGATGATTGTCTCGCCAATAACCAAATTTCTTTACCAATCCTAGATATTCGTTTCCAACATTGAACCCACCTGTATATCCGATTTTCCCATCAATCACTACGATTTTACGATGATTGCGATAATTGATTCGAGGATTGATATACGGAACGAATAGAGGAAAGAAAAATGCGACTTCTCCGCCAGCTTTTTTTAAATTCTGAAAAAAACTAGAAGAAACTTGTGTGGAACCCCATGCATCAAGAAGGACTCTGACTTTTACTCCGCGTCTTGCTGCCTCTGTCAATGCCTCTCGAACTTCTTCACCTAATGCATCACTGCGGTAAATATAATATTGGAAATGGATATGGTCTTCTGCCTGTTTGATATCCTCGATCAGCGCATCGAATTTTTCACGACCATCTGTAAATAAAGTGATTTCATTTTTAGTCGTATAAAGCGTACTTTCAAATACAGTAAGCATATAGATCAATTGTTTCACATCTACTTGTCCAGTAGGCGGATGAGGGTAAAGTCCTCGCATCAATGCCTGTTTGTCTTCTTCGATTTCTAGATTCTTACCGATTTTCCCTTGGATTTTCAAATCAAAGATTTTCTCTTTGGAAATCCCTCTTCCTAAAAAAATATATAAAATAAATCCTACAACTGGAATGAACATCAAAACGAGCAGCCATGCCCATGTTTGCGCGGTTTCCTTTCTTTCTCGAAAAACGATAATAAAGGAAAGCAAAATATTCATAATCAAAAGGATCGTAAAAAAATTGTCAACGATAATTTTCACGGCTTCACCTCTTTTTCTACCAACTTAAGAATACCCAAGTTGTTTTTTAAAGTAAAGGGAAAAAAGCCGCCCCATTTACTCCACTTAGCCAATAAAAAAAGAAAGCTGGAACGAAATCGTCCAACTTTCTGATTATATTTATCTTGTGACACTAGAATTTCAAGAAACGTCTCATAGAGATGATCGAGCCGAGTGAACCAATGATCACACCAATACCGACCATCAAAAGATTGATTTTCCAAACGATATTTTCTGGATGGATCAATGAATAATGAGATCGTAATAATGACGGATTGATCAATTGGTAAAACCATGCGTAGCCAAATGTAATGATCAGTATCGGAAGAATGGCACCGATTAAGCCGATCCAGCCACCTTCAAGGAAAAATGGCCAGCGGATATATCCATTTTTTGCCCCTACTAAACGCATGATCTGAATTTCACGCTGTCTAGATAAAATCGTGATCCGAATCGTGTTAGAAATGAGAAACATTGCTACAAACAACAGCAATGCCGCCGCAACTAATCCCCATGTTCGAACTGCACCAGCAATTTGGAAAATCCGATCTGAGGAAGCCCCACCGTAATCAGAACGGGAAACATTCTTCAAATCTGCCGCTTTTTCTGCTACTTGTTTTGTATAAGAAGGATCGGTAGCACTTACTACGTATACATCATATAACGGGTTATTATCCCCTTCAAACAATTTCCAAGAATCACCCATTTCGTTTTGGATTTTCTTCAATTCCTGTTCTTTGCTTGAAAATTCGACTTTTTTGACATGATCTAAGTCATTTAATTCTTTTTCTAGTTTTTTCATCTCTTCGTCTTTTGTACCAATGTCTACGAACACAGATACATCCACGTTTCCTTCTATATCTTGTGCTAGTTTGGTTGCGTTCATGATGACCGCCATGAACACACCAACTAAAGTCAACGTGATCGTTACCGCACTGACCGAAGCTACTGTCATCCAGCCGTTACGTTTCAAACTCTTGATACTTTCTAATAAATGGCGGAAAAAGGTTCTAATCATCGTATCCATATTCCCCTTCCGCTTGGTCTCGAATAATGCGGCCGTTTTCGATAGCAATTACTCGGTGTCGAATCGTATTTACGATCGTACTGTTATGTGTAGCCATCACGACAGTTGTTCCTTGTGCATTGATCCGATCTAATAGTTTCATGATTTCCCATGAGTTTTCCGGATCCAGATTCCCTGTCGGTTCATCCGCGATAAGTACTTTAGGTGTATTTACGATTGCTCGGGCAATAGAAACACGTTGTTGTTCCCCACCAGATAATTCGCTAGGAAAGACTCGGACTTTGTGTTTCAAACCAACAAGATCCAGCACTTCCATTACTCGTTTTTTGATATCCCGAGGTTTTCTGCCGATAACTTGCATGGCGTACGCAACATTTTCATATACTGTTTTTCTTGGCAATAATTTATAGTCTTGGAACACCACGCCGATTTCTCTGCGTAGATAAGGAACTTCGCGGTTTTTGATGGCTATTAGATCATGACCTGCGACGTTCAAAGTTCCTTTTGAAGCTTTTTCTTCTCGATACATCAATTTGATGAATGTAGATTTACCAGCTCCAGACGGACCAACAACATACACAAACTCTCCTTGTTCGATGACAATCGAGAGATTGCGGATAGCAGTGGTACCGTTTGAGTACTTCTTCATTACATCCTTCATTTCAATCATGGCGTTCTCTCCATATCTTTTTCAGTCTTTAGCTATTATAGCATGGCAATGTTTCAACTTGCTTGCAAAATCTTACAATTTTATTTCAATTTAACAAAGGGCTCTTATTGCAGATGCATTTTCAAATAGCCGTCAATAAATAAATCAAGATCTCCATCCATAACAGCTTGGACATTTCCTGTCTCTACGTTTGTCCGATGGTCTTTTACCATAGAATATGGATGGAAAACATAAGAACGGATCTGTGATCCCCAGCCGATTTCTTTTTGTTCTCCTCGCAGTGCAGCTGCTTCTTGTTCTTTCTTTTCCACTTCTAATTGGTAAAGCTTAGCTTTCAGCATCCCCATCGCTTGTTCCCTGTTTTTCAATTGTGAACGTTGTGCCTGACTCGCTACTACTGTTCCTGTAGGCAAGTGAGTGATTCGTACAGCGGATTCTGTCTTATTGATGTGCTGACCACCTGCGCCACTTGCCCGATATGTGTCGATTTTCAAATCATCTGGATTGATTTCTATATCGATCGTTTCATCAAGCTCTGGCATCACATCTACCGAACAAAAAGAAGTATGACGTCGTTTCGCTGAGTCAAAAGGCGAGATACGTACAAGGCGATGAACACCTTTTTCTGATTTCAGATAACCAAATGCGTTGTGTCCTTTGATCAGTAGGGTCACACTCTTGATTCCTGCTTCATCACCTGCTTGATAATCTAGTGTCTCTACTTGATACCCATGCTGCTCTGCCCAGCGTGTATACATGCGTAAAAGCATGCTGCCCCAGTCTTGGGACTCCGTTCCGCCAGCCCCTGGATGCAATTCGACGATGGCGTTGTTTCGATCATAAGGACCATCTAACAACATAGATAATTCATACGTCTTCATTTTTTCATCTAGCGCATTGATACGTGTTTCTGCTTCTTCTTGCATGGCTGCATCAGGTTCTTCCTGCAACATCTCCACCATCAATTCGATTTCTTCCAGTTCTTCAGCAAGAGAATGGAATTGATCATAAGTTTCTTTATTTGCATTGTTTTCACTAATCACTTTTTGAGCAGCTTCGCTATCATCCCAAAAACCAGGTTCAGCCATTTTTGCTTCTGCTTCCGCAATGTCTTCTTCCAGCTGGTCTAAGTCAAAGAGACCTCCTGAAGCTTGTGACCTTTTCCTGCATTTCTGTCAGGAGATTTCGAATTTCGGATATTTCCATGTTTTTTTCCTTCTTTCACTATACTTTTTTCATTATATCTAGTCTAACAGAATCAGCAAATAACAGAAAGAAGGTGAGACGAATTCTTTAAAAAAGAATTTGTCTCACCAATCCTGCTGTCAGAAATTAGTTTGCATCTTTTCCGTGACAGTTCTTATATTTTTTCCCGCTTCCACAAGGACAAGGATCATTTCTACCGACCTTGTTCACATGGATTGGTTGTTTTTTCGCGCTAGTATTACTATTTTCTTTGGCATCTCCATCTTCTGAGTGAGAAGCTGTTCCTTGAGAAACTTGCTCACGCTGTACGTTTTGACGGATCTCAGCTTTCATGAAGATACGAGTGACTTCATATTCAATGGCACCTACCATATCTTCGAACATCTTGTAGCCTTCTGTTTGGTATTCAACTAATGGATTGTTTTGACCATAGGCACGCAAGCCGATTGACTGACGTAATTGGTCCATTGCATCGATATGATCTGTCCATTTAGAATCCACGACACGTAAGATCACGACTTTTTCGAATTCTAGCAGTTGCTCTGGTCCGTTCAATTGAGCTGCTTTGGTATTGAATACTTCTTGTGCTCGTTCGTTTAGATATTCTTTGATTTCTTGAGGTTTTTTTCCTTCGATATCTGTAAGGGAAATACTGTCTTCATGGACAAGTGTGCTGCCAGCAAAATCGACGATACTTTCCAAATTCCAATTTTCTTTTTCTAATTGCGTATGCGCATCTACCACACGACTGATTGTCCGTTTGACCATATTCATCAGTGGTTTAGATAAGCTTTTTTCTTCCATGATCACTTCTTGACGCTGTTTATAGATTACTTCACGTTGCTCACGCATCACGTCATCGTATTGCAAGACGTTCTTACGTGTGTCGTAGTTGTTTCCTTCTACGCGTTTTTGTGCAGATTCTACTTGTTTCGTCAGCATCTTGCTTTGGATCACAGCATCTTCGTCACCAATCTTCATTCGATCTAAGAAAGCTTTGATTCGTTCTGAACCGAATCGTTTCATCAAATCATCTTCTAAAGACAAGTAGAATTGTGACATACCAGGGTCTCCTTGACGTCCTGCACGTCCTCGAAGCTGGTTATCGATACGACGAGATTCATGTCGTTCTGTCCCGATAACTGCTAGGCCACCAAGTTCTCTTACGCCAAGCCCTAGCTTGATATCTGTTCCCCGACCAGCCATGTTGGTAGCAATCGTCACTGCGCCTTTTTGACCCGCATTCATGATGATCTCTGCTTCTTTAAAGTGATTTTTCGCATTCAGCACTTCATGAGGAATACGTTCTTGATTCAGCATATCTGATAATAACTCAGATGTTTCAACCGCAACAGTTCCGACTAAGACAGGCTGTCCTTTGCGGTAGCGATCTTTGATATCTTGTACGACAGCATGGAACTTGCTTTGTAATGTAGGGTAAAGCAAATCTGGACGATCGTCACGGATGACCGGACGGTTTGTCGGAATCTGGTATACTTGAATATTATAAATCTCTCTGAACTCTTCTTCTTCTGTCTTAGCTGTACCAGTCATCCCTGCAAGTTTCTTGTACATACGGAAATAGTTCTGGAAAGTAATCGTCGCCATCGTTTTCGTTTCGTCTTCGATCTCTACGCCTTCTTTAGCTTCGATTGCTTGATGAAGACCATCTGAATAACGGCGTCCATCCATGATCCGGCCCGTAAATTGGTCAACAATCAATACTTTTCCATCTTGAACAACATAATCGATGTCTAAAAGCATGATGTAGTTGGCTCTCAATGCTTGATCCAAGTGATGGGTCAATGCAGTATTTTCAATGTCATATAAGTTGTCCAAACCGAATGTTTCTTCAGCTTTTTCGATCCCTGCTTCAGTTAAACTGATTGTTTTTGATTGTACATCGATTTTGTAATCTTCTTCTTCTTTCAAACGTTTCACGAAGTTGTCTGCTCTTGTATATAAAGCTGTTGATTTTTCTGCTTGCCCTGAAATGATCAGCGGCGTTCTCGCTTCATCAATCAAGATCGAGTCAACTTCATCGACAATGGCATAATTCAGCGGACGTTGTACCATTTGATGACGGTAAACGACCATGTTGTCTCTCAAATAGTCAAATCCTAATTCATTATTCGTGCTATAAGTGATATCGCAATTATAAGCCTCGCGTTTTTCATCCGAAGATTTTGAGTTGATATTCAATCCAACTGTCAATCCTAAGAAATTATAAAGCTCGCCCATTTCCGTCGAGTCACGGGTTGCTAAATATTCATTGACGGTAACTACGTGGACCCCTTCGCCAGTCAACGCATTCAGATACACCGGCATCGTTGCGGTCAAGGTTTTACCTTCACCAGTACGCATTTCAGGGATATTCCCATCGTGAAGCACGATCCCACCCATCAATTGTACGTGGTATGGATATAACCCCAATACACGTTTTGCTGCTTCCCTAACGACTGCAAAAGCTTCCGGAAGTAATTGATCTAATGTTTCTCCTTTTTGGTATCTGCCCTTGAATTCAGCAGTTTTTGCTTGTAATTGTTCATCAGTTAATGCTGCCATTTGGTCAGCGTATGATTCAACTTTTTTTGCAATGCTATCTAAACGTTTTAGTTCTTTCTTATCGTTTTCGATAAGTGAACGAATCAAATTGGCCATGCGTTGTGTAATCTCCTTTTCCTTCTGTGTATTATCCAGACTATGTAGACTCTACTTTTCATTTTATCATTAGTTATAGATAATTGAAATATCTTAATCGTATTAAAGTAAGAACTTCATAATTTATTCATATTTTAACTAAAAAAGAGACGAACTCAAAAAAACTTGCGGCAGCTATTGACAGCTGCTGCAAGTTTTTGATGTTATTTAAGTATGGCTGATCAGTCTGTTTCGATCAATCCGTATTTTCCATCTTTTCGGCGGTAAACGATACTTGTACCATTTGTTTCTGCATCTTCAAAAATAAAGAAGTTATGTCCCAGCATGTTCATTTGTAAGACTGCTTCTTCACTGTCCATTGGTTTCAATGAAAGGCGTTTTGTACGTACGATATCTAATTCAGAATCGTTGTCGTTTTCTTCCTCTCCATTGAATAAAACAGCAGCATCTGCAGTATTCATGCCCGTTTCACGGGATTTACGATTGATTTTTGTTTTGAATTTGCGGATTTGGCGTTCCAATTTGTCAACAACCAAATCGATACTTGCGTATAGATCTGGAGAAGTTTCTTCGGCACGTAATACAAGATAAGGTAATGGGATCGTTACTTCCACTTTTGCTGTTTTTTCTGTATAAACTTTTAAGTTCACATGCGCCGTAGCATCGGGTGCGTCACTGAAATAGCGTTCTAGTTTGCCTACTTTTTTCTCAACGTAGTCGCGAATCGCTTCAGTTACTTCGATATTTTCGCCGCGTACATTATATCTAAACATAAAAATTACCCCTTTCGTCTACCACAATCAAGAAGGAGAAGGACCACTCTTTCCCTCTTCTTAATTCTATTATATCGAACTCTAGGTTATTTGCAAATTAAATCGCTATCAAATTTCCACATCTGATTCATCTTGCCAAAGAAATGGTTCGGATGATTTTCGGCTGTGCGTTCTGCAAGCAATCTGCTGCATGAAAAAGCGTCTGTCCTGTTGTATAGACATCGTCAATAATCAATATTTTTTTATGTTGTATCTTAGAAAGAGGTACGGCAAGCTCAAAAGGCTGAGGCATCTCCAATCTTTCCTTTCGCGTGTTTTTTGCTTGAGCAAGCAGATGTTGCTCTCTTTTGAGCAGCATCTGAAAAGGAATTTTTGCTGCTTTCAACATCTCGCTTACTTGATTGAATCCTCTTTCTAGCCACCTTTTTTCAGATAAAGGTATTGGACAATAAATATATGCCGGGTAATCTTTTTTTATCTGAGTCCATTTATATGCAAAAGTCCCTGCTAATCGGATGTCTCCCATAAACTTGTACCGATTGATCCAAGCCTGCATCTTTTCATCGTACGTAAAAAAGGCGCGGTGTTGAAAATCATATGCAGGATATTTCTTCTTCCATTCTTGACAGTCGTTGCAGTAAACGAAACTAGTCTTTGCTTTCTTTTTCGTCTCCTCGTATTTCAAATGGATTGGTTTTTGACAACCTGCACAACCTTTTGCTTCCAATAAATGGAATTGTGCGCGGCAAACTGAACATGTCTGAGGAAGTCTATATTTCGACACACCGATGATCTCGCTGAATGTTAAATTTTGGATGATGTCTTTACTGCAACAACAACATCTCACAGCATCTTCTTCCCTTCTTCGTTCATTTCTTTGATTTCCTGACAGGCTTTTCGAATAGCTGAAGTTTTTTCTTCATAGAAAAAATAGACCCGACTGTTCGTATAAGGACCTTTACGATCAGCTCTTCCTGCGATTTGCACCAAAGAGGATTTAGTAAAAACTGGATGATCTGCTCCTAAAACGATGATAGAGATTCTTTCAAATGTGACTCCTCTTTCTAGGATCATCGTGGTTAACAGTATCTCGTATGTTGCTTCTCGCATTTCCTGAACTTTCTTTGCCCGTTGATCGTCTTGTGAAGAAACATCTGTTATCTCATATTCTGGAAAAGCTTCTTGCAGTGTGACTTTCAAACGATGCATCATCGTAATACTTGGACAAAATAAAAGGATACGGTTTTCTTTAATTAGTTGCTGAATGATCCGCACCAAAGAGTTGATTTTCTTTTTGTTCCCACATTTTTGTCGCCAATTATTCATGAAAACAAGTACGGGTTCAGGAAGCAAGCGCCGATGAAAGCGCAAGGCAAGTTTGTGGAGCTCAAATGTCTGCTTGATTTCCTTTAGTAACTTCTCATCAGGCGTGGCACTTAAGTAGATGAATCGACCGTCTGGTTTGATTGCTGTTTGCACAGCGTGAGCTAGCCCAGCGTCCCCGCTATAAGGAAAAGCATCAATCTCATCAATGACTAATAAGTCAAAGGATCGATAAAAACGGTATAGTTGATGAATCGTACAGATAACAAAAGAACTAAAGGTATAAGCTGTTGCTGTATTCCCATGGAGCAACATGATTGTTTCTTCTGGAAAAACAGGTCGATAGCGTAAAAATAATTCATTACAAACGTCGATTCGCGGTGTACAAATGGCTACTCTTCCTCCAGCTTTTAATGTTTTCACTAAAATCGGATAAAGCATTTCTGTTTTTCCTGCACCTGTTACCGCCCAAATAAGATGGTGTCTTTTTTCTGAATGATAAAGTATCCTCTCTGCGATTTCCGTTTGTTTTTCAGTAAGCTTTCCTGTCCAAGAAAAGACGACTTCTCGAGATTCTGCTTTTGGCTGATCAAATAAATATAACTCTTGTTGACTGTCGCATCGCCCTAAAGACAGGCAATGTATGCAAAAATAGCCATAGTCTGCAAGCTGTCCCTCAAAGACAGGCGTTTTCACTCCACAACGATGACAAAGAATCCTGTTACCTAAACGTTCTACTGCTGCGATCTTCTTATAATTTGGTAAGTTTCCCTCCTCACAATCCATTGCTTCAATCTCTCTCGTAAGAAGCCTTCTGCCCCAAAAATGATTCATATCATTCGCCCTAAAAAAATATACGAAAAAACAAGCAATCTTTTTTTGGATTGCTTGTTCGATAGTTCTATATAATCTATTTATTCACCAATCAATGTAATTGCTTGGTCTAATACTTTTTCGCCATTCATCATTCCATAATCAGCCATATTGATGACGTCTAAAGGAATGCCTTTTGGTTCCAGACGTTTTTCAAAATCAGCTTTCATAAAGCGAACTTGAGGTCCTAATAACAGTACATCTACATCTTTATTTGCAAGATTATTATCTGCATCAGAAGCTGACACAGCGAAAATATCAGAATCGATTCCTTTTGCTTCCGCAGCTTTTTGCATTTTTGTTACGAGCAAACTTGTGCTCATACCAGCCGAACACACAAGCATGATTGTTTTTTTAGCCATACTTTTCTCTCCTTTTTAAAACAGACTACGCAAACGTTTTCTTAGCGTCTGTTACTCTATTATATAAAAAGAAAGAAATTTGTCAACGTTTTCTAAACACGGTTTATTTAATCAAATAGCCAGCTAGATTTCACTAATTTATTGAATACGACATATTCTTTATCCAAATTGATGACCACTACTTCATAGCCTGCATTTAACCAGCCGTAGGCACCCTTTTCTGGATGTCTATAGTCATTTGCCCACCAATCTGTGCTTTCCCTGGCTGTTTTGGGAAGTCCGTTACTGGGAAACAACAGTTCATCAAATTGGGTAAAGGTTAATGTAACTTGGGAGCCGCCGTTGTTCTTCAAATAATGCGTAATTGCATCATACTTTTTCATTCGTTCCTTCATCCCCGGATCCACCTGCCTTTGTCTTTATTATCGCATACTACAGCAATTGCGCAACCGTTATAGTGTTGAAACAACCTAGAACTTTCTTTATACTGAATAAAGCAACCGAAAAAAAAGAGGTGACAAGATGATCGAACGTTATCGTACAATCAAAGAAAATGGACAAAGTGAGATCGAAATCAAGAAATCACGCTTTATCTGTTCTCTTAAACGAATAGAATCAGAAGAAGAAGCGAAAAACTTCATCCAAGAAATCAAAAAAGAACATTGGAAAGCAAACCATAACTGCAGTGCCTTCGTCATTGGCGAAAAAAATGAGATCCAACGAAGCAGCGATGATGGCGAACCAAGTGGAACGGCGGGCGTACCGATGTTGGAAGTCCTCAAAAAAAATCAACTGATCAATGTAGCTGCAGTAGTCACTCGATATTTTGGAGGAACGAAACTCGGCACGGGCGGATTGATACGAGCATACACTCATGCGGTCTCTCAAGCATTGTCCGACATTGGAATCGTAGAAGGTACCTTGCAACAGGAGATCTCCGTTGTGATCACGTATCCGCAACTAGGAAAATTACAAAATTATCTTGAACTACAGCACTTTTTCATAAAAGAAATCCAATACACTGATCAAGTCATCGTCATCTGTGCAGTGGATGAAAAAAATGCTGACAGCTTTAAAGAATCCATCATTGAGCTGCTGAACGGACAAGTCCAATTTGAAGAAGGTCCTGTTTCTTATCACGAGCAATTGGTAGCTGATCATAGATAAAAACAGGTGATTCTGATTCTCTTTTTTTCGAATAAGGAATCAGGGATCACCTGTTTTTTATTTTTCCAAATAAAACTCAAAACGATTTCCTACATATTGCGTACGCACATACTCAAATGGCGTGCCATCTTCAAAATAGGAAATCTGACGCAAACGAAGAACTGCATCTCCTCGTTTCACCTCTAAATAGTCTGCGATTTTCTCAGACGCCAATACAGCCGTGATCGTTTGATTCGCTGGACCGATTTTTTTCCCGCCTTTTTCTTCTAATGTGCGATACAACGATTCAGTAATCTCTGCTTTGCTGTAGCCATCGATCAGCTTTTGCGGAACACTGGCTACTTCAAAACAAATAGGGACATCGTCTGCAAAACGAATACGTTCCATTCGCAAGATCGTGTCATCTTTACTCAAGTTTAGTTTTTCCATTTCACTTGAGCTTGGCGAAGTCAAAAAGTAAGAGATTGTTCGACTAGACGGTACTCTATTTTGCGATTCCATGATTTCTGTAAAACTTGTCGCGCCAGACATCTTTTCTTGTACTTTTTCTCGCGCAACATATGTACCCGAACCGATCTTTCTTTCTAAGATTCCTTCATCTGCCAAGTTTTGAATTGCTTGTCTCAACGTCATACGGCTGACATTGAATTTCACTGCTAATTCTCTTTCTGAAGGAAGACGGTCTCCGACTTTCCATATACCTTGTTCGATTTCATTTTTTAATTGGTCATGAATCTGTATATATACAGGTAATTGATTCGACATAACGTACACCCGTCCTTTCGTTTCTTCTATTATAACTGGTATATACCTGATTCACAACTGAAAAAGATAAAGGATTCTATCCATAAGCAGATGATGTAGGTACAAATCCTTCTTCCCATTCCTATTAACAGAATCCATTTTCTAGATATATTCAATTGAGAAAATAACAAAAGACCCTATAATCGCTGAAAATGCCGATTTATGGATCTTTTGTTATTATTAGCGGTTTTTAGCCATCCATTTTTTTGTATGATTCGTTGGGCGTTTTGATTTTACATGGACTGCTTTTTCGCCTTTTTTAGGAATGTTCACTTCGATATCGTATTTTTCTGATTTGACCAAGTCATATAACTTTTCAGCTGCTTCGTCTACTTTTTCTTTCCACTTCATTTTGACCCCTCCAATTCTTTTTGTTAACTTAACTCTATCTTAAATTGACAGAATCTTCAAGGAACAAGGTAACAAAGCAAAAAAAAAGAGCTCTCGAACTTACGAGAGCCTACGGTTGTGCTATACTGGGGTAGCTGGATTCGAACCAACGCATGAGGGAGTCAAAGTCCCTTGCCTTACCGCTTGGCTATACCCCAATGAAATGGAGGAGAGTGGATTCGAACCACTGAACCCTAAGGAACGGATTTACAGTCCGTCGCGTTTAGCCACTTCGCTACTCCTCCGAAAGGTTTGTATCAACCTGACTTAGTTATAATACCTAATTTTCCAGATTTTTGCAACCCTTTATTGAAAGTTTTTTTGATATTTTTTTATTCGTGCAGATTCCAGTGACGAATCACTGTTTCTATCGCATTTTCAAGACTTTTTTCTTTCCCAAAATCTTCTTCACCAAAGAAAATTTCATATTCTTTTGGTCCATAGGCTAAAATTTCACCAATCATTTTTTTCCCTATAAATAACTGAGTGACTTCATAATTCTTACCTTTGATATCTTTTTTTACTTCTTCGATACGCACTTCAATATCTTTATTTTTTTTTGACATCATTTTCACCTCTCAGACATTTTATCATATTGCAGACAATAAAACATTCCTTAGGTAAAAATCTCTTGTCCATTTCATCTTCTTTTATACAAGAGGCGATTTCTCTAAAGCTCTTAATTCTCCCCTTGACCTATAGCGATATAGTTGGCCGCTGCGCCTACAAGATTAGCATCGTTTCTGTATTCACACAATAGGATCTGCGGCTCGAAATCATGCAAGTCGAATTGATCTGTCAACTTCTTCATTCTACTTTGGATCTCATCAATGAGCCCATCCTTTGCAGAAACGCCACCGCCTAATACGATAACTTCCGGATCGAATGAAAATTGGATACTGAATAAACCTTTTGCCAAGTACGTATAAAAACTCTCAACTTCTTCTTTTGCTATTTCATCCCCGGTTTCTGCTAATTCAAAGACGTCTTTTCCGGTATAAGTATTCTTATCGACTCCTTTGCGTTCACAATACCGCCAAGCCATCTGTACGGCTGTACCAAGTTTACTAAATGTCTGATCACCCTCTAAGAACATCAAACCGAATTCTCCACCATAAAGATGTGCACCTTTATTGATTTGGCCTTTCGTGAACATCGCTCCGCCAATCCCAGTTCCTACCACGACAAAAGCAACATCTTGATAATCACGAGCAGCTCCTTCATAAAACTCAGCCATTCCGGCACAGTTGGCGTCATTTTCAATCGTTACCGGAAGTTGAAACAAAGTTTCCAAATCTCTAAAAATATTAAAGCCATGAATATAAGGAATCGCACTGATTCCCTCAATTACCTGTTTCTCATTATTCACTACTCCAGGTGAGCTGATCCCAATTCCTTCAATCTCAAAAGAAAGACACATGTCTTTATAGACTTGTAATAATTGCGCTTTCATTTCTTTCCAAGATTCAGGCGTTGCAAATTGGCCCTTGCCTTTGACATCTTTACTATCCCAACAACCATATTTGACAGCCGACCCGCCAAAATCAAAAACTAATATCCCCATAAAAACATTCTCCTTTTTGCTTGCTAAAGCTATTGTAATGTATATGTTTAGTATTTGAAAGCATTTTCTCGGATCACTAGTCTATTCGTTAAAGCTGGTTTTGTGTAAGTGAATCGCTAAAATCACTTGATCTCGCAATTGTTCTCCGTTCTCAAAAATCGGTTTAGAATAATGATGGATAAAATAGTCTTTGACTCGACCAATCTCCACATAGCCCATTTTTTGATAGAGATGTAACGCCGCACTGCTAGTACTGCCGGTTCGTATGATGATCTGAGTTTGACTGGAAGCGAGTTGTGAAAGCTTCTGAAAAGCTGTCTCAAGGAGTTTCCCACCAATCCCTTTTCCTTGATGCGAAGGTTCTACAGCTACGTTAACGATTTCGAATTCTTTTTCCCTTACTATATAGATCAGTATACCTATTGTTTTTTCTTTTTCTTTCCATATCCAGCCGTTCCCCTTTGAAACATATACCTGAACTTTTTCTTTATCAGGATCTGCATCTAATAACAAGGACCATGGTACATCTATCTTATTGAGTTCTTCGATCATTTTTGACCTCCATATATGTAGTCATGAAGTCGTTGCTTTGATAGTCACTCTCTCTTTTCTTTATTGCTCAGTGCTACCCGTATTTTTCACAACCTTTTTTGACGGTGTTCAAAATCCAGCACTTCGGCAATCACTCACAATTTTGCAAAATATGGGAAGCTATTTTCCAAATTGTTTTCTTTATTGCTCAGTGCTACCCGTATTTTTCACAACCTTTTTATAATCTGGTTCTTTTTTATCTTTCTTATTTCTCGTTAATTGAAAGGTCAAAGGTACATAATCGATGCCGCCTTTGACAAAGGGATGACAGCGCAAGATCCGAGCCGTCCCCATTACCGTCCCTTTTAGCGCACCATGAGTTTGAATTGCTTTTATCATATAATTAGAACAGGTTGGGTAATAGCGGCAACTAGGCGGAAATGCAGGCGAAATAAAGCGCTGATATCCTCTAACTAAATAAATCAATATCTTCTTCATCAACTAGATTCCTTCTTTTCTTTTACTAAAAAAAGGGATCGCGACTAAAGTCAACGTTCCCTTCTGTTTTCTTTTATCCTATGCTGCTTCATGGCTCATTTCCTATCGACTAGAACCACCGTAATTAATTATCAATGAAAAAAGTCTCGAATATGAATCCACAAGCTGGGTTGAAATACTTTAAATGGATTGCCACCACCGATGACACCATATCCAATCATCGTTCCGGCTACAAAAAGAAGGATAAGCAATAAGATCACCACTAAAATCTTTATCAGAGTTAATAAGATATATCGTTGGTTACTCATTCAGCCACTTCCTTATGCAATCGTTTGTGCTGTTTTTTCAGCAGGAGTTTGATCCATGTCTACACGTTCAACATCTGCACCTAATTTTTGTAGTTTGATATGGAAGTTATAATAGCCACGATCTAGATAATTCAAGTTACGGACACGTGTGATTCCATTGGCTTTCAAGCCAGCTAAAACTAATGCTGCTGCTGCACGCAAGTCTGTTGCATACACTTCCGCACCTTGCAATTCATGGTTTCCATCCATGATTGCTACATTTCCATCGATTTTGACGTGGGCGTTCATACGGCGCATTTCTTCTAAATGTTGGAAACGATTTTCAAAAACTGTTTCAGTTACTACGCTTGTACCTTCTGCCACTAATTGGATGGCTGTCATTTGCGCTTGCATATCTGTAGGGAAACCAGGATGAGGCATCGTTTTTACATCTGTAGGTAAGATATGTTTTGGTCCGATGACACGGATTCCGCCTTCTTCTTCAATGATTTCTGCACCCATTTCGATCAATTTAGAAATCAATGGGCGGTTATGTTCAGAGATAGCATCAGCAATCAGTACATTGCCTTCTGTCATTGCAGCAGCGACCATAAAGGTACCAGCTTCGATACGATCTTGTACGATTGAATGGTTGACTGCATGTAAATGATCAACGCCTTCGATACGCATTGTTTCAGTACCCGCTCCATAGACATGCGCACCCATTTTATTCAAAATATTTGCTAAATCAACGATTTCTGGTTCGCGAGCTACGTTTTCAATGATGGTTGTTCCTTTTGCTTTTACGGCAGCCATCATGATATTTTGAGTAGCACCTACACTAGGAAAATCTAAATAAATCGTGTTACCGATCAATTCATCTGCAATTGCTTCAATATAGCCGTTTTTTTGAATAATTTTTGCTCCTAAAGCTTGAAATCCTTTTAAATGTAAATCGATTGGGCGTTTACCAATCGCACATCCACCAGGCATAGCCACTTTTGCATGTCCATTTCTAGCAAGTAGCGGTCCCATCACAACGATTGAAGCACGCATTTGACTAACATACTCATAAGGCGCTTCGATTTCTAATTGTCTTGAAGCGTCGATTGTTACTTGATTCTTTTGTTCATCAAAATCTACATCTACATTTAAGTGACGAATCACTTGATTCATAGTGAAGACATCAGAAAGAATCGGGACGTTGTCTAATGTCGTAATACCTTCTTCTGCTAACAAACTGGCAGCTAAAATAGGCAATACAGCATTTTTAGCTCCTTCAATTCTTACTGTTCCATTTAATTGATTGCCACCTCTTACGATGATCTCTTCCATGTTGTTGTTCCCTCCAAAAAATTCCAATGAGCATACACTTACTCAAAATCTTTTCTATTATAACACCCTTCCTTTTAAAATAGTACCTTTTTTTAAAATTTACAGGCTAACGAAAAGATTTCGGCATAAAGCGATAACTTCTAAGAAAAAATTACTTGCAGTGTACCCTAAAAAGATTGAAAAAAGTACGATTGCCATTCTAATTTGCGTATTATGCATTGGTCTAAAAAAAGTCTCAATGCGTAACGAACGTAAAGACCAGAAGGCTAAGTAGATAAACGCCAAATGACTCACGATTCGAAGTATCGCATCAATTCCGTATACTTGCATAATGACGTCCTTTCTAACAGTTGTTTTTATAATAACTAATAAAATGATAATACCATAAAATGTATAAAAGGAAAAACAAGTATACTTAAAAATAGAGGAATACCCTTACATTTTTAGGAAATAAGGGGAAAAATATGCAAAAAAAGAGACTGAGACAAAAGTCTTGTCTCAGTCCTTTATTCCTAATAAAGGGTGTTCTCCTGCCAACTCCTCGGTCACAAGTCACAATATTCATCAAACATGAGAAGCTGTTTTTTGAAATTGTTCCTTGTGACTCGGAGCTGAACGGCAGGCTCACGATCTCTGATTCACGGTGTTCCAGAAGTAGCTTCTTCGAAAAATAAGCTGACCACTTCTGTCGCAACCTCTGATACACGGATAAACATCCGCTTCTCATTTTATGAGTGCTTAGATACTTTAATACGATTGATTGCTCGATGCAACGCAACAGTTGCCCGCTTCAATTCGTTCGTATCTTGTTTTGCTTTTGCTTCTTCGATTTGGCGTTCTGCACGTTGTTTTGCACGTTCCGCACGAGATACATCGATATCCCGTTCACGTTCCGCACTATCAGCAACGATTGAAACAACATTATCACGCACTTCCATAATTCCGCCATTCACAGCAATCCAATCGACATGGGTATCCGAATCTGTCCGTTTTACACGAACTTCATCAATCGTCAAAGGAACGATGATCGGTGCATGTTTAGGCAAAATCCCAAGCTCACCAGCTGTCGTACGTGCGACGACGATAGCTGCATGGTGATCATAGACCAAACCGGCAGGAGTTACCACATTTACTGTTAAATATTGATCCATGGGGCACCCCTTTCTAGTAGCCTAGTGTTTTCGCTTTTTCTACGACGTCTTCGATTCGGCCAACACTTCGGAAAGCTTCTTCAGGAAGATCATCGTATTTGCCTTCCAAGATTTCGCGGAATCCTTTCACTGTTTCTTCTACAGGAACATAAGAACCTGGAAGACCAGTAAATTGTTCAGCCACGTTAAAGTTTTGTGACAAGAAGAATTGGACTCTGCGGGCACGAGAAACTAACACTTTTTCCTGATCGGATAATTCATCCATACCTAAGATAGCAATAATATCTTGTAATTCACGATATCGTTGCAATACGTGTTGGACTTCTGTTGCTACTTTATAGTGTTCTTCTCCCACGATTTCAGGTGCTAAAGCACTTGAAGAAGAAGCCAATGGATCTACCGCTGGATAAATCCCTTGTTCTGTTAATTTACGTTCCAAGTTGGTTGTCGCATCCAAATGGGCGAATGCTGTTGCCGGCGCCGGGTCAGTGTAGTCATCGGCTGGCACATAGATGGCTTGGATCGATGTAATCGAACCTTTTTTCGTAGATGTGATACGTTCTTGCAATTGACCCATTTCTGTTGCCAATGTTGGTTGATAACCAACCGCAGAAGGCATCCGTCCTAACAAGGCTGATACTTCAGATCCAGCTTGAGTGAAACGGAAAATATTGTCGATAAACAACAATACATCTTGGCCTTCTACATCACGGAAATATTCCGCGATCGTCAAACCAGTTAACGCAACACGCATACGTGCACCTGGTGGTTCGTTCATTTGACCGAACACCATGGCTGTCTTTTCGATAACTCCTGAATCTTTCATTTCATAATACAAGTCATTACCTTCACGAGTCCGTTCACCGACACCGGTAAATACAGAAATACCACCGTGTTCTTGGGCGATATTATGGATCAGTTCTTGGATCAGTACGGTTTTACCAACACCGGCACCACCAAATAGTCCAACTTTCCCACCTTTTAAATATGGGGCAAGCAAGTCGATAACTTTGATCCCTGTTTCCAAAATTTCTGTACTTGTACTTAATTCGTCAAAGGCTGGTGCTTTTTTATGAATTTCGCTTCTTTCCGCATCCTCTGGGAAAGGTGTTTCTAAATCGATCGTATCTCCTAGTACGTTGAATACGCGACCTAATGTTTCTTTACCTACAGGAACAGAGATTGCTTTGCCTGTATCAATGACTTCCATTCCTCTTTGTAAACCATCTGTTGATTCCATCGCAATGGTCCGGATCACTCCGTCCCCTAATTCTAATGCTGCTTCAAGAACAACTTTTGATTTATTTTCGTCATTTTTATAAACAACTAATGCGTTGTTGATATCTGGTAAGGATTGGTCTAAAGAAAATTCCACGTCGACAACGGGACCGATTACTTGAACAATCTTGCCTGAACTCATCTTTTTTCCTCCAATCTCAATACTATTCTAGTGCCGAAGCTCCGGCAACAATTTCGGTAATTTCTTGGGTAATAGCCCCTTGTCTTGCACGGTTATAAGAAACCGTCAGCTCATCAATGATATTAGCAGCATTATCAGTTGCTGTTTTCATTGCTGTCATACCAGCAGCATGTTCTGCTGTTTTGGCGTCAACGATCGCACCGTAGATCAAACTTTCAGCATACTGAGGCAATAACTGAGACAAGATTTCTTCTTTTGAAGGTTCAAAAATATATTCTTGTTCGAAAGTCGTTGCTTCTTCTGGATCTAAGTCTGAGATTGGCAGCATTTTTTCTACACGAAACTGACTAGTTAGCGAATTGATATGATGGTTATAACATACGTATAATTCATCGAATACTTCGTTTTGGTACATAGTTGTTGCCATATTTACGATTTTGCGGACTTCATCAAAGCTTGGCTGATCAGATAAATTGCGCAGCTCATATGCTAGGTTGATACCGCGTGCTTTAAAGAAGTCTGCACCAGTTCCGCCAATTGCGATCATCACGTAATCATCGGGTGATTGGTGGTCTTCTTCTAAAATAGACATCGTTTGTTTCAATATCGAACTGTTATATCCACCGACCAGACCGCCATCTGCAGTGATGACGATATAACCGGTTTTCTTCACAGGACGGCTGAGCAGCATGCTGTTGTAATTGATATCCCCTCTTGGATTTTCTGAGGCAATATCATTTAACTGAGTAGCAGTCAAATGCGTAACGATTTCTCTTACTTTTGTTGCATAAACCTGAAACTTCTGTGAAGAAGCTTCAGATTTTGTCAACTTAGAAGCAGACACCATCTGCATTGCCCGCGTGATTTGGCTCGTTTTTTTCGTTGAAGCGATACGTGTCTTGATTTCATTTAATGAAGCACCCATTCATCTCACCTCACTATGCATTTTGAATGGATTTCAATTTATCTTCTGTAGAAGAATTATTCCCTTTTGTAGCTAAGAACATGTCTTTATATTCCTGAATCGCACTGTTCAACGTTTCTTCTTCTGGAAGATCTTTTGTTGTACGGATTGTTTCAAAAATATCTGAATGATTGGTATCCAGATATTCGAATAATTCATGTTCGAAGTCTAAAATACTGTCTACAGGGATACTGTCCAAGAATCCATGTGTCAAGGCATACAAAATCACTACTTGTTTCTCAACAGCTAGCGGTGCATGCAGTTTTTGTTTCAAGATTTCTACTGTACGGCGTCCACGATTTAGTTTTGCTTGTGTTGCCGCATCCAAATCAGAACCGAATTGTGTAAATGCTTCTAATTCACGATAACTTGCTAAGTCTAGACGTAAAGTCCCAGCAACTTTTTTCATTGCTTTGATTTGCGCAGAACCCCCTACACGAGAGACAGATAGTCCGGCATCAACCGCTGGACGAGTACCCGCGTAGAACAAGTCGCTTTCTAAGAAGATTTGTCCGTCAGTGATTGAGATAACGTTTGTTGGGATATAAGCAGAGATATCTCCAGCTTGTGTTTCAACAAATGGCAAAGCAGTCATTGAACCGCCGCCTAGATCATCACTTAATTTTGCTGCACGTTCTAATAAACGTGAGTGCAAGTAGAAAACATCCCCAGGATAAGCTTCACGACCTGGTGGACGGCGAAGTAGCAAGGAAAGTTCACGATAAGCAACAGCTTGTTTTGAAAGATCATCAAAAATGATCAATACATGTTTACCGTTGTACATGAATTCTTCACCCATTGCAGTACCAGCATATGGTGCGATATAAAGCAATGGTGCTGGTTGAGACGCACCGGCATTCACAACGATTGTGTAATCCATTGCGCCATATTTTTTTAATGTTTCAACTTGTGTACGAACTGTAGAATCTTTTTGTCCGATTGCTACATAGATACAGATCATATCTTGACCTTTTTGGTTGATGATCGTATCGATCGCAATAGAAGTTTTCCCTGTTTTACGGTCACCGATGACTAATTCACGTTGTCCGCGTCCGATTGGCACAAGGGCGTCGATCGCTTTTAGCCCTGTTTGCATTGGTTCGTTAACAGATTTACGTTGCATAACACCTGGTGCCATCGCTTCTACTGGACGAGCTTTGTCAGTAACGATTTCACCTAGTCCGTCGATTGGTTGACCTAGCGGATTGACTACCCGACCGATCAAGGCCTCTCCAACTGGAACTTCCATGATCTTACCTGTTCGTTTTACTTTATCTCCTTCACGAATGGACTCGAAATCGCCAAGGATAATGATACCTACATCATTTGACTCTAAGTTTTGCGCCATTCCGTATGAGCCGTTTGAAAATTCAAGCAACTCACCACTCATCGCGTTTTCTAAACCATGTGCACGAGCGATCCCGTCACCTACATAAGTTACGGTACCGATTTCTTCGACTGAAAGCACGTTTTGATAATTTTCAATTTGTTCTTTAATCAAGGCACTAATTTCTTCTGCTTTGATGGCCATTCGATTCACCTACCTCTTTGTACTATCTGTTTAATTGATTACGCATTTTTTCTAATTGCGTGCGAATGCTTCCGTCGATTACTCGATGGTTGGCTTCAACAATCGCGCCACCAATAATAGAAGAATCAACGATTTGTTTTAATTCAACTGATTGATAGTCCATTGTTTTTGCAACATTCTTTTCTAATTGTATTCGTTGTTCGTCTGAAAGTGGGACTGCTGTTGTGACACTTCCCAATAGTAACCCTTGATGTTCATCATATCGACGTTCATATTCTTCGATCATGAACAAAAGGTCATCCATTCGGTTATACTCATAAACAACTTCTAAAAAGTTTTTAACGATCCCATCATAACCGCTGACAAGCTTGTCCATGATTTCTCGTTTTTCATGAGGTTCTAGACGAACATCACTTAACATATTTCCTAATCCAGGTACTTGTTCATAGATTTGACGTAAACTTACGAGATCTTGATAGATTTCTTCTGCTTGATTTGAATCGATCGCCAGTTCAAATAAAGCTTTCCCGTAACGTCTTCCTACTGTATATTTATCTAGTTTCATTTGAAGAACCTAGACCTTCAATGTATTGATTGATTAATGATTCATGCATTTCTGGAGATAATTCTTTGTTCAAGATTTTTTCCGCGATTTGAAGAGAGAGTTCTGCAACGTCGTCTTTTACAGAGTTCAGCGCTGAATCACGTTCTACAGTGATATCAGCTTGGGCTTTGCTTTTTAGACGAGCTGCTTCTTCTTGAGCATCCTTCAAAATATTTTGGCGGCTTAATTCTCCACTTTCTTTCGCATTTTTGATGATATCAGCTGCATCAGAACGAGAGGCTAACAATTGTTGTTCGCGTTCTTGTTCCATTTTCGCTGAGTTGATGCGAGATTGTTCTGCAGAATCTAAATCATTGGCGATCTTGTCTTCACGTTTTTTCAAAATATCGCTGATTGGTCCCCAAGCAAAGTGCTTCAAGAGAGCCAGTAGTATCAAAAATGAGCCGCTGACAACGATGATATTACCTAACATCGCATTGCCAACTTCTGCAATTGCCAATTGATTCAGCATAGGCGAGCCTTCCTTTCTTTGGAGTATTTCTAGTTTCCATGTAAAAAAGCAGTAACAAACGATGTTGTTTCTGCCTTAATACTGATTCAATTAAACGGCAAAAACTAGAATCAAGGCGATAACTACCCCTAAGATAGGAACAGCTTCAACTAGAGCTACCCCGATAAACATTGTTGTACGGAATTGACCAGACATTTCAGGTTGGCGAGCCATTGATTCGATTGTTTTAGAGATAACTTGACCGTTACCATAACCGGCTCCGATTGCTGCTCCCATGATTGCGATTGCTGCTGCGATATAATTCATAATTGTTTTCCTCCTAAAATAGATAAATAGTAGTTTGTTTTTTAACCGAGTATTATTCTTCTACTTCAATCTTATGGCTCATATAAACCATTGACAAAGTGACAAAGACAAATGCTTGGATGCTCCCAATAAACAAGGAGAACGCGATCCAGACCATCTCTAATGGAATTGCTAATGGTAATGAGAACCAGCCTAAGCTTGTCATCATTTTTGCAATCAAGGTTAGCAAAACTTCCCCCGCATAAATATTCCCATAAAGACGTAAAGCAAGTGTTAATAAGTTTGTAAATTCTTCAATCAGTTTCATCGGAAACATAAAACTATAGGGTTTCAAGAACGAATTTACGAAATATCCTTTGAAGCCTAACTTTTTCACCCCGAATAAGTGAGTAAGTAAGATCATTATAAATGCCAGAGTTAAAGTAACAAACGGGTCTGCTGTCGGGCTTTTCCAAAGTGTTGTTTCGTTAGGTAAGACGATTTTTGTTACTAAACCGATGTTGTTTGCAACAAAAACAAATAAAAACAATGTAAATGCCAACAAATGGAAATTGCTCAATTCTTTTCTAGGCAGATTATCTGTTACGATTCCTCGACTAAAATCAATGACCCATTCTATCGCATTTTGTTTGCCTGTTGGTTTCAACTTAAGATTTCTTGTAAAAAAGTAAGCTAAGAAGAAAACAATCAAACAGGTCAGTAACACCATTATACAAACTGTACCATCAAACCAAATTGGTCCAATGTGGAACGTTAGCGAGCGTTCATCCAATCCATTTCACCTCTTTTCCCCGAAATTCACATAAAATCAATTCATGTGCGTATCTGGTTTTTTCCAATCGGTTTCTAACCACACGGTATCATACCACCATGAAACAGAAAATTCAAAACATTTTCATGAAAATTAGACACTTTTTTATTTCAGTCAAAAACGAAGCGAATTTTTCCCCATGCACGGTGCTCCTGATCTAAGAAAAAACCTGTGATAATCATGTTTTATCAGATTAAATGCTAACAAATTTTATCATTAAGTAAAAGCAAAAGCACCGAATATGCGAAAAAGGATAATGAAATTATCTAGAGAAATTTTTTAATGTTCGATCAATTTGTCGATCGATATCTTTTCGTTTCAAATCTTCCCGTTTATCATACGATTTTTTCCCTTTTGCCAGACCAATCAATACCTTGGCATAGCCGTTACGAATATAGACTTTTAAAGGAACAACAGTGATTCCCGTGTTTTTCAATTCGTTTTCAAGACGAACGATTTGTTTCTTGTGCAATAATAGTTTTCTCGTGCGCAACGGATCATGATTAAAAATATTTCCTTGTTCATAAGGACTGATATGAACATTATGCAAGAAAGCTTCCCCGTTGCGGACGCGAATAAATCCATCTTTCAGATTGATCCGGCTGTTTCGTATCGACTTGATCTCCGTTCCTTGCAAGACCATCCCTGCTTCCATCGTGTCGATGATCGAATAATCATGGCGAGCTTTCTTGTTTTGTGCAATTAGTTTTCCCTCGCCTTTTGGCATAGCTGTTTCCTCCAACTCATTTTATTTTTTCTTTTTCTTCTTTTTGACACCTTTGTAAAATGGCTTTTTCCCTTTTTTCTTACCGAACGTTTGCTTACTATCACTATATCGTTTGTTCTTCTTGCCATTTTTTTCTGAGCGTTTGCCTGCTTGTTTTCCTTCTCGTTTTCCAGATTTTCCATTGCGTGCTTTTGGACGTTCCAACGCAGTGACCTCTTCTGCGGAAACGAGTTCAAAATCCACTGCTCGTTCATCTGGATCAGCTTTGACTACTTTTACGCGCACTTTTTGTCCGATTTTAAAAGTCAGACCAGTTCTTTCACCTACAAGCGCTAAATGATTTTCAATAAAATGGAAGTAGTCTTGTTTCAATTCATTGATATGGATCAATCCTTCTACTGTATTCGGTAGTTCGATAAACAGTCCGAATTTCACAACAGAGCTGATGATCCCGTCGAATTCTTCTCCCACTTTGTCCATCATGAATTCTGCTTTCTTCATCGCATCTACTTCACGTTCTGTTTCTACTGCGCGACGCTCCATCTTAGAACTATGATCCGCGATTTCAGGAAGTTCCTCAGCCCATAAACTTTGATTGCTTTCACTTTTATCTTGGCTATAAGAACGGATCAGCCGATGGACGATCAGATCGGGATAGCGTCGAATAGGAGATGTAAAATGTGTGTAGTAATCTGCTGCTAAGCCATAATGCCCAAAATTGTCTTCTGAATAGCGTGCTTGTTGCATACTTCTTAGCAACATAGTATTGATAACTGCCGCTTCTGGTTTATCTTCTACTCCTTCGATCACATGCTGTAAATCTTTCGGTGTGATCGTTCCTTTCGTTCCTCGTACCAGAATGCCCAAAGCTGAAGCAAAATCAAAGAAGCGCTGCATTTTTTCTTCTTTTGGCTGTTCATGGATTCGATAAATAAACGGAAGATTTAATTTATTATAATGTTCAGCTACCGTTTCGTTGGCGGCAAGCATAAAGGATTCGATCAAGCGTTCACCTATCCCTCTGCTTCTTAGCTGGATATCATTTGGGTGTCCTTCAGCATCAACAAGGATCTTCGCTTCACGATCCTCAAAAGAAATCGCTCCACGTTTGATTCGCATCGTTTCAAGGATTCGATGCAATTCACCCATTTCTTGGAACATAGGCACGAGCTGAGCATAGCGTTGCATCGTTTCTTCATCTTGATCTTCTAAGATTTGATTGACAGCTGTGTAGGTCATCCGTTCTGTTGTTTGGATCACACTTGGAAAAATCTCATGAGAGACAACTTGTCCATTTGGATCGATCTCCATTTCACAACTCATGGTAAGTCGTGGAACATGGGGATTCAATGAACAGATACCATTGGATAAACGTTGTGGAATCATCGGAATCACTCGATCGGTCAAATAGACACTTGTTCCTCTTTCGTATGCTTCTCTGTCCAGTTGACTGCCTTGCGTCACATAGTAAGATACATCTGCAATGTGTACTCCAAGAAAATAATTACCATTTTCTAATTTTTTGACCGTCACTGCATCATCTAGATCTTTTGCATCTTCTCCATCAATCGTAACGATGAGCTGATCTCTTAAATCTCTGCGTCCAACAATATCCTTTTCGCTGATCTGGTCTGGAACTTCATCTGCCTCAGATAACACATCATCAGGAAATTTTGTAGGAATACCGTTAGCCACGACAATCGAGAGGATATCCATGCCAGGGTCATTCTTATGACCAATCACTTGCTTGATTATCCCTTCTAAACTAGTCGCATACCCTTTTTCAGGGTAATGGGTCAGTTCGATCAATACAATACTTCCGTCAACTGGACGAACTCCCTCTGCCGCTGCATACACTTTGAATTGGTTAAGCTTTCTATCTTTCGGGATGACCACACCATAAAGATCCGTTTCCTGTATCTCTTCGTCTGAATAAGCAACAAATTCTCCGGCTAACTGAGTAGTCGCTCGGTCTCGAATCTCCACTACTTTTCCCTCTGCTCCGCGATCCATATCTGTATTTGCTCGCTTCATGATATCAATTGCTACGGTATCCCCATCCATTGCAAAGCCAGTCGCTTCTTTCGGGATATAGATATCATCTTCTTCGGGATCAATCGTTACAAATCCAAATCCTCGTTCATTTGCCCGAAATGTCCCTTCGACCAAGATCGGTTTTAAAGGAAGTTTGACTTTTCCTTTTTTATTGAAAACGATACTCTGTTCTCTTTCCATTTGAGCAATCGTTTGTACTAGTAATTTAAAATCATCGCTTTTTTGAAAGCCTAGACCTTCAGCGATTTCTTCCATAGAAAAACTACGTTTGCGACTGCTTTCCATGAAAAAGAGAATTTTCTCTTTTATTGTTTCTTTTGTCATATTTATTCCTCATTCCAAGGTAATTTTTCTAAAAATTCCAACACGTCTTTTTCTAATTCGCGTCTTGCTGTGCCAACTGTAATCACATGACCGCTTTCAGGATACCACTGAAGTGTCACCCGTTGGCGGCTCAATTTGCGTGCCGTTTCAAATACACCATTTGGGTCGATCATTTCATCTTTCCCAGCTTGAGCTAAAAATATCGGCTGTTGGATATCTGATAGTCTACTTTCTGCGATTGCTGCTTGGTCTTGTATATCCATTAATTGATGTTCAGCTAACGAGCGGTAAGCCACAGCTTTTTCATTGATTTCTTTTTCTGATTTGCCTGCTATCTTCAGCACTTGACGTACATATTTTTCAAAATTTTCAGGCACGTTTGTTTCTACAGGAGACAGGGGCGAACAGAAAAAACCGCCGCCAATTACTGATTCTTCTTCTAGTGCTCGTACAGCAAAGATGCCACCCATCGATAATCCCAATACGGCAATATCAGAAAACTGTTCAGACTGTAAAAAATGGATAGCTTTTTTAGTATCTGCCCACCAGCTTTCTGCTTTTTCTTGCAAGATATCATATGGCTCCATCGTTCCATGTCCTTTAAATAGCGGCGCATAGACTGTATAATCTGCTTTTTCTAAAAACCGTGCGAGCATCCGGACATCATTTGGACTTCCTGAGTACGCATGAAGCAGCAAAACTGCTCGTTTTCCATGTTTTGCATAAAGGGGTTTTGGTAATTGTTTCACTCGTTTCACCTCTTTCGCCTCATTTTACCATAGTTTCTTTCATAACTTCTTCTTAAGCGTTCTCTTTGCAATAAAAAAAGCCGCCCGCCGTTGTGCGAGAGGCTTATTCGACTACTTCGAAGATAAAAATGCTAGGACAAATAATAAGATCATCCAGACAGCTCCCATGACTGCAGTTGATCGCTGCATGACAGCTTCAAAGCCGCGAGCTTTTTGTTTGCCGAATAGTTGATCCGCACCGCCGGTAAATGCACTCGCTGCACTATTTTGCTTGCTTGGCTGCATCATAATCGCAATGACCATAACAATCGATAAAACGATCACGATTCCCAAAATTAAATTATACATATAGCAGCCTCCTTCCCAAAAGATATCGTCTCTTTAACTTTATCATAGATAAAACTCCGTGACAACTCTATATAAATGGAAAAACAGCTGAAAGTGCAAATCTTTCAGCTGTTATTATTATGATTGGCGTAAGACGTCATGATACTCTGGTTTCTTCTCAAACTCTTTTTTTGCGTAAGGGCATAAAGGGATAATCTTTTTCCCCTCTCGTCTTGCTAGTTCTACTCCAGTATACACTAGCTTTTCAGCTAATTTTTGACCACGATATGCTGGATCGACAAATGTATGGTCAATGATCATGATGTCTGGCCCCGCATCCGACCATGTCATTTCTCCGATTTCTTGTTGCTCATCATTGAATAAAGCAAGACGATTTTTTTCCTCTTTGATTTCCATATGCCGCACTCCTCAAATAACTGATATTTTTTTATTCCTACCTTATTTTAACAGTCTCATGGTCTATAAACAATTATTTATCCTCGGGTTGCTTACAAAAAGGAAGAGAAAATCAATCCATCGTTATTCTTTGTTCAATAAATGAAAAAATCACTGTCCAATAGGTTTTCGGATCTTTCATCGATGCTTCCAAATGTTCTGCTTCTGGAACAAGCAGTAATGCTTTATCCCCTGCTGTAGCGTTTTGAATCGTGTATGCTGCTTCTGTAGGAACAAAATGATCTCTTTCACCATGGATGACTAACAAAGGCAAATGGTTACTACCAAGCTGTCTTGTAGCTGATGCTTGCTTTAAAGAATAACCTGCGTATTTCTGAGCATAGTGATTCGCATATCTCATGATCATTTTTTTAGGAAAGACCGTGATTTTACTTAACATGTACCGAAATTCCGCATAAACAGAAACATATCCGCTGTCTAAGATAAATCCTTTGACTGCAGATGGAAGCTTTTCACCACTTGCCATCATAATCGTAGAAGCGCCCATCGAACCGCCGTGCAAAATAATGGAGGCATCTGGTTGTTCATCTAAGATGAGTTGGATCCATGCAATTAAATCTAGCCGGTCTAGCCATCCCATTCCGATGATTTCTCCTTCACTTTCTCCATGCGCACGTAAATCGGGTATAAGAACGTTGAATCCTTTCTCTGCATATCTTTTACCTATATGAGACATATCTCTTTTCCCTGTACTTCGATAATCATGTACACAAATGACCCATTTATTCTGCTGAGTTGGTTGGATGAACATCTGTCCAGCTAGTTTCAACCCGTCATAACTTTTAATCGTTTTCGGTATTCCTTGTTCCCAGAAGCTTTCACACTCTTCTTCTAATTTTTGTCGCTTTTTTTCTACTGACGTGACTGCAGCAGGATCCATCAAGCGGTGCCCAGTGTCTTCATACCAGTTATAGCCTCTCTGTACTCCCGCTCTTACTAATTTCTTTGCATAAAAATAAGAAAGAAAATGGTAACTGATTCCTATAATTATCAGAATAAGAATGAAATAAAAAATAACCATCGTACACCCGCCGCTTTCTGCCAAACTATAATCTATTTATTATACAATATACCGATCAATAGGATTCTTTTTCTTCGGCACACGTAAATTCTATTTCCTTCTCATTGTATCATTTACTTAAAGTTCTTCTCAATAGATTTACTTGTAAGAGAGCATTTACATTCACAATAAAAGCCAGTATACTAATTTCGTGCATTATAAACAAGACGCTCGTCTTGGACTGGTTCGGAAACTTCCCAGAATAAAAAACTAAGTATCTCTAAAGAAAGGAGATTGGAAATAATGCGTAAAGTAATTATTGATTGCGATCCAGGGATTGACGACACTTTAGCTTTATCACTAGCTGTCAAATCCCCTGATATCGAAGTAGTTGCTATTACCGTCGTTTGCGGGAATGTCCCTGTAGATATCGGTACGCAGAATGTGCTGAAATGTTTGGAACGCTGTGATCGTTTAGATATCCCTGTTTATCAAGGAATGGAAAAACCTTTGAAGCAACCTTTCATTAGTGCGCAAGACACTCATGGGTTGGATGGATTAGGGGACGCAAATTTCCCGATGGTCTTAGCCAAACAGGCAGAATCGCTCCATGCAGTTGATTTTCTGACTGATTATTTCAAAGAAAAAACAGATACATCAGTCATTGCTTTGGGGCCTTTGACCAATATCGCTTCTGCTTTGAAAAACAACCCATCTGTTGGGAAACATATGGATCGTTTTGTCTCAATGGGCGGAACTTACAAAGTCCATGGTAACTGTTCACCAGTTGCTGAATACAATTACTGGTGTGATCCTGAAGCAGCTTCTTATGTATTCGAAAAGCTCAAACAACCGATAGAAATGGTTGGGTTAGATGTGACAAGAGAAATCGTCTTGACACCGACTATCCTTGAATATTGCTGCCAAATGAATCCTGAAGAGGGAGAGTATCTAAAAGCGATCACTCGTTTTTATTTTGACTTTCACTGGAAACAAGAAAGAATCTTAGGATGTGTCATCAATGATCCATTAGCTGTTGCTTATTTTATCGATGAGTCCATCTGTGAAGGTTTTAAAAGCTTCACTGCTGTAGAAACTCAAGGAATAAGTCGCGGACAAACATTGGTTGACCGTTATGAATTTTGGCAGAAATCTGCTAACAGTAAAATTATGACAAAAGTAGATACTCGTCTTTTTTTCCAAAAGTTTTTAACCGTTCTTTTAAATGCACAAGAAGAAACGATTATGAAAGATTTGGAAAGGTTAAAGATGGGCTAACAAAATGAATAAAAACAAGATGGCAACTCGTGTACTTACAATGATGGCTTTGTGTATTGGGATCAATTATGTTGGAGGAACGATTGCTTTATGGCTTCGTTTGCCAGTCTATCTAGACTCTATTGGAACGATTTTTGCTGGCGCGTTACTTGGTCCCATACCAGGAATGTTGTCAGGACTATCCAGCGGTGTATTAAGCGGGGTGACTACAGATATTTTTTCACTGTATTATTCACCAATCCAAATCCTCACAGGTTTGTTGGCTGGATTGATTTTACCAAGGTATCTCGACAAAGATAAAAAACGTTTGAAACTCTTATTACTCGCTTTGATTTTATCTGTACCTGGAACGATCGTCTCTTCGATCATTACCGTTCAGTTATTTGGCGGAATCACTTCCTCAGGTTCTAGCATGATCGTCCAATTATTACATGGGTTAGGTTTCGATCAAACCATCAGTGTGATCTTGGTACAGGCAGGCACAGACTACCTTGACCGTCTGCTGTCTATCGTCGTTGTTTCATTAGTCATCACTATGTTGCCGCAGCGCTTGATATATTCCAAGAGAAAAATAGGATGAACAAACAGAGCCAAATGAGCAAAAAGTTGCTCATCTGGCTCTGTTTTTCCTCGATTAAAAAAACTTACGCTAAGTAGGATAAAATAATAGCTTGATATTTTTCGATCATATCTAAATAATTATCGAGCTCGACATACTCATCTATTTGATGAGGCAAAGTAACGACACCAGGTCCAAAGACGACAAAGTCAAAGGAGTGGTCAGCTTTCGTAAATTCGGCTGCATCTGTGGTTGCTGCCGCTCCAACTAAAGGTAATGGCTGACTGAATTGTTGCTGAATGCAATGAATCAAAGGAGAATCTGGATCAGCTTTGACAGGTATTTTGTTGTAATCGATCGTCAATTCCAAATGGTAGTCTGTCTCTTGATTCAATTTCTTGACGATTGATTGCAGTAATGTAATGATTTTATCATTTGGATATTCAGGAATCGATCGGATATTCCCTTGAAGCTGCGCGTGGCTCGGAATGCTGTTTACTTGATTTCCGCCACTAATCAACGTGACATTATGGATTGTTTTTCCTAAGACGGGATTCTCGATTGTTTCAGCGAGGTGATTCATTTCAGCATTTGCTTTCGTAATAAATTCATTTAGATGATTGATCGCATTATAGCCTTGGTCTGGCATAGAGCTATGCGCTTCTTTTCCGTGCGAGATGACCGTATAGTTGATTGATCCCATGTGTGTATACATCAAACTGTAATTAGTTGGCTCTCCGATGATCAAGGCATCTAAGTCATCCACATAACCTGCTTTCGTGAGCTGTTCCCCACCTAATTCACCCACTTCTTCTCCGACAGTGGCTAATAATTTGACTGTTCCGTTAAATGGTTTTCCTGACTCTTTGAGCTCGATCATGGCAATCACCATTGCCGCCAAGCCACTCTTCATATCTGTAGCACCACGTCCGTACAAACGATTCCCATGGATTTCTGCTGCAAAGGGCGCATAGGTCCAAGACGATTCATTCCCCGCCGCCACGACATCCATATGTCCAGATAGGCCTAACACTTTTCCTGATTGCCCTTTTTGGAATTGAGCAATCAGATTATCTCTACCATTACTATAAGAAACGATTTCTCCTATTATGCCATGTTTTTCCAAAAGCTTATTCAAATAAGCTGCTACTTCGCCTTCGTTTCCATTCACTGATTTTATTCGGATAATCTCTTGTAAAATCGCAATTTTTTCTTCTTTTTTCATCTAATCTTCTCCTTTGCCGTTTCTTTTTATTGTATTGGAGTGCGCCTAGATTTTCAAATAAGAGAGGCCACAGAAAAAAAGGGCGTGACAAAAGCAGCGTCACATTCCCCTTTTCCAAGTAAATGGCGTTCCAATTCTTGCCTCTACGCTAGTAAATCCAACCAAGTAAAAAAACAAGAGAAGCTATTTTATTGAACTGTTCTTCTGTAGTCAAATCATTTTATTCCTCATCATTGAAAATAAGAGTATCACATGATCTATAATTACCCCTCCTTACGTAATAACCACGTAGCCAATTATTTTCTTCAAGAGAGTAGTCATACTCATATTCATACAAACTATTCCTTACCATGAAAAAAATACTGACACCGCCTCTACCACTTTTCGTATCTTTCACCACTCTTGAAATAAAAATATCATAATCGGTTAATTGGTATTCCTCTTCTAATAATTGATACAGTGCTCGTGTAGCTATATGTTTCTTGATTGGAAATTGATAGAGCCATGTACCACCTAACAGTAAAACTATCGAAATAAAAATCTTAGAACAGTAATTTCTTTTTTTAGAAATCCTCCTTCTCATCATCAATTCTCCCATGTTAAGATATGGATCGCTCTTTCATCAAAATAATCAGGAAGATCGTATGGCAAAGCAATAAGCGGCTGATACATTCCTCCTACCTGCACAGCAGCTGAAGCATACCAATAAGCTTGCCAGACGATTTTAGAACAGTAAGTCGGATCCATCCCAAAAATATTTGTAGTTATCCCATATTTATAATTTTTACCATCGTAATTATCTAATGCCCATCGAGCAGCTAATCTTGGTTGATATTGTTCTGCGACCCGATAGATTTTCGTCCAAGTACCTTTTTTTCCATAAGCTGATTCCCATTCTAGAACGCTCATTGTTTTTGGTGGTTTTCCTGATCCTTCAATTGAAAGGATCTGATTTTTACCCACACTTCCTAAATAAATCCCAGCATGTCCAGTGACTCCCCAAAAACTAGTGTCGTTCGTAATCAAAATATCTCCATAATACATTTTTGTCCTTGCATTTCTAAATTCTGGAGCGACTGGATCCGTTGGAGGTTCTGAGGTGGCTAACTGCGTAAAAAGCTCAAAGGTCACATCTTCTTCTAAGACCCCTAACGCTTTATATTCCTCATACTTCGTTCTTAACTCGATTTCGTCCATACGGTTTTTAGAGAGGCGTTTCAATTTGGCTTGCTGTTGCTCGTTTTCTTCAAATCTATCAAGTTCTTCTCCAAGTAAGGCATTTCTCGTCAAATATTCTTCTACTTCATCTGCGTGTGCTTTGGGTGTTACTACGATAACAAGTCCTATGAACCCGATAAGACCCAGTATCTTCAAAAATTTTTTCATTTTTCTGTCTCCCTGTTCAAATGATTTTTATCGAAAGAGGAAGATTGCCATCCCCTTTTTGAAGAGAATCATCCTATCCGAGCGTAAAAGGATATGAATGAAACGAAGACTGCTTCCTCCTCTCTTATTGTTCTATCCTTAAAAGGTCCTATACGATGTTATCTCTTGATAACTGATTTTTTTCGATACGATTATCTCGTATCGATATTTGTAAATATTATATACAGAAGCCAGTTACAAAAATAAAATTATGAGTTATTTTTAATAAATACGGATATTTATATAATAGGGTTTATATGATATATATAAATAAACAGTTGTTATTATAATAATTTATGTACTCTCCCGATTTTTCTGTTCTTAAAAAAAGAGATTTATTCATCAAATGATTTTCACAACAAAAAAACTCTCTACTTGCTGAAATCAGCAGGTAGAGAGTCTGATTACTTAACTAAGTGATCATGCTCGTCTATCTTTCAATCGGTCGATCATGTATCTTCATTAGAAAAGAATTATTTGTTTTTCAAGTTGTAGAAAGATTTCAAACCTTTGTATTCTGCAACTTCACCAAGTTGGTCTTCGATACGTAGTAATTGATTGTATTTAGCAATACGGTCAGTACGTGATAGAGAACCTGTTTTGATTTGACCAGCGTTTGTTGCAACAGCGATATCAGAGATTGTTGAATCTTCTGTTTCACCAGAACGGTGAGATACAACTGCTGTGTAGCCAGCTTCTTTAGCCATTTCGATAGCTTCGAAAGTTTCTGTTAATGTACCGATTTGGTTCACTTTGATAAGGATTGAGTTAGCAATTCCTTTTTCGATACCTTCAGATAATTTTTGAGTGTTTGTTACGAACAAGTCGTCACCAACTAATTGAACTTTGTCGCCTAATACGTCAGTTAATTTCTTGAATCCGTCCCAGTCGTTTTCGTCTAATCCGTCTTCGATTGAGATGATTGGATATTTAGAAACTAATTCTTCGTAGAATTTGATCATTTCGTCAGTTGTTTTTTCGCCTTCGCCTGAGTCAGCTAGTACGTAAACGCCTTTTTCTTTGTCGTAGAATTCTGAAGAAGCAGCATCCATAGCAAGAACAACGTCTTTACCAGGTACATAGCCAGCTTTTTCGATTGCTTCGATGATTACTTCGAAACCTTCTTCATTTGAACCAAGGTTTGGAGCAAATCCACCTTCGTCACCAACAGAAGTTGCTAATCCGCGAGCTTTCAAGATTGAAGCTAATGCGTGGAATACTTCAGCACCCATACGTAGAGCTTCTTTGAATGTTGGAGCGCCAACAGGCATGATCATGAATTCTTGGAAGTCGATTGAGTTATCAGCATGTGATCCGCCGTTGATGATGTTCATCATTGGTGTTGGCAATACTTTCGTGTTGAATCCGCCTAGGTAGTGGTATAAAGGTACTTCTAGGTAGTCAGCAGCTGCACGTGCAACAGCGATAGAAACACCTAAAATAGCGTTCGCACCTAATTTACCTTTGTTAGGAGTTCCGTCTAAAGCGATCATAGCTTTGTCGATAGCCATTTGGTCACGAACATCGTAGCCAATGATTGCTTCAGCAATGATGTTGTTTACGTTGTCGACAGCTTTAGTTACACCTTTACCGCCATAACGAGCTTTGTCTCCGTCACGTAATTCAACTGCTTCGTATTCACCAGTTGAAGCACCTGAAGGAACCATTCCGCGGCCAAAAGCTCCGCTTTCTGTGTATACTTCTACTTCGATTGTTGGGTTACCACGTGAGTCTAAGATCTCGCGAGCGTAAACATCAGTAATAATTGACATGTTTTGTCTCTCCTTTGAGTTTGTTTTTTCCTAAGGGATTTCCCTCATATACGATTTTAGTTAATTTTGCTCATTAGTGCAAACATTTCTTGCATTTTTCGCAAATTTTCACCAATTATTTTACAGCGTCTAACAATGACAAGAATGAATCTGCTTGCAAGCTTGCGCCGCCGACTAAAGCACCGTCAACATTTTCTTTTGCCATGTATTCAGCAATATTTTCTGGTTTTACAGAACCGCCGTATTGGATACGAACAGCTTCTGATACTTCTTTTCCATAAAGTTTTTCAACTGTTTGACGTACAACACCACAAATTTCGTCAGCGATTTGTGCGTCAGCTGATTTACCAGTACCGATTGCCCAGATTGGTTCATAAGCAATCACCATGTTTGACACTTGTTCAGCTGAAAGGTCAGCTAAACCAGCTGTAATTTGTCCTTCGATCCATTCAGCAGTTTTGCCTGCTTCATATGTTTCTAAAGATTCGCCACAGCATAAGATTGGTGTCATACCGTTTGCAAAGATAGCTTTTGCTTTTTTATTGATGTCTTCGTCTGTTTCATGGAAATATTCACGACGTTCTGAATGTCCGATGATCACATAGTGAACACCTAGATCAGCAAGAGCTGCTGGTGAAGTTTCACCAGTGAACGCGCCTGAGTTTTCCCAGTAGCAGTTTTGTGCTGAGATTTTTAGTTCTGTACCTTCAGCTGATGTCATTAATTCTTGTAAGAATAATGCAGGAGATCCGATGACTGAATCAACCTTGTCATTTGAAGGGATTTTGTTTTTTACTGCTTCAGCAAATTCTTTTGCTTCTGATGCAGTTTTGTTCATTTTCCAGTTACCTGCGATAATAGGTTTACGCATTGAGGAACACACTCCTTAATTTATTGAAAAATGGCTAGGGAGTCATGAAAACTCCCTTCACCTTTTGATCGATCACTCGTCAGAATAGAGCAAACTTGGCTGTTTATTTATCGTTGATTGCTGCTAGTCCTGGTAATTCTTTACCTTCAAGCAATTCCAAGCTTGCGCCGCCACCTGTTGAGATGTGTGTGAATTTGTCAGCAAAACCTAATTGTTCTGCTGCTGCAGCTGAGTCTCCGCCACCGATGATTGTTGTTGCGCCTTCTAAGTTAGCGATTGCTTCACAAACACCGATTGTACCTTTAGCAAAGTTACTCATTTCAAATACACCCATAGGTCCGTTCCAAACAACTGTTTTTGCACCTTGTAATGTATCAGCAAATAATTTTACTGATGCTGGGCCGATGTCTAAAGCCATCAAACCTTCAGGAATGTCTCCTTCGATTACTTGTGTTTCTACATCATTTGAAAATTCTGGTGCACAGACATTGTCGATTGGCAAGACAAGTTTGTCGCCTGCTTTTTCGATCAATTCTTTTGCTAGTTCTACTTTGTCAGCTTCTACTAGAGAGTTACCGATCTTGATTCCTTTTGCTTCGTAGAATGTGTAAGTCATTCCGCCACCAATCAAGATTTTGTCTGCTTTAGGAATCAAGTTTTCGATTACGCCGATTTTATCAGAAACTTTTGCGCCACCAAGGATTGCGATCATTGGGCGTTTTGGTTCTTCTACTGCTTCACCGATGAACTTGATTTCTTTTTCCATCAAGAATCCAGCAACTGTTGGGATACCAGTTGAAGCGATACCTACGTTAGAAGCATGCGCACGGTGAGCTGTACCGAAAGCATCGTTAACAAATACATCACCTAATGAAGCCCAGTATTTACCTAGCTCTGTATCGTTTTTGCTTTCTTTTTTACCGTCAACGTCTTCAAAACGTGTGTTTTCAAATACGACAACGTCGCCATCTTTCATGTTGCGGATTGCTTCTTCTAATTGTTCTCCGCGAGTTTCAGGTACGAATGTTACTTCTTTACCTAATAATTCGCCTAGACGTTTTGCAACTGGAGCTAAAGATTTTCCTTCTTTATCTTCTTCTGTTTTTACACGTCCAAGGTGAGAGAAAAGGATTGCTTTTCCGCCTTGTTCTAAAACGTAGTTGATTGTTGGCAATGCTGCTTTGATACGAGTGTCGTCAGTGATCACGCCGTCTTTCAAAGGAACATTGAAGTCAACACGGACAAGAACTTTTTTGTCTTTTAAATCGATATCTTTCACTGTTTTCTTAGCCATTTTATTTCCTCCTGAATAAACTTATTATCAAAAAAAGCGGAAGAAGCGCGATTGCTTCCCCGCTTTTAAATGTACATGTCTATCATTTACACTTGTACGTTTGTCTATCTTATAAGTTAGCGAAGTATTCTAAAGTACGTACTAATTGTGCAGTGTATGACATTTCGTTGTCGTACCAAGCAACAGTTTTAACTAATTGTTTGTCGCCAACTGTCATTACTTTAGTTTGTGTAGCATCAAATAATGAACCGTAAGTCATACCAACGATATCTGAAGAAACGATTTCGTCTGTGTTGTATCCGTAAGATTCGTTTGAAGCTTCTTTCATTGCTGCGTTGATTTCGTCAACAGTTACTTCTTTTTCAAGAACTGTTACTAATTCTGTTAATGAACCTGTTGGTACAGGAACACGTTGAGCAGCTCCGTCTAATTTACCGTTCAATTCAGGGATTACTAAACCGATAGCTTTAGCAGCACCTGTTGAGTTAGGAACGATGTTTGCAGCAGCAGCGCGTGCACGGCGGAAGTCACCTTTAGGATGAGGTCCGTCTAGAGTCATTTGGTCACCTGTGTAAGCGTGGATAGTTGTCATTAATCCTTCAACAACACCAAATTTGTCGTTCAATGTTTTAGCCATAGGAGCTAAACAGTTAGTTGTACATGAAGCACCTGAGATAACTGTTTCTTTACCAGTTAATGTTTCGTGGTTTGTGTTATAAACGATTGTTGGAACATCGTTTCCGCCAGGAGCAGAGATAACAACGCGTTTAGCACCAGCTGTTAAATGTTTTTCAGCTGCTGATTTAGAAGTGAAGAAACCAGTACATTCTAGAACGATATCTACGCCTAGTTCGCCCCATGGTAATTCTTCTGGGTTGCGGTTAGCTAATACTTTAACTTCTTTTCCGTTTACGTTGAATGAACCTTCATGAACTTCAACTGTTCCGTTGAAACGTCCTTGAGTTGTGTCGTATTTTAACAAGTGTGCCAACATTTTAGCATCTGTCAAGTCGTTGATTGCTACTACTTCGATTCCATCTACATCTTGGATACGACGGAATGCTAGACGTCCAATACGTCCAAAACCATTAATACCTACTTTAACTGTCATTTAAGATTTCCTCCTTATGAAAATCAAAAAAATATTTATTTTAAAGGGTTACCCCTTTTAAAATCTCGTTTGCAGCAGCTTCATCAGTGATGAGCCACGTTTGTTTTGGTGCATTTTTCATATAAGCTCGAATTGCTTTGGCTTTTGATTTTCCGCCCGCTATCGCCATGATGATCGGGACTTTCGCCAAATCTTGCAATTCTATGCCGATTCTAGGGACCTTATAAACGACTTCGCCTTTTTCATTGAAAAAGTAGCCAAAGGATTCCGCTACAGCATTTGCTTGTTTCAGCATGACTAATTCTTTTTCAGTCATCTTTCGACGTGCTGCCATGTGTAATGCACGCCCAATACTATGAATAACACAATTCGCCTCACTAATCAAGTTTAAGACTTCTTGGATAGATGGCTCATTGAGTAAAGAATTGTAAGTTGCCAGACTTAATTGTTCCGGAACATAAAGTGCACGGTGGTTTCCATTTGCTTTAGCAGCCATTCTTGCACTGACAGAATTTGCCTGTACAGTTATCGCTTCACCAATCCCGCCTCTTGCAGGGACAAACAAGTTATGCCGTTTTTTATTTTCCAGATTAGACAATTGTTCTGCTACAACTGCCATGGTGGTTCCTCCCATCACAGCGATGATATTCTCGCCTTCCGGAAGCAGTCGGTCTAAGGCTTCACTCAGCGCTTCGCCGAATGCATCAGCCACTTTGGTTTGCTCTTCGCTGTTTCCTGAAACAACGATACAGCGCTGATTACCAAAATATTCTGCCAACTGTTGTTCGGTTTGATGCGTACCTAAAAGCTGATCCATGAAGTTTTCAAGACTTTGATAAACTTCTTCGCCCTTAGTTGTCAGCGTCATACCGCTTTTTGAGGTATCGATCAAATTCAGATTTTTCAAAAGGTCTGTTTCTGTTCGCAATACTCGTTCTGTTATCCCCATACTTTCCGATAAACTTCGACGTCCAATCGGTTGCATCCAATAGATATTTCGTAAAATTTTATAGCGTTCTTGCAACACTTCGATAATATCTGGTGCAACAGATTCAATCATTTTTATTTCATCTAGCATAGCGATCTCCTTAGTTGGACACTTTACGTCCAATGTAGACTTAAAACGACCCATATACGATAAAAAAAAGAAATTAACTTTTCAAATTTCACATCAATAAAGGGAAATCTCAACCTCACGACTGTTAGTCTAACAGTTTTTCTTTCGTTTTTCAACTAAAAAGATCAGAAAAAGCAAAATACTTTTTCTGATCTTTTGGATGATCAGTTATCATAACGTTTTCTTTTTGATGAACTTGGGATTCCTAATAAATCACGGTATTTTGCTACCGTTCGCCTTGAGATCGCTATCTCATCTTTTTTCAGCAATTCAACCAATTTCTGGTCCGACAACGGCTTGCTTTTGTCTTCTTGATCAACTAATTCCTGCAACTTTTTCTTCGCAGTATCTGCCGAAAGGTCTTCTGTCTGTTCTGCACCGTTAGTAGGGATTCTTGCAGTGAAAAATTTCTTTAACTCAAATACACCGAAATCTGTTTCCAAATATTTCCCGTTGACAGCTCGACTGACCGTAGATTCATGCACATCTATCTCAGCCGCAACTTCCTTTAACGTAAGAGGTTTGATTGGCCGCCCCTTGTCGATAAAGAAAGCTTTTTGTCGAGAAACAATGACTTGAGCAACCCGCAAAATTGTATCCCCGCGTTGGAGGATCGTTTTCTTCAACCATTCGAATTCCTGTTTCCGTTCTTTTAAATAATTTTCAGTTTCTTTATCTGCTTGTTGTGACATTTGCTTGAAGTAGGTCTCTTGGAATCGGATATTCGGCTGGTTTTTTCGGTTTGAGATGACTTGTACATTTTCATCGTCCACTAATACCCGGACATCAGGAATAATGTACAATTCGCTACTACGGTCGAAAATTCGTCCAGGACTTGGGCTCAATGTTTGCAAATAGTCGAATATTTGCTGAACAGCATGTAAATCAACAGAAAAACGCTGCGCAATCTCTTTCCATTTTCGCTCCACCAATTGCTCAAAACATTCTTCTAGCACGATATAAGCTAGTTCCGGCGCATAATCATCCCGTTCCGTTTGAAGCATGAGACATTCTTGCAAACTACGTGCACCTACTCCAGCTGGTTCTAATTGCTGGATCAGTGTCAACGCATCGAGCATTTGAATAGGCGTCGCTCCGATCTCTTTTCCAGCTTCATCTAAACTAATCGTCAAAAATCCGTTCAAATCGATGTATTCTACAAGATAAAGAACGATTTTCCTCAAAAAAGTATCTCGATAATTCAAATGGACTTGTTCGATCAATGAATCAAATAAAGACCCTTTTGTATCAGGAATCTGATTTAGGTAATTTGTCTCTTCTCCTTCATAAGAAGATGAAGAAGCTTTTATGTAATCTGGCTGCCATTCCGGCTCAACAACTTCCACCAATGGATTTTCCATTGCTTGGTTCTCAACGAATGCCAACAGCTCTTCACTGTTATATTGTAAAACTTGGATGGACTGCTGCAACTGTTGCGTCATGGCTAGTTTCTGTGTCTGCTGCTGTTTTTGTGAAAAATTTTGCTCAAATTTCATTTTTTTGTCCAATCCCCTTGTAATTTTTTATCTGTTTAGTTACAATTATCCCAGTGCTTGCGTCCTTAGTGTAGTGGATATCACGTAAGATTCCGGTTCTTGAGACGGGGGTTCGATTCCCTCAGGACGCGTTCTATTTTTTTATAGCAGGATTCACGACACTTTCTACCAGAGACGGAAAGTGTCTTTTTTTTGCTTTTCCTAAAATTTGCCTACCCGTTAATTCCTATCCTCAACGCTGCGCAAGTCACTTTTATTTTTGAAATGCTGATGTTTGAATGTCTTCCATGACAACATGCTAAAGTAGATACGCACTTATTATACCTGTTCATCTAACCACTTATCAATCACATTTCGACTAAATCACCAGAATCTATTCACTCCAACATAAAATGTACATATAATTGATTTTTATCCCTTTTGTTTATAGACATATTCTAATACTTCTAATTTTTTGTTGATTCATCTCTTTTGTATGAATAACTTTATTTTCATGTCAAATCATCTTGTTTATACACTAAAATTTGAATAATGTTAAATATTACAGCTACTTGGTTAATTGTATCATTTAGATTTTTGAACGTATTTTTGTTTTATTATTAATTTATCGAATTTGGTGATAAAACATTGATTCGACAATCTTAATGCTTGGCAATTTCGAGTCTACAGTATAACTGACATACGTTTAACTTTAAATATGATTAGGGATGATCCTTTTTTGTTTGATAACAAGACTTGCCATTCGAAATTAATCCTTGCTCTAGGAATGGGTGCAGATATATTCATTCTTTTAGTGTGGTTAATACCAACAATCAACTACTTTAGGACGTGATTTTACTATGAATAATCATTTAAGTATCCATTCTCTTTCAAAAAAATATAAAAATAGTAGTAATTTTGCCAATAAAAATATAACTATCGTTTTTTCCCCTGGAGAAATTGTTGCTGTAACTGGACACAACGGTGCAGGAAAAACAACTTTCTTAAATCAAATCATAGGCGTAACAAAACCTACTTCCGGTAGTATTACTTTTCAAGGCCACTCTTTAAATAAAAACTGGAAAATGGCTAGGCAATTTGCAGCAATGATGCCCCAATTTCATGCACCATTAGATGGGGTTACCATGCAACAGTCTATTGAAGCTATTTTAAGGATACGAGGATTTAATAAATCTGATACCCAGACTCATGTTATAGAGATTATGCAAGAACTTAAAATTTCGAAATGGGCTCATGTACAAGGGCAGAAACTATCAGGCGGATTGCAAAGGCTTACTTCATTTGCCATGTCTATTGTTGCCCCTCCACCAATCTTACTGCTTGATGAACCTACAAATGATGTTGATCCGATAAGAAGAAAAATCATTTGGAATTCGTTAAGAAAATTGGCTCAAAAAGGACACATTGTAATTGTGGTAACTCACAATTTACTCGAAGTAGATCAATATGCAGATAGATATCTACTCTTTGATAAGGGAACTTTAATTAAAGATGCGTATGTTCGCGAATCGTTAGAAAAAACGTCGATCCAAATGCACCTTGTACTATTCTCTGAGAAGGAATTTGAAATGCAAGAATTACCTAGAAATATTGGCTGTATCTTACAAAAGGGTGAGTTACGTTACGATATCACTTTGTCACAAGAACAAGTAGTTGATGCAATGATATGGATTAATGAAAAGATTTCATCAAGAGAAGTAACGAACTATAGCTTATCACCTCAAACATTAGAAAACACATACGGAGGATTAACGAATGAAAAATAAGCAAAGCTACGATTCCTATTCACACCCTTCCGATAGTCGATTATTTCAATTATACGCTTTACTTAGATGGAGTCTAGTAAGATACAAGGTACTTTTACCAGTCTTTACAGTGGCCCAACTGCTACTATCATTAGCAATTGTTTACGGACTCACTTTTTTAATTCCTACAATGGATGATACAACCGCTGTTTATTTATCCTCTGGTGCAATAGTACTTGGGATTATTGCTGTTGGGTGCGTCTTATCGGCACAGATAGTAAGCACTGCTAAGCAAAATGGGATCGTTTCTTATCAAAGAACACTGCCCGTTTCCCGATTCAATCTCCTATTGGCTGATTTTATTATCTGGGGATTCGCTTCTTTACCAGGAATCCTGATGTCTTTTCTTGCTTCCTCCCTAAAATTTGGTCTAGCGATTCATTTTTCTGTCCTGTCTGTCGCTTTATTGATTTTAACTCAAATGTCGATGATTTCTATCGGATTTTGTATTGCTTACTGGCTACCCGCTAACGGAGTGTCTTTAATGACACAAATCATCATGATTGGCGGGTTACTATTTTCACCGATTACTTATCCGGCCGATAGACTGCCTGAATGGACAAAAATAATATATGATTTCTTACCTTTTGTCCCAACAGCCAATTTGATTCGTACTTCTTTTTTTGGCTCTGGATTTATTCAACTAAAAAATATCCTAACAGTTAGTATTTGGTTAATCATCACCGGCGCATTGTCATTAAGAGCACTATCACGGAGGAATTGAAGATTTTGAGAAGAATTGAAATAGCTGAATTATATAAAACCACCTCTATCACTGCTGTTATAAACATTATAGGTGTTTCAAATATTGTCGTTTTAGGTGCATTGAATTACACAATATTAACATTTATACTGTCAGTTTTTATTGCTCTGATTATTGGAATGACACTGATCATCTTTACACAACGCATAGAAAAAAACAGAAATACTTTAAATTCCAATAATGGAAAACCAGACAGACTAACTTTTAAATTCTGTAGTCTCTATTCATAAACGTCAAACAATACGATGCTTGCAAAGTATCTATCAGCTTCAGTCCAAGAATGATAGATTCCACCATTTTTCTCGACTAAAGATCTTATACTTTTTATACCTATACCAGCACTCTGTCTTTCCTTTCTTGTATATCTCTCATTGACTAAATAAGCATTATTTATCTCTATGAAAAGATCACTTTTAAACTGCTTAATAATCACGGTGATATCTTTGCCTTTTCCGTTATTTCGAGTGCATGCTTCGATCGCATTATCCATTAGGTTTCCCACAATGATTGCTATAATATCATGATCAATTTTTACATTTTCTGATATAAAAATCGATGTATTGACCTGAATTTCCGATTGTTCTGCTATAGTCAGTTTTTCATTTAAAATATAATTCAAGATGGGATCTGAAGTATAAAAGTCAGTAATCGTTTCTTGTTGTTTCATCGTCTTCCTCAGATATTTCTTAGCTGAAGAAATATCTTCATTTTCTAACAGCCCAGATAGAACTAAAAAATGATTTCGCAAATCGTGTCTAATTTGTTTCAGATTCTCTTGGCTCTTTTTAATTTCCTCCACATATTTTATTTCTGATTCAAGCGCCTTCTTCTCTAGAGAGATTTGATTGATATATGCTTGATGAAAAGAAATACTGTGGTAAAGGTATAAAACACAAATATTCATGATTACAATTCCCATCGTTATAAAAACATCTATTATCCTTCTATTGATGGCCATGTTTACTTCTGACATAAGAAACCCGAAAAGTATGATACTTGAAATAATCGGAATTGAACTCATTGTTAAGAGAGATATAGTATTAATTTGATTATGTAGCGTTTCTTTTCGTGAAAGGAATAGTCGCATGCCAAAGAAAAATAAAATTTCGATAAGCAACGTGAGACTAGTGCTAAATAGGATCGAATAATGAGTAATTGTATTTTCTAACTGATTCAAAATTACTAACTGAATCAATTTGACTGAAACCGATTCGCAGATAAAATTAACTGCTAGTAGAAACAACATCCAAAAGAAAATCTCACTATCTGATAAAAAATATTTCTTCGCAATACTCGCAATTATAAAAAGACTCAAGAAAACATTAATATAAGGTAAATATTCAAACTGTAAAAAAAGATTCGAAAGGAAATTGAATAAAATAATCGTACAAATAATTAAATTTATCAAGAAAGTCTTACTTTTTTTTACTGCCACTCCAGAGAAAAAATAATCGAGCAAAAAAACGTACATTATTAGACTAATATTTCGAAGTAAAGCATCTTCCATTAGAATGAATCTCTCTTTCGCATAAGTATCTTTGTTAGAGCGTCTGCTTTAAACTTTCTGCTTATAGGCAATTCAATGGTATTTTCGCAATTGCTTAATCGAACATAGTTTTTTCCTATTTCTCTTATATGCTCCATATTTATAATAAATGAAGTATGTGTTTGAACAAATGTTGATGGCAACTTAGCAATGATCTCCGAAGTTGACATATTTGCTACATATTTGTTTTGAGATGTCATATTGATGAATACTTGACGTCTATTTTTTTCAAAAAACAAAATGTCATTTAACGCGATTCGATAATCCGTTTTTCTATAGGAAAACTCAAATTTATTATTTAAAACTCCTAAATATTTGATAGCCCTTTCAATTACTTGGAAAAAGTAGTTCTGTTCCAACGGCTTCAAAATATAATCAAACGTATGTAATTTAAAGACTTTTTCCATATATTCTCGATAACTCGTTAAAAAAATAATCGGAACATTGAAATCATTTTGCCGAATAAAATCTGCTACCTCTATTCCATTCTTTCCTGGAAATTCAATATCTAAAATATACATATCAAAATTTAATTGATCCATTTGTTTGATCAACTTTGACGGATCATAATATACATAAGGTTCAAATAAATCTGGATCATAATTTTGCAACAAATTACCTACATAGTTAGCAATGCCAGGTTCATCATCGCAGATAGCAACCTTCAACATAATATCACTCCTATTGTATGCTGACATACCTTGAATGTGTACAAGTATTAGGGTTCGATTCCCTCAGGACGCGTTCTATTGCCATTTTAGCATAACTTCCGAATGTTTGCTTCTTTATTTTTCAAGTGAAAACTGTCCACCAAAAAAATTGGCGGACAGTTTTTTTATTATAGTATACTTGTTTTCACTTACTGGACTGGCCGATGATCGTTTCTGCC
>NZ_KV817731.1:0-16244 GCF_001814765.1 Enterococcus sp. HMSC061C05
CCGAGAAACTGGCTTTTGAACACCGTTTATTCGGATAAGGAACTGTGACAAGACTTTTGTCAGAGTTCCTTTTTGTTTATTCTTTTTTATCTTTGTATGGCAATAATAGACAATATAACAAAAATTATTTAATGGCTACTGAAAGACAATAGAAAACCTTGTACAAAGCTATTTTTTCTGAAAAATTCCTTGAAACCTCACGAAAAAATCATTATTTTATGAAAAAGGCAAAAAAAAGTGTTGATTTTTTAATAATTATTCATTAAACTCTTAAACAACTTCAGAAAATATTAATTATTCTGAAAATTCCAATAAAGGGGTACGTAAAATGAAAAAGAAATTTACATTTGGTTTGGTTGCGGTATGCGGCCTTGTACTTGCTGGATGTTATGGCGGCAGTTCAGCCACAAGCAGTAGTTCAGCAAAAAGCGGTTCAGCAGATGGAGGAGGCGTATTTAACTTAGTCGTGCCTCAAGAAATGCCTACAGCTGACTTATCAGTTGCAACAGATACAATCAGTTTTACAGCATTGAATAACGTTTATGAAGGAATCTACCGTCTTGATGAAGACAGCAAACCACAGCCGGCAGGAGCTAGCGAGTTGGCAGAAGTCAGTGAAGACGGATTAACTTACAAAATCAAATTACGAGAAGACGCAAAATGGTCAAATGGTGATCCTGTGACAGCAGCGGATTACGTTTATGGCTGGCAACGAACAGTAGACCCAGCTACAGCTTCTGAATATGCTTACCTGTATGCGCCAGTTGAAAATGCAGAAGACATCACAGCTGGAAAGAAAGATAAATCAGAACTAGGGATCAAAGCAGTTGGCGACTATGAATTAGAAATCAAATTGACGAAACAAACACCATATTTCCAATACCTGCTTGCTTTCCCATCATTTTTCCCACAAAAACAATCCGTAGTGGAAGAAAATGGGGATGCCTATGCATCTGCAAGTGATAAAGCTGTTTATAATGGACCATTCACATTAGAAGATTTCGATGGACCAGGAACAGATACAGAATGGACTTATAAGAAAAATGACCATTACTGGGACAAAGACACAGTAAAACTTTCTGAAATCAAAGTCAGTGTAGTAAAAGAATCTTCTACTGCTTTGAACTTATTCAAAGATGGCCAAGCAGATGATGTGATCTTGTCTGGTGAATTAGCACAGCAAAACGCAAACGATCCAGCTTATACTTCTGTTAAAGAAGCACGAACAAGCTATATCGAATTCAACCAACGCGAAAAGAATTCACCATTCAACAATGTGAACCTAAGAAAAGCTATTTCTTATTCTATCGATCGTGAAGCTTTAGTAAAACAAGTACTAGGTGACGGATCAGTTGTCTCTACAGGATTGATCCCATCAGATATGGTAAAAAGTCCAACAACGAACGAAGACTTTGCAAAAGAAGCTGGAAAATTAGTTTCTTATGACAAAGACAAAGCAAAAGAATATTGGGAAAAAGCGAAAAAAGAATTGGGCGTTGATTCTTTAGAATTTGATTTGATGGCTTCTGATGATGATTCATCGAAAAAAGTAATCGAATATGTTCAAAACTCAATCCAAGAAAACTTGGATGGCGTAACAGTCAAACCAACACCTGTTCCATTCTCTGTACGTCTTGACCGCTCAACTTCGGGTGATTTTGACGCAGTACTAGGTGGATGGGCTGCTGACTATGCAGACCCAAGCAGCTTTACTGATTTGTTTGTCACAGGTAATTCATACAACCGTGGTCGCTGGAGCAATGCAGAATATGACGAAGCAGTTAAAGCAGCTTCATCAACAGATGCTGGCGATGAACAAGCACGTTGGGATGATTTCCAAAAAGCAATCAAGATCATCTCTGATGATATGGGTGTCGTTCCGGTGTACCAAAAAGCAGAAGGTCACCTAGTGAATGAAAAAATCAAAGGTATCGTTCACCATGCTGCAGGCGCTTCATGGGATTACAAATGGACATACGTTGAAGAATAATCGTTAATACCGTGAGCATGAGAAAAAACGAGGCTGCGGCAAATGTCGCAACCTCGTTCTCATATTTACTTATCCTAACAAAGAAAAAAGCATGAAAATAGCAGAAAGAGCAATTAGTATTCCGGCAATGATCAGCCAAAAGCTGTACATACCGTAGCTGGCAGACGAGAGCGAGGAAAATTCTGGTTTTTTCTTTCGGTTCCTTGTTCGTGCAAGATGGACCGATCGCTGAAAATGATCAAAGAAACCCGAAGAAAAGACCCATAAAAAACCGCCGATAATCAGAAACGGCAATGACCATAAGAATAGATCATTAGATAATTGAATGAGTGTAAAGGAATGGTTGATGACGTTTTTTATTAAAATAACCAGAATCAGTAGAAAAGCTACTGCGTAAGGGATAGATTTTTTTTTCATTTGATTGCTCCTTTATTTTTGGTTCATTATCTAATAATGTAGCGAAACATCTGTCAGAAGTCAAAAGCTAGGGGGAAACATTAGTGAATAGTTATATCAAATATGTATTAAAACGTGTCTTTTTCATGATCATCACGCTTTGGTTAATTGCAACAATTACCTTTTTCTTGATGCAATTGCTGCCGGGCACGCCATATACGAATCAGGAACGTTTGAGTCCTGAAACAATCGAGATGCTAAATAAACAAGTCGGTTTGGATAAACCAGTTATCGTACAATATGGGATTTATCTTTCTAATTTGCTTCAAGGCGATTTTGGAATTTCCTTCCAATTTAAAAACCAGCCAGTCGCACATTTGTTAGCTGGAAGAATCGGACCATCTTTGCAATTAGGGTTACAGGCAATTATCTTTGGAACAGTCCTAGGAACGATTTTAGGAACGATTTCTGCCATGAAGCAAAATACATGGGCAGATACATCTTCTACACTTGTAGCGATATTAGGTCGTTCCATTCCAAACTTTGTATTTGCTGTTCTACTACAATATATCTTTGCAATCAAATTACAAGTTTTACCAATCGCAAAATGGGATGGCTTTGTGTACACGATCTTGCCGACAATTGCATTGGCCATGTCGCCGCTTGCTGATTCTGCTCGATTTATCCGGACGGAAATGGTGGAAGTACTGCATAGTGATTACGTGGAATTAGCAAAAGCAAAAGGGTTGAGCCGTTGGGAAATCGCCTTTAAACATGGTCTTCGAAATAGTTTGATCCCATTGATGACTTTATTAGGACCCTTGGCTGTCGCATTGATGACCGGATCACTGGTGGTAGAAAATATTTTTGCTATTCCTGGTATCGGGGAACAATTCGTTAAGTCGATCACAACAAATGATTATCCTACGATCATGGCTGTAACGATCCTTTACTCATTTATGTTGATTTTTGTTATTTTGATCGTTGATTTGTTGTACGGTCTAGTTGATCCAAGAATTCGTGTTTCAGAAGGGAGCCGAGGATAAATGGAAATGACACCAAAGCGTTATGAAACAGTCGCAGATATTCCTGCGGATGAGTTTCTTCCATTACAAAAAAATACCGAAGAAGAACGTGAGCAGATTACTGCGCCTTCTTTGAATTTTATCCAAGATTCATGGCGCCGTTTAAAGAAAAACAAAGCTGCCGTTATTTCAATGTTTTTACTGTTGGTCATCATTTTGATCTCTGTGGTCACGATCTTTGTTTCTCCACATGATCCAACTGCCCAAAATGTGGCTTATATCAATCTGCCTCCTCGTATTCCGGGAATCAATATCGATGGATTGAATGGAAAAGCAATGGTCGGCGGTGAACTGGTGGATAAATATGCTCAAGCAAACGTTCCTTCAAACGTAAGTTTCTTTTTAGGAACAGACGGTTTGGGCCGTGATGTATTAAGCCGTTTATTTATGGGAACGAGAATCTCGTTGTTGATCGCATTTATTGCTGCATTACTAGATGTAACGATTGGTGTAGCTTACGGGTTAATATCTGGTTTGTTAGGCGGACGTGTCGATAATGCGATGCAACGTTTTTTGGAAATCTTGTCAGGAATTCCAAACCTCGTTGTCATGATCTTGATGTTGGTCGTTTTTGAACCAGGAATTTTTTCCATCGTGGCTGCTATGGCCATCACAAACTGGATACCAATGGCACGTATCGTTCGTGCACAAACAATGAAATTAAAAGATCAAGAATATGTTCTAGCTGGATTGACATTAGGTGAATCAAGAATGAAAATTGCATTCAAACATATTTTGCCGAATATCTCCAGTGTCATTATTATTCAAATGATGTTTAGCATCCCATCTGCTATTTTCTTCGAAGCCTTTTTAAGTTTTATCGGTTTAGGTCTTACGCCTCCGTCAGCTTCATTAGGAACGATGTTGAGCGAAGGGTACAAGACATTCCTGTATCTGCCTTATCTATTATGGATTCCGGCAGTAACTTTATCGGTTATCATGATTGGCTTTAACTTACTTGCTGATGGATTGCGTGATGCCTTTGATCCTAAAATGAAAGAGTGAGGACGATGACGAAAATTTTAGAAGTGAAAGACTTAGAAATCTCTTTTGATACGTATGCTGGAAAGGTACGAGCGATTCGCGGTGTCAATTTTCATTTGAATAAAGGAGAAACATTGGCGATCGTTGGGGAATCTGGAAGCGGAAAATCAGTGACGACCAGAAGCATCATGCGCTTGCTGTCGAGCAATGCCAATATAGATGCTGGGCAAATCCTCTTTAAAGGTAAAGACATCGTTGAAAAGACAGAAAGAGAGATGCAAAAAATCCGCGGAAAAGAAATAGCAATGATTTTCCAAGATCCAATGACCTCTTTAGATCCGACGATGCCTATTGGGAAACAAGTTGCTGAGTCTCTTAGAAAGCATAATAAAGTTTCGAAAAAAGAGGGACAAAAAGCTGCATTAGAACTGCTTAAATTAGTTGGTATACCTGAAGCGGAGAAACGTATCAATAGTTATCCCCATCAGTTTTCAGGAGGTCAACGCCAACGGATCGTGATTGCGATCGCACTGGTATGTTATCCGGAAATCCTGATTGCTGATGAACCCACAACAGCACTTGATGTGACTATCCAAGCACAAATTTTGGAACTGCTGAAAGAAATTCAGACAAAAATCGATACATCAATCATTTTTATCACTCATGACCTTGGTGTAGTAGCAAACGTTGCTGACCGTGTAGCTGTTATGTATGGGGGAAGAATCGTTGAAGTAGGAACATCCGAAGAGATTTTCTACAACCCGCAACATCCCTATACTTGGGGACTGCTTGGCTCAATGCCGACATTAGACAGTGCGAACGACCGATTGTACGCCATTCCTGGTTCTCCACCGGATTTATTGAACCCGCCAAAAGGAGACGCATTCTACCCAAGAAATGAATTCGCGATGAAAATCGATGCAGAACAAGAACCGCCATTTTTTGAACTATCAAAAACGCACAAGGCAGCAACTTGGCTACTTGCTCCACAAGCGCCTAAAGTGACGCCACCAGAAGAAATCCAACGTCGCTGGGCTATTTTTAAAGAGAAACAAAAACATACTTATGGTCAAGGAGGAATTGCTGATGCCAAATAAACTACTTGAAGTTAAAGGACTGAAACAGTATTTCAATGTAGGAAAAAAGAATGAAGTACATGCTGTAAATGACATCAGCTTTCACATCTATGAAGGAGAAACATTTGGTTTAGTAGGAGAATCTGGAAGCGGAAAATCCACTACTGGCCGTACGATCATTCGTTTGAATGAACCTACTGACGGTGAGATATTATTCGACGGTCAAGATGTAACGAAGATCAAAGACAAAAAAGGATTGACGAAATTCCGACATGATGTTCAGATGATCTTTCAAGATCCATACGCTTCGCTGAATCCTCGGATGAAAGTCAGAGATATCATTGCGGAAGGAATTGATGTCAATGGGTTAGCTAAGTCACCAGAGGAACGTGCCAAAAAAGTCGATGATCTATTAAGAACCGTTGGATTGAATCCGAGCCATGGCACTCGTTATCCCCATGAATTTTCAGGAGGACAACGCCAGCGTATTGGTATTGCACGAGCATTAGCAGTAAAACCGCGATTTATCATTTGCGATGAACCGATTTCTGCATTAGATGTTTCCATTCAAGCCCAAGTTGTCAATTTATTGCAAGATCTCCAACGAGAACATCAATTGACCTATCTATTTATTGCGCATGATTTATCAATGGTTAAACATATCAGCGACCGAATCGGTGTAATGCATAACGGTTTGTTATTAGAAATGGGAAAAAGTGATGAAATCTATAATCATGGTGTCCATCCTTATACAGAAAGTTTGTTATCTGCTATTCCTTTGCCAGATCCAGATCATGAGAGAAAGCGCAGAAGAATCAAATATCAACCCGAACCAGATGACGGACAAGTACGTCAGCTTCGTGAAATCGCACCAGAACATTTTGTTTATGCAACTGAGCAGGAAGTCCCATATTATGCAAAAAAATTAAAACGACAAAAGGAATCTCTTCTGGTTGCTAACTAGGAGGGACATAGATGCTAAAAGCTTTTAAATTCCGTATGTATCCGACAGAAGAACAAAAACAGCAATTGATCCGTACTTTTGGCTGTGTTCGATTTACCTATAACCATTTGCTGAAAGAACGGCAGAAAAGTTGGCAACAAACAGGAGTGGCCGATTTTTCGCTCACGCCTGCTACGTTAAAAAAAGAATACCCATTCTTAAAAGAGGTAGACAGTCTTGCTTTAGCAAATGCACAGCTTAATTTGGACCGAGCTTTTCGCAATTATTTCAAGGGACGTGCCAGCTTTCCAAAGCTTAAAACGAAAAAAAGTATGTGGCAATCTTATACGACGAATAATCAAACCCATACGGTCTATCTGAAAAACGGTCATTTAAAATTACCAAAACAAAAAGAACTGATCAAGATAAACCAGCACCGTCCAGTCGAAGGCACGATTCGTTCCGCTACGATTTCTGCTCGATATAATGAAGAGTTCTATGTCGCACTACTTTGTGATGTTTCATCAATAAAAAAAGAATCTTCAGCTAAATGGATTGGGATTGCCTATCATCCAAAAACATTGATCGAAACATCGCAGCCCATAGAAGTAACTTTGCCAAAATTTGACCAGACAGAAGAAAAACTTCAGCATGCACAGCGGAAATTAAGCGTAAAAGTCCGCTCCGCTCACCATAGAAAGACCAGGTTAGATAAGGCAAGCAATTATCAGAAACAAAAGAGAAAAGTAATGGATCTTTATCTGAAACAAAAGAACCAGCGAGAAGATTATCTTGAACAATTATCTGGGAAATTGGTCAAACAATATGACTACTTATTTGTAGAATCTTTTCCAAAAGAAGAGGCACATGCTGATTTTTCTATTCATGACTGGCATAAATTAATAACAAAATTGCGTTATAAGTCTCAATGGTATAATAAAAAATTTCTTTTGATCAATACCGACGGAGCAGAAGAAAGCAATTCTGTAAGAAAGAGCCAAGTGTTAGAACAACTAGGCAGGCATTCGGTCATCAAGGAATAAAAAATGAATGAAACTGACAGGAGCGTTAGGGTTCGCCTTGTTAATAAAAAGTCTGATTGACTTTTGTTTCTAGGAATTTTCTTTTGAAGAAAAGCTCACTAATTATGACAAACCAATAAAACAATAGCAGAAAAAATTCGTACGAGTTTTTTCTGCTATTGTTATTTTTTTATTCGAAGAATTTTACTGACACGCCAAAGTATAGAGCAAAAAACGCAAAACACAAAGAGCGTCTTTCCATTTTTCTTGAGTGTTTAGAACGGAGCCCTTTCTTCACAATCCTTACTCATGATGCCCCGGCTTGAGCTGATAGATTTTTGAAGGGCGACCGATTCCTACAGGACGTTCGCCAATCTCGTCGAAATATTGGAGCATAGCTTTCTTAAAATTGGAATGATCGATCGTTTTATAATCGATTCCTAAGAACTTTGCAAATACTTTTCGAGCTTCTGTAATCGTGAAATCTTTACCTAAAACTTGCAAAACTTGCGGTTCGTGTTCCATTTTATTGACTACACGGTTGAATGCTTTCAAAATGATTTGACTATGGTCAAAAGCTAAAGTATCTTTGCCAGAAGACTCTCCAGTGACTAAGTCAAGTGAGATAGCCACTTCTCCGCTCGATAAATTGATTTTGTTGCCGTGACGTTCCAATGTGAACCAGCGTACTTCTTTAGCATCATCTCCGGCGATCAGCGGTTCTTCTCCAATAAAAGCTAAGTAGCTGACTGTGACGACCCAACCTCGCGGATCTCGATTAGGCGTACTGAATGTATGCAGTTGTTCAATGTTTTCTTTAGAGATAACTACACCAGTTTCTTCTTTTGTTTCTCTTAAGACACTTTCTCCAGTTGACTCATCCTTTTGGACAAAACCACCAGGTAATGCCCATGAATTTCGATAAGGATGCCCTTTTCGTTGGATCAGCAATACTTTCAGCTGATCTTCTTCTTTGTTATAGCACATCAGTACGATATCGACAGTCAAAGAGGGCTTGTCATATTCTGGACGTTCCTGTTTTTGATACCAGTTAAGAAAATCTTCTTCACTTGCTTCATGTTCATAATATAATTTTTCTTCTTCTTTAGAAGCAAATCGGTTCATCAGACCACCTCCGTTGACATTAAAAGTACTTTTTACCTTATTGTAGCAGACTCTGAAAAAAAACCAAGGATTTACTTGGAAAATCCTTGGTTCTCCCTTAAATATGAAAAATAAATGGAAGTACTAGATTGAATAAAAAGAAAAGCAGATAAAACGGTAATACTTTATACCGCTCTTCACGAACGGCAAAGAAGCCGCAAATAACGATATATGCGTCAATGACAAAACGTAAAAGCCATGCGACTGTCATGAAACTGTTCAAATGCCCATGAAGGTTAAAATAACCATACATACGAATATAAAAATAGCTGAATATCAAATGTGCTAATGAAAGAAAAGCAATACTAAGTGTAAAAAAAAGATGTTTCTTCTGCATGATCGTTCCAGTCCCTTACTAAAATAGATAGTCTTTATTATACCACGAGTCAGAAGAGAAATAAAAAGCCGTCTCCAACTAAACATGAAACAAGATGAAAAATAGCATTTATTCCCTCTGTCCTTCCTTTTGAAGGAGGGATTCATCATAGAGAAGAAGTCATTTATCCAGACTTTTTCATTTTGAAAAAAAGCTAACAGCTTGCTTTTTTTATGGTATACTAGCAAGGAAACGAATTCGCATCATGCGATAAAGGAGGAAGAGCCCCGTGGCAGAAAAGGAAACTTTTTATATCACTACGCCAATCTATTATCCAAGCGGCAAACTTCATATCGGCAACTCATATACTACGATTGCATGTGACGCAATTGCTCGTTATAAACGGTTGATGGGCTTTGATGTGTTTTATCTCACTGGAGTGGATGAACATGGTCAAAAAATCGAAACAAAAGCAGAAGAATTAGGTGTAAAACCGCAAGAATACGTAGATAAAATGGCGGCTGATGTCAAAAAATTATGGAAAACGCTTGATATCAGTTATGACAAATTCATTCGTACGACAGATGATTACCATAAAGCAGCTGTTCAAAAAATATTTGATCGTTTATTAGAACAGGGAGACATTTACTTAGGTGAATATGAAGGCTGGTACTCTGTTTCTGACGAAGAATTCTTTACGGAAACACAACTTGCAGAAGTGTACAAAGATGATGAAGGCAATGTGATCGGCGGTAAAGCGCCAAGCGGACACGAAGTAGAATTGGTAAAAGAAGAATCTTACTTCTTCCGCATGAGCAAATACGCAGATCGTCTGTTGGAATACTATGAAGAACATCCTGAATTCATCCAACCAGAATCTCGTAAAAATGAAATGATCAACAACTTTATCAAACCAGGATTAGAAGATCTTGCAGTTTCAAGAACAACCTTTACTTGGGGGGTACCAGTCAAGAGTGATCCGAAACATGTGGTGTATGTATGGATCGATGCATTGTCCAATTACATCACTGCACTAGGCTACGGGTCCGAGGATGAAAGTCTATTCGAAAAATACTGGCCTGCAGATGTTCAGATGGTCGGTAAAGAAATCGTTCGCTTCCATACGATCTATTGGCCAATCATGCTGATGGCTCTTGATTTGCCTCTACCTAAAAAAGTATTTGGTCATGGCTGGTTATTGATGAAAGATGGAAAAATGTCTAAATCAAAAGGAAATGTCGTTTATCCTGAAATGCTTGTGGAACGTTATGGTTTAGATGCACTCCGTTATTATTTGCTTCGTGCTGTGCCATTTGGGTCAGATGGCGTCTTTACGCCAGAAGATTTTGTTTCTCGTGTCAATTATGATCTGGCAAATGATCTAGGGAACTTATTGAATCGTACGATCGCTATGATCAATAAATATTGTGATGGACTCGTTCCTGATTATGCCTCACTTGTCACTCCATTTGACAGTGAACTGTCTACGACGGCTGCTAACGTTGTCGGACGTTACCATGATGCAATGGAAAAAATGGAATTCAATACAGCGTTAGCTGAAATCTGGGTGCTGATTTCTCGTGCAAACAAATACATTGACGAAACAGAACCATGGGTATTAGCAAAAGACGAAGAAAAGAAAGCTGAATTGAATAGTGTCATGATCCATTTAGCTGAATCCTTGCGTATCGCCGCAATTTTACTTCAACCGATCATGACAGAAACGCCAGAGAAGATCTTCAATCAACTAGGGTTGGACCCTGAAACGATGAATCTTGAAGGATTGCACTTTGGCGAATTCCCTTCAGGAACAAAAGTAGTTGCAAAAGGTACACCAATCTTCCCACGTTTGGATATGGAAGAAGAAGTTGCTTTTATCCAAGAAAAAATGTCTGAAGGTACTCAAACAAACGAAGATACAGTCAAATGGGATCCAGAAGAAACAGAACTTGTTTCAACGAAAGAAAAACAAATCAAATTTGATGTATTTGAAAAAGTTGAACTAAAAGTAGCAGAAGTCATCAACTGCCAAAAAGTAGAAGGGGCAGATAAGTTGTTGCAATTCCGACTAGATGCTGGAGACAGCCAAGATCGTCAAATTTTGTCAGGAATCGCTGAATTCTATCCTGATCCAAGCGAACTGATTGGGAAAAAAGTAGTGATCGTCGCAAATCTGAAACCACGAAAGATGCGTGGACAAATCAGTCAAGGAATGATCCTTTCCGCAGAAGCACCAGATGGCTCTTTACAAGTGATTGAAGCACCAAAATCCATGCCGAATGGCTCAGAGATCGCATAAAATCATAAGAAAAACTCGCAAGACAATGTTGCTTGCGAGTTTTTTTAATTCCTGTCAATTGCCCCAATGGTGATTATGGAAGCCAATCATATAATAAAGACACATATAACCATATAAATTGTATCCTAGAAAAAGAAGGACGAGCTTTACCCACCGATGGAATCTGCAGCTTCCTAAAAACAAAAGAAAAAGTGGCTGCGAATAGTTGAATAAAATATTTGTGCTCCTTTCCTCTGTCTGCCAATTAAGAAAAAGGCTGATAGGAATCGTAAAGACAGAAAGAAGCAACATAATGATAAGTGGACGGGCGGTTTTTAATTGGTTCATCTGGCGCTCCTTTTTATTTTATTGTCTCTTACATCCAAGGATTTTGAAAGCAATAATTTGTTGACATCTACTAATAGTATTTAAAATAAAGAAAACAATCATCGATTTTGACCTCGATGATTGTTTTCTTTATTTTGTAAAAATCCGATTATTTGATTTTATGGTAACCTTTTATTTTTGTCTTCAAACGGCTTGGTAAGAGCGCAGTAAGCAGTGCAAATGGAATCGAAAAGACATACCAGAAAATCGTTCTTCCAATACCATAACGCTGATACAGTTTCGTCAACATCACATGAAGCAAGATCAATCCTAAAAGCAAGGCACCAGCTGAAAACCAATGATTATTCCAATGCATGACTTCACGAAGTGCCATCACTCCGAAGGGATAAAAATAAAAATAGATCCCTACTAAGGTCATCCGCCAGTTCTTTGTAAATGTTCCGATGTTCAATAAAAAGAAAATCGCTGAAAGCAAAATACCGATAGGTGGGAATAACCCCACTAGAAAGGAATACAACATCCCCCACAAAATCATCCCGGGGCCTTTGATCAATGCAACGATTGCGATGAACACAGTCAGCAATATCAATTTTTGTGATAACGTCGCAATGGTCAATAATCCAAATAAAATCAACGTGAACCAATGCCAACGGGACTGCTGCTGTTCTTTACGAGAAAAATCGATTCGGTTGGATAAATAATCTGCTAATTTCGGATAAGAACGCTTAAAATCCATAAACTGTTCCTCCTTCGTGGAAAAGGTAGGTTTAGTATACGCAAAATAAAGAGGAAATACATCCGTCTTAAGAGGGAGTTTTTCATTGAAAGTGGAGAAAAAAGAATGGTAAATTAAAATATTCTCAGTTATAATGAAAATTATACCAAATTTCAAAGAAGAAAGAGGATGGGAATGAAAGGCAAACTAAAACGAGAAATCAATCTGTTTGGCGCATTAGCTACCGTTATGGGAACCGTGATCGGCGCAGGGGTCTTCTTTAAAACCGCTGCTGTTACTGCAAGCACGCAGTCTACAAGTTTGACATTACTAGCTTGGCTTTTGGGTGGTTTCTTAACGATCTGTGCTGGATTGACAGTGGCTGAATTAGCTACAGCGATCCCAGAAACTGGTGGAGCTGTCAAATATATTGAAGCAGCTTATGGAAAGCTGCCTAGCTTTTTATTAGGATGGGCGCAAAGCTTGATTTATTTCCCTGCTAATATTGCTGCATTATCGATTATCTTTGCGACACAATTGACGAACTTATTACAATTATCTACCGACTACCTTTTGTTGATTGCAGTGATTACCGCTGTTTCTGTGACAGGATTGAATTTATTAGGAACAAAAGTCGGTGCGTCTGTACAATCAGTGACGCTGATTGTTAAATTGATACCAATTGCCGTGATTGTCGTATGGGGATTATTGACACCAGGACAAGGAACTGTCCAGCTATTTCCAATCGAAGCTGGAAAAGAGGTTACTTTTGTCGAAGGCTTGAGCAGTGCGTTGCTAGCAACATTGTTTGCTTATGACGGCTGGTTAGGCGTCGGCGCAATGGCTGGTGAAATGAAACGGCCGGAAAAAGATTTGCCTAAAGCGATTATACTTGGGCTGAGTTTTGTCACTGTCGTTTATTTATTGATCAATTTTGTTTTCTTGAAAACTCTGCCGATTGATCATCTTGCCGGTAATTTGAACGCAGCTTCTGAAGCATCAGACGTCATTTTTGGAGAAATCGGCGGAAAACTGGTCACTATTGGGATTTTGATTTCGGTATACGGGGCATTGAATGGGTATACCTTAACTGGGATTCGTGTGCCTTATGCGATGGCTTTGGAAGACGAGCTACCTTTCAGCAAACAGCTGACAAAGCTTTCAAAGAAATTTACGGTACCTTATGTTCCTGCGATTTTCCAGTTAGCAGTAGCTTGTATTATGATGAGCCTTGGTTCTTTCGACTTTTTAACCGACATGTTGATTTTTGTGATGTGGCTATTCAGTTTACTGATTTTTATCGGTGTCTTTATTTTAAGAAAAAAAGCGCCGGAATTGCCACGCCCATATAAAGTACCACTTTATCCAATCGTTCCGATTATTGCGATTCTCGGTGCTATTTTCATTTTAGGTATGACGATGATGACGCAAACGAAATTAGCATTGATCGGTATAGGTGTTACCTTGATTGGTATCCCAGTCTATTATCAAAAAAAGAAAAAACGCTCAGAAGAGTAAAATATTTCAACAACAGATAGAAAAAGTACGAACTAAGTCCTCTGGATCTTCGTGCTTTTTCTGTTTCAACAAAACAAGTTCTTCTATTTTGATTTTTGCTACTTCTGCAAGCAGTGCTAATGTGCTAAAGTAAGAATGAAAAGGAGCGATAAACATGATATTTGATTCTCATACCCATTTAAATGCGGAACAGTTCAATGAAGATATTCCAGAAACGATTCAGCGAGCACAAGAAATGGGGGTAACGAAAATGGCGGTCGTGGGCTTCGATACGCCAACGATTAAAAAGTCTTTGCAATTAAGCCATGACTATCCAAATATATACAGTATTATCGGTTGGCATCCGACAGAGGCTGGCAGTTATACGAAAGAAATCGAAAATAAATTACAAGAACAATTGACTTTGCCAAAGGTTGTAGCATTAGGGGAAATTGGCTTGGATTATCATTGGATGGAAGACCCGAAAGAAGTCCAAGATAAAGTATTTCGCAGACAGATTGCTATCGCAAAAGAAATGAACCTTCCAATCAGTATCCATACTAGAGAAGCACTTGAAGACACGTATCAAATCCTAAAAGAAGAAGATGTTCGAGATATCGGTGGAATCATGCATAGTTTCAGCGGTGATTATGAATGGGCAAAACGATTTCTTGATTTAGGGATGCATATTTCATTTAGCGGTGTCGTCACTTTCAAAAAAGCATTAGACGTCCAAGAGGCTGCAACAAATGTACCAATCGAACGATTACTTGTGGAAACAGATGCCCCTTATTTGGCACCAGTTCCTTTTAGAGGAAAGCGAAATGAACCAGGCTATACTCGTTATACAGTAGAAAAGATTGCTGAACTTCGGAATCTGCCAACAGAAGAAGTGGCTGCCCAAACATGGTCAAATGCGCACCGATTATTTGGTCTAAGCGAACATGGATAAGATGAGGATCCAAGAGATTATAGTCGTTGAAGGAAAAGACGATACAAGAAGGCTACGGGAAGTAGTTGATGCAGATACGATAGAAACGATCGGTTCTGCTATCAATGAAGATATCCTGATGCAAATTGAACATGCCCAAGAGACACGAGGGGTGATCGTTTTTACCGACCCTGATTTTTCAGGAGAAAAAATAAGAAAAATCATTATGGAAGCTGTTCCTCAGGCAAAACATGCTTTTTTGCCGCGTACACAAGCTAAACCAAAGAAAAAGGGAAGTCTTGGTGTTGAACATGCAAGTGATGCTGCTATTTTAGAAGCATTGAAAAAAGTTGTGACGCCAGACATTTCCCAAACGGCTGTTTCTGAAATCACTAGACAAGACCTTTTAGACTATGGTTTAATAGCTGGAGCACAAGCAAAAGAAAAACGAGAAAAACTAGGTGATGAGTTGCGTATCGGTTATACGAACGGCAAACAATTGGAAAAACGTTTGAAGATGTTTCGTATCACGCCGAAAGAGCTCGCACAAGCAATGAAAATAGTGGAGGAACAACATGAGTGAATATCGTGAAATCGCGACACCCTCTAGAACAAAAGAGATTTTATTGAAACATGGTTTTTCATTTAAAAAAAGTTTAGGACAAAATTTTCTCACTGAACCAAACATTTTAAGAAAAATCGTAGAAACTGCGCAAATAGATGAACGAACGAACGTGATCGAAGTTGGGCCAGGAATTGGCGCATTGACAGAACAATTAGCGATGCATGCAAAGCAAGTCGTAGCATTTGAGATTGATGATCGTTTGATTCCTGTATTGGCTGATACGATGCAACCCTATGACAATGTGACCATCATACATCAAGATATTCTGAAGACGGATTTATCAACAGCCGTAAGAGAAACATTTCATGAAGAGCTTCCGTTAAAAGTCGTAGCAAATTTACCTTATTATATTACGACGCCCATCATGATGCATTTTCTTGAATCGGATTTGGTCGTAGATGAATTAGTCGTCATGATGCAAAAAGAAGTAGCTGATCGAATCTCTGCTGAACCAGGAACGAAAGCATACGGTTCATTATCGATTGCTGTTCAATATTATATGGAAGCCAGTTTAGCCTTCATCGTACCAAAAACAGTATTTGTCCCTCAGCCAAATGTAGATTCAGCGATTTTGAAACTGACAAGAAGAGATACACCGGCAGTAGAAGTGACGGACGAAAAAGCATTTTTCCGATTGACAAAAGCTGCATTTCAGCAAAGAAGAAAAACGCTTTGGAATAATTTGCAGCATTCGTATGGCAAAGATGATCAGACAAAAGCATGGTTAGCAAAAAGCTTGGAAACGGCTGGAATCGATCCAAAACGTCGTGGAGAGACGTTGTCATTACAAGAATTTGCCGCATTAAGCAATGCGATGTCAGAAAATAAGCAGTAAAAAAAGAGGTTGTGACAGAAGTGATCAGCTTCAAGAAAT
>NZ_KV817732.1:0-8898 GCF_001814765.1 Enterococcus sp. HMSC061C05
TTGATGCAGGACAGCTTTTTCACAACCTCTGATTTCTTATTCTTCTTCATTTGTAGCAAAATAATTACGGTGATAAATGATACAACATACACTGATAAGAACAATGGCACCTGCAAAATAAAACGCATAGCTTTCACCAATATGTTCGCCGATCACACCTGCAATAAATGGTGCTAAAGCTCCACCGAAAAAGCGGACAAAACTATAGCTGGAAGAAGCAACGTTTCGTTGCAGACCGGGTATTTCCATAGCAATCGTCGTCAACAATGTATTGATGATTCCTTGGAAAAATCCTGCTAACACAATGCTGATCGGTACAAGGACTGGCATAGAAGTTCCAGCTCCTAATAACAGCAAACAAATAATGAATAAGACAAATGCAGCTAAAATCGTCCGATAAGTCGTAAACTTCCGCTCAAGAGCCGGTGCAAAGAAAATCGAAGCAATAGCCAGAAGCACACCCCAGCCAAAAAATACAAAACCGACTTCTAATTCAGAATAGCCAATCAATAAAAATGGCGCATACGCAAGTAAAGTAAAGAATCCGAAATTATATAACAATGCGATCAGTCCAACTGAACGAAGTTTATGATTGCTTAACGCTTTGACACCTTCCCAAAGGCCTACTTTTCTCTTTGGTTTCTCAGTTTCAGGTAAAAGTACCGCTAGGGCTATAAAACCGCAAAACATCAAAAAGGCTACCCCAAAAAATGGATAACGCCATGAACCGCTGCCCAAGACCCCACCGACTAGCGGGCCAACAGCCATTCCGCAGCCAAGTGCTGCTTCATACATCATGATTGCTTTTTCTGTGTTACCGACTAAAATACTGACGATCGTTGCTAAAGCAGTAGAGACAAATAAAGCATTCCCGACTCCCCAGCCGGCACGTAACCCAATCAACATACCGATATTGCCAGATAATCCACCAAGACCAGCGAATACAACGATGATAAACAATCCGGTCATCAATGTTTTTTTCAAGCCAATCCGACTAGATAGGAAACCTGTAAATAGCATCACCACACCAGTGACTAGCATGTAACTAGTAAATAACAGGGTTGTTTCAGCTGGCGTAGCGTTTAACTGTGCAGCAATCGTTTTTAAGATCGGGTCTACTAGGCCCACTCCCATAAAAGCGATCATACAGGTAGCTGCTACAACTAGCGCCGAACTTTTCCCCTTTGTTTCTTCATTTGTTTGTTCTTGTATATCTATTTGATTCTCCAATATTTCCATCCCTTTCTCTCTATTAGCATCATACATGATTTATTTTACATGTCAATATGCACATGTAAAACATGGAAATTTTACTGTGATATAATAAAGAAAATAAGACGAGAGGTAGGATTTTTATGAATACTTTAGCCTATATATTATTATGCGTGCTTTTATCCAAACCGCGTTCTGGGTATGAATTGAAGCAGCTGATCACGATTTTTTGGGAAGCTCATCACAGTCAGATTTATACGACGCTTGCCAAGTTAGACCAGCAGGGTTATGTGACCGTTTTGGACAAAGACGAGCACTCTCAAAAAAAGATCTACCACTTGACTGATGAAGGACGTGCCCTTGTAGAGGAATGGATCAAAGAGGAGACCCCAGCTCCTACGCAAAAAGATGAATTTTTAGCAAAAATCTATGCTTTTTCAACACTCGACAAAACAACAGCTACTGGACTGCTATTCACTAGAGAACAACAGCTGAACAAAATCATGCAAAAAAATCAAAAAAAATTGAATGACCTCTCGCTAGACAAGAGACAAGAATTTGGGCGTTATGTTGTGATCCAGCGCCGAATCATGCTTTGTCAGCAGGAACTCCAATGGTGTCAGCAAGTAAGAGAACAAATGCAGCCGTTTTTTGAGTAATGGATAAACAGAACCTTTCTAGATTTATCTATTAAGCAACGAATCATCTTCACTAAAAGAACGATACAGCTGAAAAAGAAAAACGATCCGAAAGACAGGCAAAAACCTATCGTTCGGATCGTTTTTCTTTCTAGAACTGCATTGAAGGGACTGTGACAAAAAGCAGGTCACAACCTTTTTTTCAAATAAACAGTGTTCCATCATTCATTGCTTTGAATGGCTTTCAACACACTTCTTGAAAGTGGGCCAACGATGATCAACTGCAACGGTAAAGCGGCAATCACATTCATTTTCCAAGCATTCATATAAGCAGAGAATAATTGATCAGGTATTCCTTGTTCCATGATCACACCAAACAAAGACATACATGTGACCATTCCTAAAACCATCAAGCAGGAAATAGTTAAGATCATTTGGATCTTGCTTTCTGGATTTACTGGTAGTTTAAAGGCAATTTTTTTCGCCAGCACACCGATGATGAAGACATCCAAAATGAAAGCCACCACGAATCCAGGCACTAGACCAATCAACAAACTTGATAAATGAAGATCTTGATGCAGCCATAAATTATACGCGCTCATCCCCAAGACCATCAAAAAACACATCATTGTTGTAAAAATTATTCCTTCTTTTTTATTTGTAGGCAATCTGTACCACTCCTTTAAATTTGTCACGAAAATCATCGTAGCACATTTAAAAATTTCTCGTAAGTACTTTTTTTATTTTCTGCCCTTTTATTTCATAAACTTCATCAGCCGTACGTTCGACAAAGTAGGAATCATGAGAAGTAAACAAAATCGTTCCCGGATATACTTGCATCAGCTGCTCTAAAGCTTCGATCGTTGCCATATCAATGAAATTAGTCGGTTCATCTAACAGCAATACATTACTTGGCTTAGTAAAAAGCAAAGCAATCGTCAAACGGGTCGCTTCTCCCCCACTTAACGTACACAACGGTTTCGTCAGAGTTTCCTGAGCAAACCCTAAGTGATTCAGCAAACTACGGACAAGCGATTCCGAAAACTCTGTTTGTCTCATGACAAAACGAATGACGGATTCTTCAGATGTCATTTGATAATCCTTTTGCTGATAGACTTGAAAGCTTACTTTCGGCGAAAGGAGGATTCCTTCTCCTTGTTTGCGGATATGTTCCAATAAGGTTGTCTTACCTGAACCATTTTCGCCGACAATCGCGATTTTTTTACCTAAAGAAAATTGAAAATCGCTATTTATCAGTAATATTCTTCCGTTTCTTTCCAATTGGATATTTTGTCCCATGATTGGATAACGATTGTGGAGTGCAAAAGATTTTGGTACTGGAAAACGGATTTGTTTCATCTGTTGCGGCTTAGTTGTTTCTCCTATTTTTTGGAGTCTTCTCTCTAATGTTTTCGCATTCTTTTGGATGGCTTTTTGTACACTGTCTTTTTGTTTAGAGGAAGACAACCGATCCGGTCTGATTTGTTGCTTTTTCTTTTTACTAGACACTTTTTCCAACTTTTCCGCTTGTTTTTTCTTTTCTTGGATCGATTTTTCCAATCGTTTTTTCTCTTTCATGATCGACTCTGCTTCTCGTAGCTTAGTCTTTTTCTCCAATTCCTTTTGAGTGAGATAGGCACTATAATTCCCCGAAAACTCTCGAATTTCTCCGTCTTTTACTTCCCAGATTTTCGTTGCCAGCTCATCTAGAAAATAGCGGTCATGACTAACAAAAATCAGCGTGCCATAATAATAACGAAGCTCTTCAATCAGTCGATCCACACTTTTTCTATCTAGATGGGTCGTCGGCTCGTCTAGAAGCATCCCTTGTTCATAAGAAGAAAGAAGACGTATCAACTCGATCTTTCGTTCTTCCCCTCCACTCCATTTCCGTTCCGAAGTTTCTTCCAGTTTTAACTGGAAATGACTGGCTAATTCCAAATTCAGATCCTTTGTTTCAGCAAGATAGGTTAATTGTGGCAGATAGTTGAAAGTGATCTCTGTTTGGATTTTCCCTTGATTGGGGATAAGTTCTCCGGCTATCAGTTTCAGCAACGTTGATTTACCGACTCCATTTTCTCCTATGATCCCTATCCGATCTTGCTGATAGACACGAAGAGAATCAATAGATAATTCTAACTGGTTACCAAAACGAACTTGCAGGTTTGTTATATTTATTGCTAAATTTTCCATATGTTTTACACTCCTATTTCATGTAAAACAACAATTATCGATACTAAAAAAGAGCAGAAAAATCTGTTTGCAAAAAAACTGCATAACATCTTTTCCTACTCTGAACGAAATAACTATGACTAAATCATCAAATCTGTCATAGCTTTCACCTATTCTACTGTCGTTCGAAAAAATGGACATACTCCACCCATGAAATTGTTGTTTATACATGTCTTTTGAATTTATTTAGTTGTTATTCAAAAGTTCAAAACGTAATTTCATCGATGCAGTCATTTTTCCGACCTCCTTTTTTATTAGGTTACCACACACGATTCAAAAAAAGCAATAGCTACTGAATAGTAACTGAAAACCTTTTATTTGAACGTAGTGATCTTTTCTGGTGCTAAACGAACAGACTCATAACCTTCTTCTACCGCTTTTCCTATTGATAAAATAATAACTGGAACATAGCGGTCTTTATCCAAACCAAATGCCTCTGCCAACTGATCTGCTTCGAATCCACCAATTGGATTTGTTTCATAGCCATGATCACGTGCAACTAACATGAATTGCATAGCCGCTAAGCTAGAATCGACTTTGACTACATCGTTCATTTCTTCTCTTGAAAAGCTCTTGTAATAAGGAATGATCGCAGCTAATTGTTGATCTCTGACTTCTTTTGGCATCTTCCCTGATTCGTAAGCTTGGTTATAGATTTCTTCGCCATATTCGTAACATTGCATATCGCCAAAAATCATGACCATTGCAGAAGAAGTATCATTTTGTCTCGTATTGAAACGGATCAAAGGACGCAAGATTTCTTTTGCTTCCTCGCTTTCAGCGACCACAAAGCGCCATGGTTGCATGTTGACAGAAGAAGGAGCAGTCGTCGCTTCTTTGATCATTTCCAGCATTTCTTCGTGTGGGATTTTGTATGTTTCATCATATACGCGAACGGATCTTCTACCAGTCATAATTGTTGAAAAATCATTTTTTTGTTCCATTATTATTAACCTCTTTCGTTTCTGTTGTTATATTGCAAAGTTGGGTATTCAATTTATCTAAAAGTGTTAGGAATTGTTTCATTTCTGCATCGCTGAAAGCTGGGGACAGCACGGAACCTGTATCTTTATGGTCCATTTCACAATGCTCGATTTTCTGCTGGGCTTTTTCTGTCAGTGCTACGTACACTTCCCGATTGTTCTGAGGATTTCTCTGACGCGAAACATAGCCGTTTGCTTCTAAAACCTTCAGATGACGTGTAACTGCTCCTTGATCAATCTGCAACTTTTCTTGCAAACTGCTTTGCAGCAATGGATTTTCTTCTTTCAGTCTCATCATGATCTCATATCTAGTAAGACTTATACCGATATTTTCCTCAAAGATCTGGACGATTTTTTGATCGGCTAATTTGATTTGATATAAAAGGTGGCTAATCTCTTCTAAAGACATAATTTCCTCCTCTCTAATAATTGACTAGTCAACGATTGACTTGTCAATAATAGAATAAAAAAAGAAAAAAGTCAAAGAATCAGCTGTGAAATTAAAAAACAAAGGCTTTCAATAGAAATGAGTGTAAATAAAAGAAATCTCTTGTAGAATGAAAAGAAGGAACAATAAAAAAGAAAGAGAGGATAATGATGTGAGAAAAAGAATAGTAGCCGCAGTATTTCTCTTAGTGAATGCGACGTTGTTACCTAATAGTCTCGTATTTGCTGATACCGTTTTGGCAAATGTTCAAACAACAGAAACATCTACCCTATCAGAAGATGAAAGCGCACCATCCCAATCAAGCCTATCTGGAGAGAATTCCTATCAAAATCTAGAAGACAGCTCTTCTGCAGTAGAAAATTTTACACCGCCAAAAACCTCTGGAAATCCCTCTTTGCAAGGAGCAAATGGTAGATTTGAACAAATGAAACCTGATAAAATCCACCTTTCAGCTTCAAAACAAACAAAGGAATCGTTCATTCAGCAGCAATCTGCTCATAGCTACATTGATACGCAAGGTGTGTATGAGATCGTCTCTACTGATGTCCAGCTACCCGATGGACAATGGGTGGATAAAGGAACGATCCAACTAGTCATACCAACAGAGCCAACAGAACAAGTCACCAATTATCTGGCCTATTATGTAGCAAAAAAAATCAAAACCTATTCTTTACCCTTGGAAAAATCAGCAGATTTCTTGATGTTTGACGATTCGATCACTCTAGACAAGGAGCATTTTCTTTCTTCCGTACGTGCGTATTACTCAGAAGTTGCAGCTGGTCCTATCATTCAAACACATATAAGTATGACAGAAACCTATACGACTCTGAATGAAACAGATATTTATCCTACCTTCTATCGCCAAGAAGAACATCAAAAAATATCTGGACCAGCCCTCATCACGGATAAAGTAGCGTTATCGGATCAAACAACTTGGGTACATATCCAAACAGCAAACTATGAAGGATGGGTAGCAGCAAACTCTGTAACTGCTCATGAGCCAAAAACAGTTCCAGTTGAAGCATCACAAGGTCAGCTTTCTGAATCAGCTGTTACCTCTCTGTCACTTGATCAAGCTTGGTTAGAACAATCAGAGGAAACCATTTCACATTCAGAAAGTTATCACGTACAAAGAGCAGTCCAAATCAGCGATCAAGTGTTTTATGTGCTGACAGCAAAGGATTCTTCAATCGTTTTTGTCCCACAGAAAGAATTCCAACCAGAGGATCCAGTATCAGTAGAGACTGATTCCTCAAATGAACAGATAGGAACAGCTGAAAGTACAGCATCTGATTCAAAAGAAACAACTGATTCTTCTTTCCAGCCGCAAAACAAAGTGCCACAGACAGATGAATCTACCTTGCGTACTGCACGTCCATCTATTACTTATAGTACACATGTCAAAAATCGTGGTTGGCTGCCAAATGTTTCTAGCGGTCAACTTTCAGGAACAACAGGTCAATCTTTACAAGTAGAAGCTTTTCGTATCCATCTTTCATCCTCCCTCTCTGGTGCTATTGAATACACCTCTTATGTCCAAGGTTCAGGATGGCAAAATTGGGTAGCTAACGGCGCTATTTCTGGAACGACTGGACAAGTCAAACAGATTGAAGGAATCAATATTCGATTAACTGGACAATTAGCAGCAACTTACAATGTTTATTATAGAGTCCATGTACGAAATTTTGGCTGGCTTCCTTGGACAATGAACGGAAATCCTTCCGGAACACTTGGATACGGTCATCAAATCGAAGCAATTGAAATCCAATTATTGGACAAAAACAGTTCCGGCCCTGCTACTAACGGTATTTCTTATATCGAAAAGGAACCATCCGTATTGGCGAATACTCACGTAACCAACAGAGGATGGTTAGGCCAGACAGATGCTGCTAATCAAGCTGGTACGACTGGCCAACGGTTAAGTCTTCAAGCAATGCAACTGCGTTTATCTGAAAATACAATTGGTGGCGGTATCACTTATCAATCCCATATCGCTAACAAAGGTTGGGAAACCAACTGGGCACAAAATGGCACGATTTCTGGTACGACTGGACAAAATCTGCCTATTGAGGCGATCCGCATCAATCTGACTGGCACAATCAGCACCCGATATGACGTTTATTATCGTGTACATGCACAAGAATTCGGCTGGATGAACTGGGCAAAGAACGGTGAATCAGCTGGCACACAAGGCTATGCTTACCGTGCAGAAGCGATTCAAATTGTATTAGTAAGGAAAGGAGGAGCCGCACCTGGTGCAACTACTCGCGCCTTTCGTATAGCTCCACCTAGAATCACGTTGCAAGGACATGTATCGAATATTGGCTGGGTAAGCCAAACGAGCCTGAACAACTCGATCAGCTACGCAAATCAAGGAAGACAATTTGAAGCGATTCGCGCAAATTTAGGAACATCCAGGTATACTGGCGGTATCCAATATGATTCACACATAGCTGACAGCGGTTGGACCAGAACTGTATCCAATGGAGCGATTTCAGGAACGACTGGACAAAATCGCTCTCTTCAAGCCTTTTCCTTTCAGTTAACAGGAGAACTTGCTGAAAACTATGATATTTATTATCGTGCCTTTGTTCGTTCCAGAGGCTGGTTAGGCTGGGCATCAAATGGACAAAAAGCAGGCTCTGTCAGAATGAATTTGCCTGTTGAAGGTATCCAGCTAACCATTGTTGAAAACGACCGGCGGCCAAGCGGCTATCAGCCAAACCAACTGACGATTCTAGGACAAGTGAATGATCAGACACCTCAGGGAAGATTCATCAATTCTGTCAGCCAAAGTGCGAATCGTATCGCGCCTGCTCATGGCTTGTATACTTCTGTCATGTTGGCTCAAGCGATCCTAGAAACAGGATATGGCACAAGCTATCTAGCTCAGCACGCGAATAACTTCTTTGGGATGAAATTCAAAGACGGCGAAGATGAAGGAAAGTATGGCTATATCTGGCATATATCTAACGAAGTGATCAATGGTGTCGTTGTCCCTGTCAATTCAAAATTTCGGGTCTATCAGTCCACTGACCAATCCTTCTTAGATAACGCCTTAAAATTAAGATATGGTGTTTCTTGGGACCCAAACCGATATGCGGGGACATGGAAAGTCAATGCACGTTCTTACAGAGATGCTACCCGTGCATTAACAGGAACATACGCGACAGATCCTGATTATGGTCAAAAATTGAATAATCTGATCGAATATTGGAAGCTGGATCAATTTGATTGAACGGGCATAAAAAAAGGTTGTGACAAGAATGTTGTCACAACCTTTTTTGAGTAAATGGTGTTCAAAAACTTGCATCTACGGTAATAAGTCCAGCCAAACGAAAAACATGAGAAACTGCTTTTGTTTGGCTGTTCTTATTACTTGATG
>NZ_KV817733.1:0-74606 GCF_001814765.1 Enterococcus sp. HMSC061C05
GCTTATTACCGCAGATGCAAGCTTTTGAACGCCGTTTATCAAAAGTTGTAAAAAAGGGAGCATGACAAGAATTTTGCCACTCTCCCTCTTTCTATTTTTATAAGGACACTGCAGTAATTGTATTACAGTACATTTTTCGTCGTGCTGCTTAAAAGTTTTTCATACGCTTGTTCAAATTTTTGAACATCTCCAGCACCCATGAAGATTACTACTGCATCATGATAATCTAATAATGGAGATACATTATTTTCTTTGATGACTTCTCCACCTTTTTTGATTTTCGCTCCAAGGTCTTCGATCTTAACGTTTCCTTGTTCTTCCCGAGCCGAACCAAAAATATCGCATAAGTAAACTTTATCAGCTAAATCAAGTGCTTCTGCAAATTCATCCATCAATGCAATCGTACGCGTAAACGTATGAGGTTGGAAAACTGCAATTATTTCTTTATCTGGATATTTTTGTCGTGCGCCATCAATGGTTGCTTTGATTTCTGCAGGGTGATGCGCATAATCATCAACTACGGTCATGTCTGCTACTATTTTTTCACTGAATCGACGTTTTACTCCTGGGAAAGTCAGCATTTCTTCCGCAACTTCCTTCAGATCCAGTTTTTCGAAATACGCGACTGCAATAACACCTAAAGCATTTAAAATATTGTGTTTGCCGAATGCTGGTACAGTGAAATGTCCAACAAATTCATCCCCATGATAGACATCAAAAGCAGAACCGGATGTTGTACGTTCGATGTTTCGTGCTTGGATATCATCATTTTCTGTGACACCATAATAATAAATCGGCACATCTGCTTCTAATTTGCGTAAATAAGCGTCATCACCGTACGCAAAAATAGCTTTTTTCACTTGTCCAGCCATTGTTTGGAAAGCTGTAAATACATCGTCGATACTTGTATAATAATCCGGATGATCAAAATCGATGTTTGTCATGATCGCATAGTCTGGTGAATAGGCAAGGAAATGACGGCGATATTCACAGGCTTCAAATGAAAAGAATTCCGCTTGCGGATCACCATGCCCTGTTCCGTCTCCAATTAGATAACTTGTTGGACGGACACCACTCAATACATGAGAGAGCAGACCAGTCGTACTTGTTTTTCCGTGAGAACCTGTTACAGCGATACTCGTATAGTTTTGGATAAAATGACCAATAAAGTCGTGATAGCGAATCACTTCCAAACCTAATTCTTTTGCTCGCTGGATTTCTTCATGTGAATCAGGAAATGCATTTCCTGCAATAATCGTCATACCTGGTTTTACATTCTCTGCGTTAAATGGCAGAATCGTGATATTTGCTTTTTCTAAATCTCTTTGTGTAAAGAAATATTTTTCAATGTCTGATCCTTGGACATTTAAACCTTGTTCATGTAAAACAAGAGCCAAGGAGCTCATTCCTGAACCTTTGATACCAACGAAATGATACAATTTATTTTGATTTTCCATTTGAATCCTCTTCTCTTATCTAGCGTCCATTCTTTTAACTATTACATTCAACACGCTCCTCATTATCTTATAAACGATTGAAAATTTCAACCAAATTTATTTAGAAAGGAGGATTCGCCTGCTAAAAAGGTCATGTACGGGAAAAATCCGTTTTTATTGACTGTTTGATTCTTGTATAAGAAGACCAAACTTCTTCTGATATATCAATATGAGGAATAAAATCTTTTCCTTTCGGACCATAGCCATTCTCATCGTCGTGGAGTCGCTCCATTTCTCCTAACACCAGTGCATAGAAATATTCCTTCGGCCATTGGTGGTTCAGTTCTTTTGCTGTAAAGATGATCTCCTCAGAAAAGTGAAGGATTTCCGGCACAAATGGCACAGCATTTACGAAAACAGTTTGTTCATTTTGCCATACTTTCTCAAAAGTTGCTCGAGTCCTGCGTTGCAGTGTCGGATCATTCATCAATAGGACTTTTTCTGGTACAGCATCTAAGGAATGAAGAATCTCCAGTGAAAAAGTAGCGTTCTCTCCAGAATTTGTAGACTTCGATTCTATCAGAAGAGCTTTATCAGGCAAACCATAGACTTCTTTCAGATACTGACGACAGATTTCACTTTCACTCATGCCTTCTTCAAAATGAAATCCTTGCTTTTCAAAATTCTCATAAAGGATCCTAGTCGCATGACCCACACCGCCGACCAAAAACAAACGTTCTACTTGACCATTTACATACATTTGTGCTGCTTTATCAGCTAAGATAGGAAGACCGTTTCCAGCTAAAATAAGTGTAGGTGCCGACAATTTCTCAAAATCTTTCTCATCAGGTGCGGCTAAAAAGGCTAATAGCTGATTCCAGTCTTTTAGAGTTCTCTGCTCGTTTTTTTCCAAAAACGCTTCATCCTTTCATCTGATTTTTTATACTTCATTGAGGCTTTCTCTCTTTGTCTCAATCCATTTGATTTCCCCATGACATCTTCCACAACGATATTTGTGTACATCGATTCTTCTTTTGCGGCAGATTGTGGCAGAACAATCTTGGCATTGATAATATTCGATCTTTATCTGTTTCTTCGTCAAGGCTGGCGCATAGCGCAACCCGCCTGTTTTTTTCAAAAGATACTTGAAGTCCATATCTTTATGACGATATCCTCTTCCAGTGAGATGAAGATGATAATGGCAAAGTTCATGTTTGATGATTCCTGTAATCGTTTCTTTGTCTGACTCTTCAAACAGCTTTGCATTAAAATCTAAATGATGATCGTTTAAATGATAGCGCCCGCCAGTTGTACGCAAGCGTGGATTGAACATTGCTTGGTGCTTGAAAGGACGCTGGAAGCTTTTTAATGATATCTCTTCTACTAACTGCTGCAGTTCTTCTTGTGTCAATTTTTGTTACTCCTCATTGTTACTCTTCATAAGGGGAAAGCATCGTCAAACTGATTCTGCCTTTTTTCGTATCAACTTGTTCTATCCAAACCGTCACGATATCTCCGACTGACACGACGTCTGTAGGATGCTTGACAAATTTTTTGCTAAGTTTTGAAATATGGACAAGTCCGTCTTGTTTCACACCGATATCGACAAATGCGCCGAAGTCGATGACGTTACGGACCGTTCCAGTCAATTCCATCCCTGGTTTCAAATCTTCCATACTCAACACATCTGTACGCAATAGGGGCGCTGGCATCTCATCACGCATATCTCGTCCAGGTTGTGTCAGCCCAGCTAAAATATCGGCTAACGTTTCTTCTCCGACTGATAAACTTTCAGCCAGTTTCTCCGCGGATAACCGTGTCAATTTTTCTACTGCTTCTTCTGTCCCAAGCTCTTTTTCTGAAAGATGGACGGTCATTAATATGTCTTTCGCAATAGAATAACTTTCGGGATGGATACCGGTGTTGTCCAAAATGTTTTTCCCACCAGGAACTCGCAAGAAGCCGATTGCTTGTTCATATGCTTTTGGTCCTAAACGTGGCACTTTTTTCAGCTGAGTTCGTGCAGTAAATTCTCCATTTTCTTCACGATAACTGACAATGTTTTGGGCAGTCGTTTTATTCAATCCTGATATGTGCTGCAAGAGCTGTGGACTAGCCGTGTTCACATCCACGCCTACTTGGTTGACCGCTGTTTCCACGACAAAATCCAATTGTTCAGCTAAACGTTTTTGAGAAACATCATGTTGGTACTGTCCTACACCGACAGCTTTAGGATCGATCTTGACTAATTCAGCTAAAGGATCTTGTAGACGACGGGCAATAGAAACAGCACTTCTTTCTTCTACTTGTAGATGCGGGAATTCTTTTCGTGCAATTTCGCTAGCGGAGTAAACAGAAGCGCCAGCTTCATTAACAATGGCGTAATAGGCTTTATGGTCGGCTGATTTCAATTGCTCAGCCACAAAAAGTTCTGATTCCCGACTAGCTGTTCCATTCCCGATAGCTACCATATCTACTTGATATTTATTGATCAATTGGATAAAAGCTGGACCAGCAGCTTCCCTTTTCGCTTGTGCTGCAGGTTTATGCGGATAAATGACTTCGATTGCCAAAACTTTTCCTGTCGCATCTACGACTGCTAGTTTACATCCAGTACGATAGGCCGGATCAAATCCCAGTACGACTTTACCTTTTAGCGGCGGTTGCAACAAAAGATTGCGAAGATTTTCTCCAAAAATAGCGATGGCTTGCTCATCCGCTTTTTCAGTCAATTCATTACGCAGTTCTCGCTCGATTGCCGGCTGTATAAAGCGTTTATAACTATCTTGATAGGCTTCTCTTACAAAGGAAGAAGAAGGAGAGGCAGGATTTTTCACTAATTGGCGATCCAAGTAAGCTAAAATTGCTGCTTCGTCTACTTGAAGGAATACTTTGAGAACCTCTTCTTTTTCTCCTCGATTAGTGGCCAATATCCGATGAGAAACCATTTTATGGACAGGTTCTGCAAAGTCATAATACATTTCGTATACGCCTTTTTCATCTGCTTGCTCATCCTTGACTTGACTGACATACATGCCTTTGTTATACGTATAAGACCGAATCCAAGTCCGAAATTTTGCATTATCGCTGACTTGTTCAGCAATGATCTCGTGCGCACCTTGCAACGCTTCTTCAGCAGAAGAGACTTCTTTTTCTTTATCGATATATTTTTCTGCTTCCGATTGCACCTCTCCATCTGTAAGCTGCATCAGCCACAGCGCGAGTGGTTCAAGTCCTTTTTCTTTAGCAATCGTTGCTTTTGTCCGTCGTTTCTGTTTGTATGGACGATATAAATCTTCCACTTGTTGCATTTTTACGGATTGCGTGATTTCTGTTTCTAACTCAGGGGTCAGCTTCCCTTGTTCATCGATCAGCCGAATCACTTCGTTTTTTCGTTTTTCTAAGTTTTCAAGATAGGCATACCGCTCTTCGATTTCACGAATCTGGACTTCATCAAGACTTCCCGTCATTTCTTTTCGATAACGCGCGATAAAAGGAACGGTGTTTCCTTCATTTAACAAATTAAGTACAGTCGTCAACTGCTTGGGACGATAGTCTGAAAGCTCTTTTTGTACAAGCTGAATGATTGTCTGGTTCAAATTTTCCGTCATTAAAATGCCTCTTTTCTGCTAAAAATTGCTTCTTTATTCTATCATACTTTTTATCATGGGTTAAACTGCTGAAAGAAACAATATTCTCTATACAAATAAAAAGAGCCGCAACAAAGTCGCAGCTCCTTCATTCTTTCCATTCGTCAGATTCCTTGCCAAGATCCTTCGTTGTTCTGATATTCAATGTCTTGAAGGATACCTTCCTTGTCAAAAACAACCCCATGCAATGACCCTCCGAATACAGCTCCACCGTCCATTCCGATTTTATGATCCTGAATCCAGAGGTCTGTTGTCTGCATATCTCCATGGAGCATTGGTGTAATCGTATGTCCAAATACAATTGTCTTACCTGTATTGTTTTTCCCTTCATGAAAGGGTTCCCGTATCCAAATAAAGTCTCTTGGACTTGTCTTACGCCAGTCTTTCTTTGTCAAATCCACTCCAGCATGGACAAACAGATAATTTTCCCATTCATAATACAAGGGGCGCTGGACTAAAAATTCAATCAGTTCTGGGTATCTTGATTGGATCATCATTGAAATTTCAGTCGGGGAGTATTCCTCCGACGCACCTGGGTGAAGTAGGCTTTCAAATGTTTCTTTTCCACCATTTCTGATATAAGGCGCATACCAGTCCTCCGGCGCTTGCAGAAATTGCAAAAAATATTCTTCATGGTTGCCCCGGAGATAAATGGCTCCTGTTTCTTCGACTAATTGCTTTCCTAATAGAAAACATTCCTTTGTACGAGGTCCTCGATCATTGAGATCTCCTAATAAAACAAGCTGATGGATCTTCGGATCATAATAGTGAATAAGTTTTACAAAAAGATCATATTTACCATGGACATCGCCAATAGCATAAATCAATGATTTCATGTGGATCACCATCCTCAACGCTAGTATAGCGCATATTGGAAATGGTCGACAATCAAAACTATTGTTTTCTATTTATTTAAAGCTGCAAATCGCAGTTCTGCTTCTTCTGGAGAGATTCCATGATCTTGAACATAGCGGTTGCGTGGATGTTTCGCACACTCTACGCTACATGCTCCTAAATGTTTTTCTTCATTTTCAATAGAAGCAAGAATCTGACGATTGCACTCAGGATTGCTACAATTGATATATCGTTCACATGGTGTTCCGTCAAACCAGTCGCGACCGACGATTTGTTTATCTACTTGGTTGATATCGACAGCGATCCGTTCGTCAAACACATACATCTTGCCGTCCCATAATTCCCCTTTAACTTCAGGATCCTTACCATAAGTAGCAATACCGCCATGCAGCTGTCCGACATCTTTGAATCCTTCACGGACAAGCCAACCAGAAAACTTCTCGCAACGAATACCACCAGTACAGTAGGTCACTACCCGTTTTTCCATAAATTCTTCTTTGTGCTCGCGAATCCAGTCTGGAAGCTCTCGAAAACTGCGTATATCTGGGCGTACAGCCCCTCGAAAATGCCCCAAGTCATATTCATAATCATTCCGTGCATCAATCACCACTGTCTGTTCGTCTAAAATAGCTTCTTTAAATTCTTGCGGTGAAAGATAAGCACCTGTCACTTGGTTTGGATCAATGTCCTCTTCTAGCTTTAAACTTACAAGCTCTGGACGGTATCTTACAAACATCTTCTTAAAGGCATGTCCTTCGCTTGGATCGATCTTGAACATCGTATCAGCAAATCGAGGATCAGCTTTCATTGCTTCCATATAGGCAGTCGTGTTTTCAACGGTTCCAGACACAGTACCATTTATTCCTTCTTCAGCTACTAGAATACGACCTTTAAGATCCAAAGATTTGCAAAAGGCTAAATGATTTTTGGCAAATTCCTCTGGTTCTTCTATTTTTGTATAATTGTAATAAAGCAGTACTTGATAATCCATGTATTTCTTCCTTCCTTCTTTTCGTTCCTAAACAGTATAAAGAAGGCGTTCGCATTTGACGATTTATTTGCTTGTGTATAATTACGCATGCGTTTTTTGTTTACATAATATTATTATTTGAATTAAAAAGACTTCGCTTTCCTGTTTTGCACAGAAAAACAAAGTCTTTGTTTCTATTATTTACCTGTAACCGCAAAGTAATTGCCATCAGGATCAGCAAAGTTGAAGACATATTCTTCTCCAAGCTGTACCATATCACCTAATGTGACTGATTGCGTCTGCATTTTTTTATATAGTCCAAAGATATCTTTGCTGTAAAACATCAAAGATGGGGCACTAGTAGCTGTGCCAGGTGAATGGGACTCAACAAACGCTCGATCATATAACACGAATGAGGTTTGACTGTCCTCAACTCCTACTTCAATTACAAGCGTCCCATCCATTTCTTGACGATCTTTTTCCGCAAAGCCAATTGCTCTCCAAAACGCTGCATTTTTTTCTACATCGTCCACATAAAGCATGATTTTTATTTCATTCGTAAACATCTGTTTCCTCCTAAACGATCTGTTCTAACATTCCCAACTTTGTCAGTTTACCATAGGAAAATGGGAAAATCTACGAAAGCTCTCAACAGAATCGTCCTACTTAAATACGCTTCTCTTTAATAATAAATAAGTTGGTTGTTTTTGTTATCTAGGTTTTCACTTTTCGGAATAAATGTTTTGTACTTATATGGAATGAATAAAAAAACATACTAAGAGAGGGGAACATCATTGATAAATGATGTTCCCCTCTAATCTTAGTATGTTTTTAACTATGCATTCACATCGATCACTTTAGAATCATCATTGATGACATCGCGATCTAAATCTTTGATGCGTGCACTTGTCACGATACCAGCTACCATGCTACCGCTGACGTTTACTGCTGTACGTGCCATATCGATCAATGGTTCGACAGAGATAACTAACCCAACGATTGCTACTGGCAAGTTCATTGCCCCTAAAACGATCAGTGAAGCAAATGTTGCACCACCGCCGACTCCGGCTACACCAAAAGAACTGATTGTTACAATCGCCACAAGCATCAAAATAAATTCCAAACTAAAGACATTCACTCCAGCCGCTGGTGCGACGATCGTTGCCAACATAGCTGGATAAACACCAGCACAGCCGTTTTGTCCAATAGACAAACCAAAACTTGCTGAGAAGTTAGCTGTTGCATCGTCTACTCCTAAAGCTTTTGTCTGAGTCTCGATGTTCAATGGCAAGGCTCCGGCACTTGAACGTGAAGTAAACGCAAAGCTCAATACCGGAAAGGCTTTTTTGAAATAGTTGATTGGATTAACTTTTGCACCAATCAAAATCAGTGAGTGGACAATCAAAACAGCAAGCAAGGCTACATAAGATGCAACGACAAATTTACCTAAATTGACGATAGCTGCAAAATCACTTGTTGCCAAAACGTTTGTCATCAAAGCAAATACCCCATATGGTGTCAAACGCAGAACAAGCGTCACGATCCGCATAATGATTTTATACAGACTGTCGACTAGATCTGAAAAGAATGCTGCTTCTTTTGGCGCTTTTCTTTTCACACCTAGATAAGCGATACCGACAAAGGCTGCAAAAATAACGACTCCAATCGTACTAGTTGCACGGCTACCTGCTAAATCAGCAAATACGTTTTTAGGGATAAAGGATAAAATCTGCTGCGGAATCGATAAGTTTTCAACCGTTTCCTGACGTGTCGCCAATTCAGAGATCCGTGCTGTTTCTGCTGCTCCTTGTGTGAATTTAGCTCCTTGAAGACCGAACAGCATCGTTGAACCGATTCCGATCAATGCTGCAATAGCTGTTGTACCAAGTAAAGAAGTCAGCACAGTTGCACTGATTTTCCCCAGCTTTTCAGAAACTTTCATTTTTGTGAATGCACCAATGATCGAAATGAACACTAGAGGCATAACTAACATTTGCAAGAATGATACATACCCTTGTCCTACGATCCCGATCCATTCCATTGATTGAGTAACGACTTTGTCTTCTACACCAAAGATCAATTGAAGCAGACCGCCAAAGACGATACCAACTCCTAATGCTGTAAAGACGCGTGTTGAAAATTTTGTATGGCGCTTTTGCATACGATAGAACACATATAATAATGCCGCAAAAACTAGAACCACTAAAACTGTGATGAGTGTTGTCATTTTTCTCCTCCTCATATTATTAATGACAAGTCCATCGAAGGAAGTAAAGGTTCCCGAGAATGATTCTTCAACCATCCTCCTGAAAAATTTTTTTCAGTGACTTTTACATTTTAGACGATTTTTATCGAAATGACATTCTTTTTGCTTACAATTAGTAATAAAAAAACATGTCTGCGATAGATTAAAACTATCGCAGACATGTTTTTACTGTCTATTCTTGTTTTTCTGATTGAAAATTCAATTTTACCCCAGGCTGATCCAAGGCGATCTCTGTCACCTCATAAGACATCCGGCGTACGATATCGAATAACGGTGCTACTAGCTCGTCCACTTCTTCTTGTGTGACATCATTTTGACCTTCAATTTTCCGATTGAGGATATGATTGATCTGACTCACACTTCCAGATAAAACATATGTATCAAACACTAAACGGAACTCTAAGCGTGCTCCTACGATGCTATGTTCTTTCGGATAGTTTTCGATCGTTTCTTTCAAAGGCGAGAAGCCCACTTTCAAATCTGTTTCTACTTCTTGGTTCGGTAATCTCATATCATAATGAAATGCTTCTACTACTTCTTTTTGTCTTCTGATTTCCATATAATTTTATCACTCCTTTATAAAAATTATAACATATCTCCTTTGTAAGGGGATACTATTTTTTTAAGTTACTCTGCAAGGATAGGATTTCATTCAAATTTCCTACCACATGATCTGCAGGAATCTCCCCCAGAAAATGATCGATATCGTAAAGACAAGTAACGACTCCTGCGTTTTTCCCCGCTTCGATATCTAAACGGCGATCGCCGATCATCATCGTGTCTGTTCTTTCTAAATGAAAAGTATCGATCAAATAATTTAACGATGCTGGATTCGGTTTACGAGGAAAATCCTGATCAATCCCTACTACTTCCTCAATCAGATGGGCTAATTGATACTCTTTCAGCAGTTCCCATGTCGATTCTGTCAAACGGTGGGTCAAGATGAAGTGACGTCCTCCATTGATTTTTAGACTTTCAAGTACTTGTTTCGTTTCTGGAAATGGACGGGAAGCTTCCTTGCTTTTTTTCTCATACCGATGAAACCATTCATTAAATTCATTGGCGTCCAAATTTGATTCATTGATCAAATAACTGGTGGAATATTTTTTCATTTTGAAGTAGATCTCTTTTTTGTCCATATTGATACCAAAATCTTTTAGAGCTTGCTGAGCACCATCTACCATTGCGGGATACGTATCAAACAATGTCCCGTCAAAGTCCCATATATAATTTTTCATGTTCTTTTTGTTCCATTCCTTTGCTTCTTTTTTCTATCTTTCATTATAGATAAATACGTTGATTAAAGTATTGTTTTCTCTAGAATCGTCAAATCGTCTGCTAATGTATATTGGATTGGTTGTGCGTTCGGGATATCAATTGTATCCATTTGATCCTCAGGAATATTTTCTAAATATTTTGTCAGTGCTCGGATGCTATTCCCATGACCCACAACTAGTAAATCTTTCCGATCTTTCAGTTTTGGTGCCAGTTGATCTTGCCACAAAGGAATGATCCGATTCACTGTCATTTCTAGACTTTCTCCGTACGGAATCAAATGTGGATCCAAATGATCATATCTGCGGTCAAATCGGTTTTCTGCAGTTAACGGCGGAACTTCTGTATATCCTCTGCGCCATTTCTTTACTTGATCTTTTCCGTATATTTCTTTCATCTGATCCTTGTTTTTACCAACAAGATCCCCATAGTGCCGTTCATTCAGACGCCATGTTTTTACTATAGGAAGCCACAACTGCCCCATTTCTTCTAGTGCGACTTGACCGGTAAGAATCGCGCGTTTTAAAACAGAGGTGTAAACCGCATCGAATTGAAGACCGGCTTCACACATTTTTTGACCGGCTACTGCTGCTTGTTCTTTTCCTTTTTCTGTTAAGGCGACATCTAGCCACCCTGTCCAGTAATTTTCAAAATTTGCTTCGCTTTCGCCATGACGCAATAATACTAATTTCATTTTTTTCTCCCTTAAACATTCGTTTCGAATTTTATGCCACATGTTTTGCATGTCACGCGTATTCGTCCTTTTCCTCTAGGCGCACGCTGCTTTTGATGACAATTCGGGCACTCAAAAAAAGTATAGCTTTTTCGTTCCGTTTTAGCTTGCTTTTTGTTTCTCATCTGATGATATTTTTCTTTGACTTTATCAAAATATTCCAAATAACGTTGATTTTCATTTAGTCTAGGATAGATTTTTTTTGATAGAAAACGAAATAGCATCCATCCGAAAAAGACGATGAACAACAATTGCCCGATCCTATATGGCAACCACCGACTTAGTAAACTAAAAAAAAGTGCGATAATCAATAGAACACGATTCAATTGATCAAATTTTGCATATCTTCCCTGCATAAGTTTTTGATAGTTCTGCTGAAACCGTATCAGTCTTTCTAACCATGTTTGCATCCTGTTATCTCCTCCATCATCTATCATTCATTATGACAAAAAAATCAAAAAAGAAAAAGCCTTAATTGGCCTTTTCCATTGCGACTTGATGAAGGACATTCCGATTTCTGGTAAAGTCGATCACAATCACTTTCTTTTTATCTTCTCTGTTGACTACACGGAATGTGTCCGTCAATGGCAAAAACAGCTTCTTAGATGGTAGCTGTTGCATACGTATAAAACGATGGATCATCGTAATCAATTGAGGGAATTGAATGGACGTATGAAGCAGATTTGGATATTTTTTCAACAGTTGAGTCGTTTTGATCAAATTCCGTTTTTTACTGATTACTTTTAAAAAGCTTTTTAGAATCTTTTGCTGACGTCTAAAAATAGAAAAAGAATTTTCATCATCTATTTGATAACGCATTTGTTTCTGTAGTTCTGCTGCAGTCAAATGAATCTTCTCATCGTTCGTATCGATCATCAAACCTTCTGGGAATAGCTCAACGACTGCTCGATCCCAAGATTCAAGAGAAAGCTCGATATAATCTTTTACCGGTAATTCCAATTCTGCCTCAAAAAAGTGCAAAACAGCCGATAGCCCTTCTGCTTGATAAATTTCTCCTAATGTTAGTCCCTCTAGATGGAACTCTGGTGAAAAATGCAGCAATGTTTTATTTTCCTGCAATTGAACATATAGAAATGTTGACCGCTCAATCAGAGTATCTTTTAAAACAACTAAAAAATTCATTTTTCTCCCCCTTTTTTCATCATTTTTAAAATAGCATATTTTGAAAAGAAAGTCTGATGCTTAGAGAAGAATTTCATAAAAATTTACTATTTCATAAGTATTCACGAAAAAAACATAAACAAAAAAGCGGAAATAACGTTCATCCGCCTTCTTGTTTAGGTTTATTTCTTCTTCAAATGCTTGTCTATGATTCAGGATTTTCTCTATCGTTAGTTTCATCCAAAAGTTCCTGCATCCCGATAATTTCCCGATACTGATGAATCTTAGTGATACCAATTACTTTATCTACATCAATACTAAAACAAATCCCGTTACCTGGAACATCGATGTTGATGCCTTGACCAATCGCATCCATCACTTGATTCGTCAAACTATCTGGTACTAATGTCAAAACAACATCTTTTTCTGGCGAGATGTCCAAACCTAAAAATTTCCCTGAATCATGTACACCAGAACCACGACCATGCAAGATCGTTCCGCCAGCTGCACCTGCTTCTTTTGAAAAGTCGATGACATCTTCACCTGTTCCTCCGTCCACGATCGTCACAATCATGTGAAGATTCAATGCTACAAGATCTTTCATTTGCTTTCCCCCAATTTTCGCAATCTTTCTTTTTCGATTCTGTCTTTTTCATCTTTTCGTTTATAAATATATCCTAGTACTAAAGTGGATAATATTGGTGTCAATGCAATCATTGCAACCACACCAAACCCATCAATGATTGGATCTCTTCCCTCAATTTGTGCAGCGATCGCCACGCTCATTGATAAAATAAATGTCGAACACATCGGACCCGTTGCTACTCCACCGTTGTCAAAAGCCATTGCTAAAAAGATCTTGTCCACTTTTCGTCCTAAAATAAATGCTAGCCCATATCCTGGGATCAAGAAATAATAAAGAGAGAATCCGACGAGCAAACGCCACATAGACAATCCTACTGCTGCGCCAATCCCAATCGAAATCACCATCAGCATGATTTTCGACCGGATCCTCCCTTCACTCAATTCTTCAACCTGTTTGACCATTACATGAATCGCCGGCTCAGCAAACCCTACTAGGAACCCCATCAAAAAGCCAAGGGGAACCAATATATAATTATAGGGCAATCCAGCGATCGTACTACCTAAATGCTGTCCTACCGGAACGTAAGCCATATTGACTCCGTGCAGGAAAAGGATCAACCCAATAGTCGTTATCAAGAAGCCTTTCATAATGTCAAAGAAACGCTTCTTGCGCATACGAAAACTAATGATATTCATCAAAACAAATAGAATCACGATAGGTGCCACTGCTAAAATAACTTCCATAGTAACGATCTCGATACCATCTATCACTTGCTGCCAGAAACTCATTGGAAGATCACCCCCAAAATCATTACGGCAAGAATTGGCCCTAATGAAGCAATACCAACCATTCCAAAGCTGTCATTTTCATTTTTCTTTTGTTTGATCATACTAGTCATCCCTCCGGCAAGGGCCAAGATAAATGGAACAGTTACTGGACCAGTAGTCACTCCCCCCGAATCAAAAGCAATCGGCATGAATTCGGAACTAGTGAAAAACGAGGCGATCAAAACGCCTATGTAGCCTATAGCCATCAATTGATAATAGGATAGCTTGAATACGACCCGAAGCAGCGCAAAGGCTAGAAATACTCCAGTGCCGACACTGACGATCCCAATCAGCAACACTCTGCCAATCTCTCCGTCAGATATATCATATACTTGTTGTCCCAAAACTTGCACGGAAGGTTCGGCAATCGTGATCACGATCCCGATAGCAAACCCCAAACTGACCAAAACAGCCAAACTTTTCTTTTTGATCATATATTTCCCTACTAGATCTCCGACTTCCATCATGGAATAGTCTGCCCCAAACAAAAAGAGCGTCATTCCGATCATCATGGTAGCCGCACCTACCAAGAATGAAGCGAGGTCTTCTCCTTCTAACGGCGCAAAAACAAACGTTAAAATGACAATCAGGACGGTCATCGGCAATATGGCAGCAATCACTTCTTTAAAATTTTTTAGCATGTATCCTCCTCCTTTACTCTTTAAGTTTACCTTAAAATGAAAGAGTTTTCGAGTAGAAATTTAAAACGTTATCATTTAATTTTTCTCGCCATAAAATAACACACGTCCCAAAAGTATCTTTTTACTTGGAAAAGATGACTTTGTAGGGACGCACTTACTGTTGTTTTTTATTTTACAGAGCCGATCATTCCTTGAACGAATTGCTTTTGCAAAACAAAAAATACGATGGCAGTTGGTAAAGTAGCAATGACTAATCCAGCCATGATCATTCCATAGTCTGGTGTATAGGAAGCACCCATAGCAGATAAAACAAGCGGAACCGTCCGTTTATCAGGAGACTGCAAAGCCACTAAGGGCCATAAATAATTGTTCCAGCTGCTCATGAATGTGATGATTGCTGCCGCTGCATAGGTATTTTTAGCCGTCGGCATATATACTCTAAAAAAAATACTTAGTTCTTTTAGACCGTCTAATCGAGCGGCTTCTACTAGATCTTTTGGAAAGGATTTAACATTTTGTCGGAAGAAGAAGATCAAAAAAGCAGTGCTGATAGATGGTAAGATTACAACTAAGAAACTATTGATTCCCAAAATCGTTCCGTTCAATTGTGAAAACATTCGATACAAAGGAATCATCAATGCCGCAAAAGGAACCATCATCGATAGCAGTAGAATATTGAAAATCAAGTCTTTTCGCTTGCTTTGATAAATCTCAAATCCATATCCTGCCATTGACGAAATCAGCAATGCAAACACAGTGGTCACTAGAGCGATCATTGCTGAATTCCAAAGGGAACGAGTAAAATTCAGTTCATTGGAAAACAAATTTTGAAAATTGATGATCAAGTTACTGCCAATCTTTATTTTTCCCGATGTGATATCCACGGGTGTATTCGTCATTCCCAGAATCATCCAGACAAAAGGGAAAATGGAAATAAATGATAGGATGCTTAATGCTGTATATTTTAATGCTGACCCAATTGCCGAACGAAGTCCTAAGGCTTGTTTTTTGACGTTGGGATGTGCGATCGTTTCTTTTTCTACCATGCTTTTCATCGACTCTCTCCTCCTACTTTCGTTTGGATTATCGACAATATCACAATAAAGGCAACAATAACAAAGGAAACTGCTGCCGCATATCCAAAATTAGGCGTGAATTTATAACTCAAATTATAGATGTATTGAGACAGGGTGGTCGTTGCATTTGCTGGACCCCCGCCAGTAATATTTTGTACTTCATCAAAAAGCTGCAATGTCCCGATCGTCGAAGTAATGGAAGTAAACAAAATGATCGGTTTTAAATTCGGGATCGTCACTTTGATAAACTGCTGCCATTTAGAAGCACCATCAATAGATGCTGCTTCATAAATCTCCGAATCAATATTTTGCATGCCTGAAAGGAAAAAAATCATATTGTATCCAGTCCAACGCCAAGTGATCGAAAGAATGATCAGAACTTTCGCCCAAATTGGATGAGTCAGCCAGCCAATCGGTGTATCAATCATACCAATGCCCAACAACAAGTTGTTTACAAGGCCAGATTGAGAAAATAGACTTTTCATGATCAGAGAATAACTGACCATCGAAGTGATACACGGAAGAAAAATAGCTGTTCGAAACAACCCTTTATATTTCAGCTTTTTATCATTTAAAAGGTTGGAAATAAAAAGCGCTAGAAACAGCATGATTGGTACTTGAACTAGTAAATACAGAAACGTATTGAAAAAAGCTTTTTTAAAAGTAGCATCTGTCAGCATCCGCTGATAATTACCTAATCCGTTAAATGTCATATTGACAGGGGGACCACTTTGAAAAGACGTGATCAAAGCCAAAACCATCGGAATAAAAACCATGATCGATATCAAAATGACTGGCAAGATTAAAAAAGCATGCCCGTTTTTGAATAAATCTTTCTGCTTCATTCTTTTCCCTCCAATTCTATCATTGATTATCTACATGAAAAGACAAGAAAGACAACGTCTGTAAGGCAGCCGCCATCTTTTTTGTCTTTTCGGTTGTCTGATAAAAAAACAAAGAAATTTGCTTTTTCATCACCAATCAATTAGCCAACTGTGCTTCTACTTGTTTTTGTGTATCTGCTAGTACCTTGTCTGTCTCTTCTCCATTGATGATTCGATGAAGAGCTTCGGCTACGACTGCTTCAATTGCATAGGTCTCATGTCCGTAATTCACTTCTGGAATTTCTGATGTCCATTTGGAAAAATCATCAAAGACCTTTTGGCCACTGTAAAATTCTGAAGCTTCTTGATAAGCTTCTTGTTCATTTGCACTAAGCATCGTAGAAACCAGTCCGATTTCTTTCGCAAGAGTGCCCATCAGTTCTTCATTCGATGCAAACGTTGCTTCGAGGAAATCTTTCGCTGATTCTTCTCCAGCTACTCCTTTGAGCACATACCAGCCAGCTCCGCCAAAGTTAGAAGCTTGCGCTTTTTGTAAATTTTCTGGTAGTGCAGGTATTGGCGCAATCTTCCATTTTCCAGATTGGTCTTCTGCTCCTTGGATCGTTGAAGAATACCAAGCGCCAGTTGGGCTAGAAGCTACTGCTCCTGATTGTATCGCAGTTACTCCAGCATTCCAGTCAGAAGTTTGTTCGACTAGGTCTTCTTTCAAAAGAGTGGCAAATAATTCAAGACCATACTTTAAAGATGCATTGTCTTGGATCGTGACCGTCTCCCCATCTTTGGACGTATACCATTCTCCCGCCTGTTGCATCATCATTCTTACTCGACCAAGATCAGAAGGATTGACTTCAGCGATTTTCTTTCCTGTCTTTTCTTTGACATCTCGCGCCACTTGAATATACTCGTCCCACTTCAGATTCTCCATATCCTTTTCTGTATAGCCTGCTTCAGCCATCAGATCCATACGATAGAAGTTTGCTGTTACGCCCGAATCGAAAGGAACACCGTATATTTTTTCTCCTACTTTGTTTACCGCAAATTTATACGGTGCAAAATGATCTTCCTTTACAATAGCAGACAAATCAGCGAATGCATCTGGATAAGAAGTCAAATAGCCTTGTATCCTGTAATCTTCAATCAAGACGATATTGGGCAATCCTTCTGTATTCCCGCTTGCTAAAGCGGTGTTCAGTTTCTGAACGATATCATCCTGAGACATCGTAACAACTTCTATCTCTGTTTCTTCGTTCTCATAAACTTTTTTTGCTTCATTCACTGCTTTGATATTGAATGTCTCATCCCACGCCCAGACAGTGACTTTTTCTTCGTTGTCTGCTGTACTACTAGCACTTCCGCATCCTGTTAAGAAACCTGATGCTGCCGCTAAACAAACGACTCCAGCAATTAACTTTCTGATGTTCATTTTTATCCGCTCCTTTTCCATCCATTAGTTGTTTATGTTTACTACATTCATCATACCAAAATTTGAAAACGGTTTCTTTATTATTCAGATACTTCAAAAATTTATCCTAAAATAATAAAAAAATACAAATCAACTATGACAAAAGGAATAATCTTAGCATCTAGACCAAAGATTGAAAGGGTGGAGGTTTCTTTAAAATAAAAATATCCTTGCATTTTCTCCTAGAAATAAGTATTTTTAAATTACAAGACTATTCTTAAGGCGGGTAAAAAAATGCCAATACGCGTAATTCTTATCGATGATGAACAGACGATTTTAGACGGAATGAAACAGTTGATCAATTGGTCTGAGCACGGGTTTCAATTAATAGGGACTTTTTCCAGCCCGTTGAAAGCGCTTGATTTTTCTTTGGTACATGCAATCGATATCGTGGTCACAGATGTAATGATGCCTGAACTAAATGGGATCGAATTATCGCGGCTATTAAAACAGCAACAACCTGAAACACAGATCCTTATCCTCTCTAGCTATGATGAATTTGATATGGTTAAAGATTCTTTTAAAGAAGGCGTCGCTGATTATCTTTTAAAGCCTCGATTGAGTCCTGATTTTTTTCTAAATTCCTTAACTGCCGTTTCACAAAAAATCAAAAAAAAGCCCAACAAAAGCCCAATCACCGATCGTTATGAGCAGATCTGCGAGAATCTTTCACAGCAGATTGCTGGACAAACTCGTCCATTGCTTGACCCTCTTCTTTTTGAACACACCTTGTTTTTTCTGTTATATACCGAAAAACGGCCATTCAGTTCAAAACAAGGCTCTAAACAAAAACAGTCGATCATCCATTCGTTGATGGATAGCGACGATTCGTTTACTATTTATCCCTTTTCTACCTTTTCGGAAGAATCCGGCTATGTGATCAATACTGATTCCAAAGATACGCTTAGAAAGTTTGTTCAAAAGTTTCGTCAAGAAATTTTTCCAGATGATTTTTTTGTTGTTTCTGATTCTTTTGCAATCCAAGATATCAATGAAATATTCCAAGAGATCAGAAATTGCACCAAAGGACAACGTTTCTATCATAAGGGAAAAAACCTTGCTTATCAGCATGAACTTCTTCCGTTATCAACCAACCACGAGCAGCAAGCAAGTAGCTATTTAACAAAAATCGTTCATAAAGACTACGCTTTAGCTGTCAAAGAACTTGAGGGTTTCTTCACGACAATATTGGAACAGCCTATTGATCCAGCTTATTTGAAACATGAAGCAATCAATCGTTTCTATGCATTACTCAACGCTTTGGCTGACGAATATGTTGGGAATGAAGAACTTTCTTTGCTCAAGATCGCCCTTCCTTCTTTATTAGCCGATGCTGAGTACTTGGAAGATTTTTCTATTCTTGTCAAAGAAACACTTGAGAAACTCACCCACTTTTCTGCAAATGCAATAAAAGACAATTTCGATATCTTGACTTTGATCTACGAGTTCGTCCAGGAAAATTATGAGAAAGAAATCAATTTACAACTTCTATCCGAAAAATATCATTTTTCATATAGCTATCTCTCAGCTATCTTTACTGAAAAATTTGGTATCAACTTTTCAAAATATCTAAAAAAAGTCCGTATCAGTAAAGCTAAGCTCTTTTTAACGGAAACACGGCTTACTTTGACGGAAATCTGTGAGAAAGTCGGCTATACCGAACTGGGTTATTTCTCCAGAGTTTTTAAAGAAGAGACAGGAATGACACCTTCTCAATACCGTAAAGGAACTTTTGTAAAATGAGAAAAAAAATCAAAGAGCATGAACTTTTTACCAAACTTCTGTTCATTTTGTTCATCGGTCTTTTTCTGCAAGCCATCGTCATCTCTTTGTTTATTTATCATCGATCAAGGGATGCCTATATCCAGCTGTTCAATCAATCGAATGATGTGGTACTAAAAAAGATCCAATCTGAATTTGAAAGCTTAAATGATGCAATCGAGAATACATTAGCCGCTTTTGATTCCAACCCAGCTGTCGAAAGCTATTTTTCCAATGATCCAGCCCAACATATGGAACAGCTTCAGCAACTAAGAACAATCCAAAAAATGAATGACTCTCTTTCAAAAATCCATCCAATGATCGATTACGATGTATTGATCTTTGGAGAAAACGGAAGAACTTTTGTCGGAAATGACATGCTCACTGCCGTATCTGCCGATTCTTTTTTTCAATCTGCGATTGCCCAGAGAGTGAATGAACGCGCTGCTGATACACAAATGCTTTTTGCACAATACGGATTGACTCTTCGCGATAAGAAAGCGCCCAGCGTCTTCTTTGTCAAAAAACTGAAAAACACATTGAATCACGTTTACGGATATGCTGTTTTATCGATCTCATCCCAGCAACTAGCGAATCTTTTTCAATCTGTGGTAAATCCCGAGATATCGAAGATCTCCTTCATGAACGAAGAACAGACGGTCATCGCATCTAATGAAGAAAATACAATTGGGAGCCGATCAATGATTTTCAAAAAACTGATAGTAGGTGAAACAGTCATTTCAAATGGACAGCAGTTGACCCGTCTTCCTCTGTACCGACAGCATTGTACATTACTCAGCCAAGTCGATCTTCATTCTTTGTCTAACCAAATGGGCGTGATTTTCCCCATTATTTTGTATAATATCGTGACACTTGTTTTTGCTGGCTCATTGGTATTTATGTATTTGGATCGACACACAAAATCGATCTACCGCTTGATTGATTCGCTAAAATGGCTAGAGGAAGATGGCTTAAAAGCTACTGTTCCTGTGCAAGGAAGCCATGAAGTCCAATTGCTAGGGAATACGATCAATCAATTGCTAAGTAATGCGCAGCATCATTATGAACAGACGATCCAAGACGAAAAGAAGAAACGTTCGCTTGAAATCCAGACTATGCAAGCACAGATACAGCCCCATTTTATTTATAATACGCTGACTAGCTTGAAATTTTTGATTTGGCAGCAAAAAACAGATGAAGCAGTTCAAGGAATCGACAGTTTCATTACTTTACTAAAAAGTACGATTGGAAAAAAAGAAGAAGTGATTCCAGTCAAGGAAGAAATCAAAAGCGTACAAAGTTACATCGATCTTTTGAGTATGCGATATGGCGAAAGAATCTCGGCTAAAATAATGATTCCTGATGAACTGCAGACATTATCTATGCCGAATATGATCCTTCAACCAATTATCGAAAACGCCTATCTTCATGCTTTTCACAATAAAACGCAAGGATTCATCACGGTGTACGGCAAAATAAAAAATCAGCTTCTTTTATTCGAAGTGATTGATAACGGAGATGGCTTCGATACTGAAAATACCAAACAAAAAAATGATCATTTTTCAGGAATCGGCATCAGCCATGTAGATGAGCGGATACGCCTAATGTATGGAGATGCATATGGCTTAACGATCCAATCAGTGATTGGGACAGGAACGACTGTAACGATTTGTCTCCCGCTTCTTCTTAAAAACCAATCAGAATATTAAAAATAAAGAATAGCCAAGCGCTGATTTTTTTATTTTTAAGTTAAATAAATCAATCAGTATTCTTGACTTTCATCTACGCGTCTATTCTACTGTCAATACTGGATAACAGCCTAATATTTGACTTTTTCCTCCGAGCATCTTGATTTCTTGGAGCGCATTCTCTACTAATGCCATTGGGCGGTCCAATAACAAATCGATTACGAAAAAATATTCTCCCAAGCTAGTTTTCACTGGTCGGGATTCAATCTTACTTAAGTTGATCTCCCGCCAGCCAAAAGCTGCCAGCATTTTATGAAGCATCCCTGGCCGATTAGCAGGTAGGGTCAAGATGACACTCATTTTTACTGGAGCTGACTGCTGGCTGGTCAGCTTTCGGTCACCGACGATCCAAAAACGTGTCTGGTTCAACTCATTATCTTGGATATTCTCAGCTAAGATCTCCAATCCAACATGCTGTGCTGTTTCTAATGAAGCAATCGCTGCTGCGTCTTCTTTCGGATGTTCTGCTACATACATTGCTGCAGCAGTTGTTGATTCTGTTGCTACTAAAGGAACATTAGAGTAATGCGTTTCTAAAAACTGTTGTGATTGTGCTAGTGCTTGGGGATGAGAAAGGATTTTTGTAATCTTTGTTGCTGCATTGCCTAAAAGCTGCTGCTTGATAGGAAGAACGATTTCACTTTTAACTTCGACTTCTGGATGTTTGGAAAGAAGATCGATTGTGTGATGAACAGATCCTTCCAATGAATTCTCTACAGGAACGACAGCCAGATCGACCTGTTTGCGAAACAACGCGCGCAAACAAGCAGGGATCGAAGCATACGCAGTCAATTGTTCTGTAGGAAATAGCTGGCAAGCCGCCTGATAAGTGAACGAACTTTCTGGCCCTAGATAGCTGACATTCATATGCTTTTGATCCTTTCTATAATGGTATCGATGATCTTTTCTGGTGTTTGATTGGTCGTGTTGATTCGATGTGTCGCGCTCTCTTCATACCAGGAAAGTCGTTGTGCCAATAAGGCTTTTATTTCTTCTCTTGTTTTTCCAAGAGCTAACGGTCGAATAGACGTTTTATCTTGTTGGATACGATCGATTAGACAGTCTGCTTCTGCCTCTAAGTAAAGAACAATTGGCTGCGTTTGTAAAAATTGCCGATTGGCAGCACATTGGACGATTCCTCCACCAGTCGCGATAATTTTATCTTCATTTGACAGCTTTCTTAAAACCTTTGACTCCACTTTTCGAAAGCTGTTTTCACCGTAATAGTGGAAATATTCGGCAATCGATAATTGGATATGTTCCTCAATCTTTGTATCTAAATCTACATACTCTTTTTGTAAACGTTGAGCTAACCCTTTACCGATCGTTGTTTTTCCAGCGCCCATGAAACCAATCAGCAAAATGCTAGCCATGAGCTTCTCCTCCTGACACAAGTTCTGCTAAATCGTCGAAAAATGCCGGATAAGAGATTGAAACGGCTTCGGCTCCTTCTAGTTCGCAAGGTCCATCAGCTATCAAAGCAGCTACTTGCAGCATCATCCCGATTCGATGATCGCCTCTGCTGGAAACTTTTGCGCCATGCAGAGGTGTTGGTCCATGGATGATCAAACCGTCTGCTGTTGCTTTTATCTTTGCCCCCATTTTTTGCAATTCTTCTGCCACCGCATCAATTCTGTTGGTTTCTTTTACTTTTAATTCTTCTGCGTCTTTGATGATCGTGATTCCTTCTGCTTGAGTAGCCACTAAAGATAGAATGGGCAGTTCATCAATCAGACGCGGAATGATTTCTCCACCAATCGTCGCTTTCTTCAAATGACTCGTCTTGACACTTAAATCAGCCGATTGGTTCTGTTCATTGTGATTCGTCTGGGTAATTGCTGCGCCCATCTCCTCCAACACATCTAAGATACCGGTTCTTGTTGGGTTGACCCCGACATTTTTTAACAACAGCTGGCTTTCCGGAACAAGAAGTCCTGCTGCTAGAAAGAATGCAGCTGATGAAATATCACCTGGAACAGTTATCTGCTGACCGGTTAATTTTTGTGGTCCTGTCACCATGATTGTTTTATCTTCCACTGTGATCCTTCCACCAAATTGACGAATCATTTCTTCCGTATGGTTACGGGAACGTTCTTTCTCAACGATTACGGATGTACCTTCTGCTTGTAGTGCCGCAAACAGCAAAGCAGATTTGACCTGTGCACTAGCTACAGGCATATTGTATCGGATAGGTGATAAAGAGCGGGCTCCTGTCACAGTGATTGGTAGATACTGATCATTTTCATTTCCTTGCAAGTCAGCACCCATCTCGCGTAAAGGCTCCATCACTCGCCCCATTGGACGTTTAGACAACGAAGCATCACCGAACAGAGTCGTTGTAAAAGGCTGTCCAGCCAAAATACCCATCAATAAACGACTCGTCGTACCGGAGTTTCCCATGTCGATGGGTGCAGTTGGTTGGACAAAGGAGTGGCTACCGCGACCATGAATCTTGATTACCTCTTCCTCTTCTTCGATCTCGACGCCTAATTGTTGGAAGGCATGTAAAGTACTCAGACAATCTTCTGCGCGCAAAAAATTTTGTATAGTCGTCGTTCCCTCAGCAATTGCTCCAAACATGATGCTGCGATGAGAAATCGATTTATCTGCTGGTATCCTAACAGTCCCTCTTAATCCATGTATTTGTTGTAATAATCGCATTTATCCAGCCTCCTATTTGATCCAGCAATGATAACTGGTATTAGATATAATGGTTCTTTTTGCTTGTAACAAATCCTGTTGATTTTTGAAACTGATTTGCAGTATCCCTAAAATATCTTCTCGCGTCTCTTGGATCTTCAAATTGATCAAAGAAACTCCCGCTTTTCCAATCAGTCCAGTTACTTCTGCAATAACGCCAGGCTCATCTGGCACATCGATAAATAAATCAAAAAAGGCAGGGATCGCGCCTTGCTTATGGACAGGCAACTGGTCTCGACTTTCTTTTGCCCGATTGAAAAAAGAAAAGATTTCCGATTGGTTCTCAGTCATGATCCATTCTGCTATTTGTGTCATTTCTTGTTGCCAATCTGCCAATCGTTCCAATAATATCTGCTTATTGCTCAACAAAATATCTGTCCACATGACAGGATCCGAGGAAGCGATCCTAGTGATATCTCGAAAGCCTCCTGCTGCCAGTTGTTTGGCTCGCGGATATTCTTGATTGAATTGTTCTGCCTGATTGACTAAACCAGCTGCCAGAATATGTGGAAAATGACTTAGCATTCCTGTTATACGGTCATGTTCTTCTGCTGTAAGAGTCACATATTTTGCCTTGGTTCCGCAAAATAGTTCTTGCAGTTTTTCAACATCTTTTTTCGTCTTTTCCAAAGGTGTAAAGATGTAATAGGCATTTTCAAATAGTTTAGCATCTGCTGCCTGTATACCTGATTTGTGAGAACCAGCCATTGGATGTCCACCAACAAACCGAAGATTTTTCTGCTCAGCGGATGTCACGACTTGCTGCTTCGTACTGCTGACATCCGTAATGATGACGTGATCAGACAAGTTGATTCTTTCAAGGACATCAAGATAAGCTAAGGTTGTACGGACGGGAACGGCTAATAAGATAACGTCTGCTTGTTCTGCACCTGTTTCAAAATCATTTGCAACGTAATCAACGATCTGCTGTTCTACTGCTTGCTCACGGGTTTTTGACTGACTATCCCAACCAACTACTATCAGTTCTGGATTGGTCTGACGCATACAAAGTGCCATAGAAGCACCAATCAGTCCAAGCCCCACGATAAAAACATGTTGTGCCATCTTATTTGCCCCCTTTTTAGTAATGTTTCAAGTAGTCACGGTACTCCTTCACTGCAGCTTTCAACTCAACAAGCGAATCACTTGGGAATTTTGACAATAGCTCTGTCGCTACCACAGTGGCTACAACATTTTCCGCAACGACACTAGCTGCAGGAACTGCTGTACTATCCGAACGTTCTACACTTGCTTTGTAAGGTTCTTTTGTATCGATATCAACACTTTGAAGTGGCTTGTACAATGTAGGGATGGGTTTCATGACCCCGCGGATAATAAGTGGTTCGCCATTGGTCATTCCGCCTTCGAAGCCGCCTAGATTATTAGTATGTCGGAAGTAGCCTCGTTCTTCTTCCCATAAGATCTCATCCATCACTTCTGATCCTGGTAATGATCCAGCAGTGAATCCGACGCCAAATTCTACTCCTTTAAAGGCATTGATACTAACCACAGCTTGCGCGATTTTGGCATCTAGCTTCGTGTCCCATTGTACATAGCTTCCTAATCCAGCTGGAACGCCTCCAACGAGCACTTCTACAATTCCTCCGATCGTGTCTCCATTTTTCTTTGTCTGATCGATCAGTTCTTTTATTCTTTGCTCGACTGCTGAATCAACAACCCGTACTTCTGATGCTTCAGAAATTTCTTTGATTTCTTGAATGGAGATATTTCCAGGTATTTCTGCTTGGATTCCACCAAGACAAATCACGTGTCCGGCTACGATGATGTCAAGTTCTTCCAGAATTTTCTTGGCAATTGCGCCGATTGCTACACGCATGGTCGTCTCTCTTGCAGAGGACCGTTCAAGCACATTCCGAAGATCTCGATGATGGTATTTCATACCGCCTACCAAATCCGCGTGTCCTGGACGCGGACGTGCAACTCGCCGTAGTGATTGGTCTTTTTCAGGTACTTCTGCTACAGACATGACAGTTGTCCAATTTTTCCAATCTTTATTTTCTACTACTAAAGTGACAGGTGAACCAATTGTTTTGCCGTGACGGATGCCAGACGTGATACGAACACGGTCTTTTTCGATCTTCATCCTTCCTCCTCTGCCGTAACCAGTTTGTCTGCGAGCGAGTTCGTGATTGATTTCTTCTTCTGATAGAGGTAACCCTGCTGGTAGTCCTTCAATAATCGCTGTTAATTCTGGTCCATGGGATTCTCCCGCAGTCATATAACGCATCTTACAGTCCTCCTAAGTAATCTTTGAATGTCTCTGTGGGAACAGGTACGATTTTTGCTTGCCCAATCTTTTCTAGTAAGATGATATTCAATTGGCTTCCTCTTGCTTTCTTATCATGGGTTATCGCGTGGAATAATTCCTCTGAATGACTTAGATCGTAAGTAATCGGCAGGTGGAATTTTTGGAGTATCCTTTCTAATGCAGCTGTCGATCCAGTTGGAGACAAGCCGATTTTTTCTGCATGAGAAGTGATGGCTACCATTCCAATAGCTACTCCTTCTCCGTGACTGACTACCCCATATCCTGCTGTATTTTCAATTGCATGGCCAATTGTATGACCAAAATTTAAAATAAGTCGATTTCCTTGGTCAAAGACATCTTCTTCCACTACTTTTCGCTTGATTTTCAACGTAGCAGTGATGATTGGAACAGCATGCTCTAGAAGATCTTTTTCGTCTTTCAGCTCATTCAGCTGTTGCCAAAGCATTGCATCTGCTATAGCTGCTGATTTGATGATTTCAGCGATTCCTTCTCGTAAACGACGTACCGGCAAAGTCTTTAGAACCTCAGGATCAATCAATACGCCAGATGGCTGACTAAATGTTCCGACAAGGTTCTTCGCTTTGTTTGTATTAACTGCTGTCTTCCCGCCGATACTAGAATCTACTTGTGCAAGTAGCGTAGTGGGAAGTTGAACGAAATGGATCCCACGCATGAACGTCGAGGCCACGAATGCGGCTAAATCACCCACCATTCCTCCACCAAGTGCAAGTATTCCATCGCTGCGGGTAAAATCATTATCTGCCAAAAAATCGTATAACTCAGCTGCTTGTTCCAAAGATTTACTGGTCTCACCCGCCGGTACGATTGAAAGGACTGGTTCAAAATCAGCTTGTCTCAATTGGAACATGATTTTTTCCGCATACAGTGGAGCAACGTTGGTATCAGTGATCACAGCTACTTTTTGAGGCTTCCAAATCGTTTGAAGCCATGATCCAGCCTGTTCTAGTGCACCTTCTTCAATATGAATATCGTATTTCTGGTTATCAACATGTACAGTAAGCATTCGTTTCACTTCTTTCTTTTAAAAAGCTGATATTAATCGAGTGTTTGAATCTTTTCCATTGCTTCTTTCATGATCGTCACTTCTTTCATCATGCGTGAGTAAGTCTTTTCATTCAACGATTGGGGACCGTCTGACCAAGCATTTGCAGGATCAGGATGGATCTCTACGATCATGCCATCTGCTCCGCTTGCCACACCCGCACGGGCCATTGGTGGTACAAGATCCCAAATACCTGTACCATGACTTGGATCAACGATCACAGGGAAATGAGTTAATTTTTTCATCAATGGGACAGCACTTAAATCAAACGTATTACGTGTAGCTGTTTCGTAAGTCCGAATCCCACGTTCGATAAAAATGACAGGAGATTTGTCTTCGACTGCAATGTATTCTGCAGCATTAAGCCATTCATTGATCGTACCAGAAATCCCACGTTTCAATCCAACAGGTTTACCTGTTTTACCGACAGCAGATAGCAGTTTGAAATTTTGCATATTACGTGCGCCAATTTGTAAGATATCGCTGTACTCAGCCACCATGTCGATATGTCCTTCATCCATCACTTCAGTAATCACTTTCATTCCAAATTCATCAGCCGCTTGACGGATGTATTTCAATCCTTCTTCTTCTAAACCTTGGAAAGCATATGGAGAAGTACGTGGTTTGAAGGCACCACCTCGCAGAATTTTTGCGCCCCCGGCTTTGGCCATTCGCGCACATTCTCTGATTTGGTCTAATCCTTCGATAGAACAAGGACCAGCCATCGTCACGAAACTACCGTCACCGATTTTTACTCCGTCTACATCCACGACTGTATTGCCAGGATGGAATTCTCGAGAAGTCAATTTGTATGTGTTTAAAATACGCACAGCATTTTCTACTCCTTCGTAGCGTGTAAATGCTCCTTCTTGTAAACTTCGCGTATCACCTTTTAGTCCAATCACTACTCGTTCTGTTCCTTGATCGATTGAGACTTTGAATCCTTCTTTTTCGATATGATCGACGACTTTTTTTACTTGTTCTTCCGTTGCTTCTTTTTTCATAATTACTATCATTGTTTTTCCCGCTTTCTTTTGTTTACTTATCTATCTTGGCTGATTTTCTCTACTTTTTCAAGGTGGTTTTACATAAATCCCTACTAAACGACCGTGTCCTGTTGTTCTCATTTTCGCTCCTTCTTTCCTACTTATGACCCGATTAATCAACAAAAAAAGATGTCCCTGTAGGAAATTACCTCTACAGTGAACATCTTCAACGAGCCTTAAAAAGCGCTGCAAAAATATAAAATAGCCACTATAGATGAATTTCTCTACGTGGCTGTAAGTCGTGTTTAAAAATCTTTAGCCATCATAGATACAAACTTGGTTTGTTTGTACCCACGAAGTCATGAATACAAACCTATCTAAAATAGCTAAAGTAATACGTATTCAGTTTTGTAAGTTTTCTAGATTTCATAAAAAATCGCTCCAAACTGATGTAAGAATTGTACCTAGTATAGACATAAAAAAATCGACTGTCAATCATTTTTGTGAAACTTTTTTTAATTTTCTGATAGTTAACTTTGCTTTTCAGAAAAATAACAATTGGTTTTATTGAAGAAAACAGTCATGAACAAAAGACTCTGAGACTCTTTTACTCCCTTGTTCATGACATATAGAATAAAGCAGCTTTGTCTTGTACACTCCGTTTTTCAAATAATCATCTAAAGATCGCTACTGGATAATAAAGCTGATTTCATGGTCCTCTTCGCCGCTGATGCGGTAAGGTGACTCAACATCCGCTCCCCAGCTATTGATACCCCCGACTCCTCTTACTTTTGCAAAAATCGTAAGAACCGTTCGTCTTTCTGGCGGTAGTTCTTCTATATGTGTCGCCTGTTCCAGTTCTTCTGCTTTGAATGGTAAAGCGGAAAAAGCAAATGGCGTATCCTGCTGTTCAAACCGTAACGAAAAGTCTTCTTGATCGTTGTCCGTATTATCCAATGTTTGATTTCTTGTTAGTTCTAGCCATTTCGTTTCCATATGCATACCGCATTCTTGGGGAACAAGGTATGGAGGGATAGGGAGTCCTTCCACTTTATAAATACCTTCGATACCACCAGCCAGCCGATCCGGATATGTTTCCCCTGATAAACCTTCATACTCAAAGAATTTTGCTTTTGTTGGCATAATGAACCTTATACCCAATGCTGGTAATTCCGGCAACCCTTTTTGTCCAACATAATGCATCTTAACAAGCATTTTACCCTCTCCAGCGATTTGGTAGGAAATTGTCACTTGTGTTTTTGGTACTGTGTTGATTTCCAGTGTAAAAATGATTTCAACCGTTCTAGCGTATTCATTACTTGAATATTGATTATTTACTGGAGCAATCGGCAAATCGATCTTTTTATCGTCCACCAGTACTTCTATTTCTTTGACTTTTGGATACAATCCGGCTCCTAACCACATACCAGATTTAAATCCAAATCCACTACCTCTGTCATTATCGGTCGTTGCCCGCCAAAAAACTGGAAGTGTTTCTCGGTATAGCCATTCTTTTCCGTTTTTATTCAGCGACTCCAGTCCGCCTCTTGTGTAAGAAAAAATATAATGCGTATTCCCCGATTTGACACCTAATGTACAGTCGCCGAAGACGATTGCAACTTTTTCCGTCTCCATATGACTTTTATTTACTGTATTTTTCATAATAATATCTTACCTCCTGCATGGCTGGTTTTTCTTGTCCATCTGCAAAAACGATCCCATTCCCTGAGAATTCATAGTCACTTGGTTTATCGTCAAAGTCACCGCCATAGCGCATCACTTCTCTACCAGTGATTGGATCAGTCACTTGGATCGCCTGATCTTTAAAATCCCATATATAGCCTCCTTGGTACATTTCATAACGATCAAGCAACATCATGTAAGAATCCATTCCACCTAACGAATTCCCCATGTCATGCATGTATTCACATAAGATGAACGGTTTTTCCGCTTTATTTTCAAGGTAGTCAACGATCTCTTCTGGTGGCGCATACATGCAGCTTTTTACATCTGAAATCGAATCTTCGAATGCTGGATTTGGAAAATTCCCTTCATAATGGACGAGTCGATCGGGGTCTACTTTTTTGAAGTAATCGTTCATTTGTCGAATGTTTTCTTCCGCATAGGATTCATTTCCAAGAGACCAAAAAAGAATGCTTGGATGGTTTTTTAATGTTTCGAAATTCGTTTTTGCCCGATCAAGAACAGCAGCCTGCCACTGAGGTACTGCACCTGGCACGTTGTAAGAAGGCTCAAATGCACCCATTTTTTGCCATGAGCCATGGGATTCGAGGTTCGTTTCCGCCATCACATGGATGCCTGCTTGGTCGCATAAATAATACCAAGTGATCTGGTTGGGGTAATGAGATGTCCGTACGCCGTTGATCTTTGCATTTTTTATGATAGCCAAATCTTTTTCCATATCTTCTATAGTGATGGCGCGTCCTTTTTTCGGATGCCATTCATGTCGATTTACTCCGTTGATAATCATTCGTTTTCCATTGAAATAGATGATTTTATCTTTGATTTCGATTTTACGAAAACCGAAGGAATAGTCAATATATTCCGTTACTCTTTTTTCTTCGTCTATCGTCTCCAATTCAAGCTTATATAAATTGGGCTGAAAATGCCCCCACAGTGCCACGTTTTCAAATCCATCGATCCGAATCGTCATTTGCTCTTTTAACGGATATTGCTGTTGATAGATTTCCTTCCCCTCAGGATCTAGTATCGCTACATTCAGCTGACTGTTTTTGGCTACTTGTTCAAAAGACAAATCTACTTCAAGTTTGCCATTTTGACATTTGTCATCTAAGCGAGGTTTGATCCAAAGATCTTCTAAATGGTTTTGTCCTCGAGCAACTAAGTAGACATCTCTGAAGATTCCAAAAAATCGGAAAAAGTCCTGATCTTCCAAGAATGCAGCTGTACTTCTTTTGTAAACCTCCACAGCTAGAATATTTTCTTCTTCCAAATAAGGTGTTAAATCAAATTCAGACGGAGTGAACGAATCTTCGGCATACCCGATAAAATGGCCATTCAACCAAAGGAACATTGCTTGTTCTACACCAGCAAAATGAATCGAGATTTGTTTTCCCTTTAGACCTTCTTCTAATCGAAAAGTCGTCAAATACGAACCGACCGGATTGTCTTTAGCAGTTGAAAAGATCCCTTTCGCTTCTTTCTCAGGGCTTGTCGTGAAAGGGGGACGGCGAAATACATGTCCCTCCCACGGATACATCGTATTGATGTAATGGATCTTGTCATAATTTGCTAATTCAATATGACTAGGAACAGTGATTTCATCAAAAGAACAGGCATCAAAATCATTTTTATAAAATGTTTTTGGACGTACCGAAGGATTTGGCGAATAACAAAAACGCCATGTTCCATTTAAAGACTGTTTAAGGGATGATGTGGTTTCTACCTCTTCCCTTGTTGCATAGCAAACATGATCACTATGCGCATTTGATTGGTTCACTCTAAAAACTTGTGGATCATCTAACCATTTTATATTTGCTTTCATACTTTTTTCCTTCTCTCTCATAACTTTTTGAAATGAAGCAGCTCTGTTTGGAAATCACCTTGAAAATCAGGGAAGTAAAGTCCGACTGCCATCAATTCGGCCCCCGAAAATATCCGCTTCGAGGTCTGTTCCTGATAAAGTGCCTCATCATCTAACCCCATCAGATATACTTCATGGAACGCTGGTTGAGCTGAAGCTAGTATCCTCCCTAAAAACACAATAGCTTCATCTTGTTTAGGAGACACAAACATCCATGCGGCAATATTTTCTTCAAAAGGACTCGCCAAACGATAATAATGGCCGTACTGGATCACCGGACGAATCGTTTGATAGGATATAATTTGGTCTTTGACTTGCTTTTTTTCTTCAGGAGACAGCTTTGTCAAATCCAGTTCATAACCAAAAACAGCGCTCATAGCTGTTTCTCCTCTTGTTTTCAACGAAGTAGATCTGCCAGTCTGATGGTTTGGTACAGCTGATACATGAGCCGTGATGGACGAAATCGGATAAGCAAGACTTGTTCCATATTGGATTTTCATACGCTCCACTGCATCCGTGTTATCACTTGTCCAGGACTGCGGCATATAATAAATAAAACCAGCATCAAACCGCCCACCTCCACCAGAACAGCCTTCCCATAAGATTTCCGGATAATCAGCTGTCAAATGTTCGAGTAGTTCATAAAGCCCGAGCATATAACGATGCGCTACTTCTCCTTGTCTCTGTGGGTCAAGGGTAATCGAATAGACATCTGAAAGCGAACGGTTCATATCCCATTTGATGTAGTCAAGAGGAATCGTGTCTAAAATCTTTCTCATTTGTTTCTCAATCGTCTGGCGAACATCTAACCTTGTAAAATCCAGTACATGTTGTGATCTGGAAGCAGAAGGCATTCTACCTGGCTCCTGCATAAGAAAATCAGGATGTGTTCGATACAGTTCAGAATCAATGGAGATCATTTCTGGTTCAAACCATAAACCAAATTTCAATCCTTTGCTATGAGCATAATCTGCTATTTCACGTAATCCATTTGTCAACTTGCCTTCATACTCGATCCAGTCTCCTAATGAAGAATTGTCCGCATCTCTTTTTCCAAACCAGCCATCATCTAATACGAACATTTCGATGCCTAGCTCCTTTGCTTCATCAATGATCGCCTTGATTTTTTCACTATTGAAGTCAAAGTAAGTGGCTTCCCAGTTATTGACAAGAATCGGCCGTTCAGCAAATTGATGACGACCTCTTGCGATTCTTTCACGTAGCAACTCATGGTGGATCTGACTCATTTTGTTCAATCCCTGACTTGAGTAAGAAAGAATCATTTCAGGTGTTTGAAAAGACTGATTTGCATTCAATTCCCACGAAAAACGATGGCTGTTGATCCCACCGACAACTCTCAATTGATTAATCTGATCTTTTTCAAGTTCGAAAGAATGGTTGCCGGAATAAACAAATTGAAGTCCAATCGCTTCTCCAGTATTTTCTGTCGTATGATGATGAACTAAAGCAATAAAGTTATTCATATGGTGACTGCTCGTTCCTCGACGGCTTTCAAATACTTTTGTTCCAGATAAAAGAGATTGCCGTGAGATCTGTCTTTCATTGACCTGTGCTCCTGGCAAAGCAATGACTTCATCAAATCGCCTAGTATGGGCAAAATCTAGCTGGAAACTAGCTGCTTTTTCTAGTTTGATTGTTTCTCTGGTTTCATTTCTTATCTTTACAGATCGTGTGATCACTGCTCTATCACTAAATATGGTATAGAACAAATCGAAATAAATCGCTGTTTCTCTATCCTTAAGTGAAATCACCAACGTTTGTGCCTCTGACTTGTCTAGCACATAAGTTTGAGGCAAGCCTTCGATGTCTGGCTTCCCATCTGTAATATAATGACTGTCATATCTCAGATCCAGTAAGTCTGACCCATTCTTGCGCTGAATGATCGATGCGGGCGTTCGAAAGTCCATGCTGCCATGAGAAGAGTATTCTTGTGGTAGTGTATCTTTCGACAGAGACCGGTCAGGATTTAAGGGAATATTTCCTGAAAATCCACGATCTCTTCGGGGATAATTTTTATTGTCTTTGTACTGCTTGACTGGTTTGCCAAAATAAATATGCGCCAATACATTGCTCTCTTCTATCTTTATCAGATAAGAAAGAAATGTATTTCGTAAATGGAAGACTCGGCTCTTTTCATCAAATAAGATGAAATTTTTTTCTGTTTTTCTATGCGTAATATCCATCATTTCACTCCCACCAAAACGGAAACCGTTTACTTTTTTTATAATTCCTGTATACTGTTTACTAAACAATTTTGTCAATAGAATTTTTTTGTTTTTTTGAGGAGTGTGTAAAAATGGTTGGAATTAGAGATGTCGCACGAAAGGCAAATGTCTCTCCTGCTACAGTTTCCCGCGTGTTGAATAACGATCAGACGATCCATGTGGCTCAGGCTACTCGGCAACGAATAGTAGAGGCAGCAGCTGCGTTGGATTATGATATCAGTACTCGAAAATATATCAAAAAGAGAATGCCTTCGATTGGTGTGATCTCTACGATCGGCAAGGCGAGCGAAGAACAGGATATCTATTACAAACATTTGCGAGTAGGGATGGAAGAAGAAGCTCGACGTCTGCATTTAGGGATGAATCGAATCTATAATCTATCTGATAATCCTAAACAATGGGAAGATCTAGATCAGTTAGGTGCGGTGATCGTTGTTGGGACCGTTACGAAAGAATCGATTACCGCCTTGTTAAAACAAAACATGCAAATAGTCGTCGTGGATAACCCTGACATCCAGCAAGAGGTCGATATGGTCTATGCAGATCTTGAACGGATGACTAAAACCGTACTGGAATTGTTCTTAGAAAATGGCCATAAAAGAATAGCCTATATCGGGGGATATAAAGTCGATATGGATGAATTTGGTGGGAAACAGATTTCTACAAATGAAAAAAGGATGCGTGCCTATCAACATTTTATGGCAGATCATCACTTGGAAAAGTATATTTCTTATCGTCTAGGTGGCTGGACAGAAAAACAAGGTGAGGTACTTGCGACTGATCTATTAGAAAATGAATCTCCTCTTCCTACTGCCATTCTTGTCGGGAGCGATCCAATGGCAATCGGTGTCTATCGCGCATTGAAACAAAAAAATATCCAAATTGGAGAAGAGATTGTTGTAGCAAGCTTTGATAATATCGAGACAATCGCAAACCTCTCCCCTGGCTTGACCAGTGTTCAAATCAATGCGAAATCAATTGGGCAAGCAGCTGTTCGAATGGCATTGGAGCGAATTGACGGAATACGGGACGAACCAATCATTTTGACTTATCCTGCACGATTGATTGTTCGGGAAAGTTTTATCCCAAGAACAAAAAGGTATTAAAAGAGGTTGTGAAAAGCCGCTTCGTTTCTTCATACTCAAAACTAAACGGCTTTTTCACAACCTCTTACTTATACTTATTCACAAAATCCAATGTCTGCTGGTAACAATTTTGCGATTCTTTTAGCGTGTAATCAAATTGGTATTCATGGGTAATCTCTTTTTTTGTATCTGTATAAAACAAGGATTGCACGGGTACCTTTAATTCTGTCAACCGATTTTCTAATGCTTGACCTTGCTCTTGGAATGAGTATGCATTTCCGTCAGTTATATACGTTGGCGGAAATTCCTTAGAAACATGGTCAGCCACACTAGCTTCTTTCAGTTGCTCGCTCGTTTTCCAATCTTTTGTTCCAATCAACGACCATGCAACGGTTTTGACGAAGAACTTCATAAATCGATCATCCGAATGTTGCTGTGCTGTTAGTTTCAAATCAACGGGTCCGCAATAAGAAATGGTTCCTTTCAAACTATCTTTTGGAAGTACCTGTTTGATTTTCATTTGTTTGGCATACGCTTCATTTGTTTGTAGAGCTGCATATTGCAAAGCGATTTGTGCACCTGCACTATCTCCGCCAAAAAATAGTTGTTCCATGTCTAGCAGTTTGTCGTCGCCTTCAGCTAATAAATCTTTGACCAGCTCATTCACTTGAAGAACTTGATTAGGGTATTCTGAATCAGGCGCTAATTCATAATTCATCGCCACCACTGCGATGTTGGCGTCTGATACTAATTTTGTCGCAAATTCCTTGACACCTGATTTATCTCCGCCGACGAACCCTCCACCATGTACCCAAAACAGAACAGGAACAGGTCCCTTGCTGTTTTTTGGATAGTAGATATCATACGTATTCTCTTTATAGTTGGACTCGTACGTCAAATCTGTTTTTTTCGCCACGTTTTTTTCTGCTTGATTGAACGTTTTCTGATCGGTGATTTGAACAGTATTTGAAAACATATGGTTGATCAAGAATGCTCCGGGTCTGGGGGAAAGCTGGAAGGCAAGAAAGAGTGCAAACGCGATCCCAAGAATGATTCCGAAGAACCATCCGATAAATTTAAGAATTTTCTTTTTCATAAGTCTCCCTCAGTAATTAATATTAAGCATTCTGATTATACCATAGTGTTCTTTCCTAGCAAGCTCTCCTGCATGATTTAATTGTTCCCCCAAACTTCTTCTGCAATGCTTTTGACAAAAGCAATCTTTTCCCATTGTTCTTCTTCAGACAAAATATTTCCTTCTTCTGTTGAAGCAAATCCGCATTGAGGACTTAAGCACAAACGATCCAAAGGCAGATATCGTGTCGCTTCGTAGATCCGGTCAATCACTTGCTGGCGCTCTTCCAGTTCACCACTTTTCGTTGTGATCAAGCCTAATACGACTAATTTATCTTCGGAAACTTTCGCTAAAGGTGCAAAACTCCCAGCACGTTCACTATCGTATTCTAAATAATAGGCACGGACATTTTCTTGAGTAAATAATGGATCTGCTACGTCGTCATAGCCCCCCGATGCTGCCCAAGTAGAATGATAATTCCCGCGACAGACATGTGTATTGAGTGTTAAATCATCCGGCTGGTCAGCTAAGACTGCATTGTTGATCGTTAAATAAAGATTTGCTAGTTCCCGACGAACTTCTTTTTCATCTTTTCCCTCATCCATCGCAAACCCTTTAGGAAGTGGTGCAACTAATACTCCCCATGTACAATCATCTAGCTGGATCGTCCGCGCACCTGCTTCATATAAGTCGTCGATCACTTGACGATAAGCTGCGATGATATCTTTGATCAATGTTTGATTGTCTTCATAGACTTTTCGAACATGGGGTAATATATCCGGACGAAGTAGTTCCACTAAAATTTGAGCTGGAGCAGGAATTGTCTGTTTCACTTCGATGCCTTGACTTGTATGAGCCTGAGTGAATTTAAAATGTTCGACGAAAGGGTGGTTCGTACCAGAAATTTTTCCCGTCACAATCACTGTACCAGGACGTGTCTCTTCTCCATGAAAGAAATAGCCATGTTCAGGCACATAAAATTCCACGCCATTCAACCCATAAAAGAAGTCCAAGTGCCACCAGCTGCGACGGAACTCTCCATCAGTAACAGCTTTCAAACCAGCTCCTTCTTGTTTTTTTATCAATTCGATGATTGTTTCATCTTCTACTTTTCGAAGTTCTTCTTGTGTGATTTCCCCATCGGTAAAACGAGTCCTTGCCTCTTTCAGCTTTTCAGGACGTAAAAAGCTCCCGACGATGTCATAGCGAAATGGTGATGTTGTTCGAATTGTCATAAAAAATCTCCTCCAATAATCATGTTTTAACAAAGCGTATGAAGCTTTTCAAAAAAAGAAAAAAGTACCCGCCTCTTTTGCCGTTGAACGACAAAAGGGACGAATACTTCGTGTTACCACCCTTATTTGCATTATTTTCACAAATAATGCCTCATCGGTACAGATTGTATACCCGGCGAGTTATCGGTCGCTTTACCGTTTAGATTGCGTGAACAATCCAAAAAACTCAGAGCTCATCTTCACTGACCAAACAATCCTTGCTCTCACCTACCAAGGTCTCTGTACTTATTTCCGATCAGCTACTCTTCTCTTCAACGCTTCATTATTTGCTAATTAATATCCCACTTTCGTTTCATTTTGTCAATCTTTTTTTAATAAAAAAATCGAGCAGTTTCTCTCTTATTTCATTTTCATCCATTCAATCCACTTATCCTAAATATTTCTTTCCTATTTTTTCATTTCCATCCATGCATGATAATATTCAATTCTGATATTGTTTTCGTCCGTATTTGTCAATAGATATTGTCCGATCACTTCTCCTGTTTCCCACCCGTTTTCATGCATTGTTTCTCTGACTTCTAAGATATTATTACGTTCCGCATGGTTCATCTCAGATTTCAATAAAAACCGGCGATAAACAGTCGTATCTTTTTTCTTCCAAATCACATCTTGGGAAAATAAATGTATCTCACTAGGGTCGATAAAAAAGCCGTACATCGTTTGCGAACTGGAAGCTGGCATACTCATCATTCCAAAACTCGAATAGTTCGGTAGAAATTGTTTTATTTCCACAATATCCTCAAATTCCGTTGAGATCATACAGTCAAAAGGGATCTCTTCTATAGGAAATTCTTCCTCGTCTGTATCGATCATCAATTTCAACTGTTTTTTTCGCGCCCTTATCTCTTTCTGTTTTTGTTTCATTATCAATAGTTCTTTATGGATTCTTTTTTCTGTTTCATCAAGTGTCTCATATAACTCCGTCAGCGTTTTACCATATAAATTCTTCATCTGCTTGATCGGTATATCTAATTTTCTATAAAAAACAATATCATAAAGCATAAAAATATCGTCGATATCAAACAAGCGGTAATCATTCTCTTCCTGTCTGCTTGACCGGATCAGGCCCTGTTCATCCCAATAGCGAATCGTTGATTTTGGCAAATCGAACAGTTCCGATACTTGGCCGATCGTGTACATTTTTTTCATTTTTTCTCACCTCTTTTCCAGTTTATTCTTTTTTCTATTGACCTTCAAGCTACTTGAAGGTATAGAATCGAAAAGTATCAGGAAAAAGGAGGAATAATATGACTATCTTAAAAAAATTCTTACAGCAAAACAAAGGACTCGCTCTCCTTACCTTTGTGATGATCTGTTTACAAATCGCCGGTACATTAGGTGTACCAAAATTAGTAGCCAAACTGATCGACACAGGTATAGCAAGTGGCGAAGCCTCTGTTATCAAGAAAATCGGCGTTGAAATGCTACTTGTAGCATTTCTAGGAACAATCGCTGCAGTTGCCTCTAGTTACTTTTCAGCGTTGGCATCCGCTCGGTTTGGATTCCAGACACGGGAGAAATATTTCCGTAAATTCCAACAACTGTCAATGAAGGATATCAGCCGTTTCAGTTCTGGATCTCTTTTGACAAGAATGACGAATGATGTCGATAATGTCCAGCAAATGATTGTTTTATTTTGCCAAATGATTTTACCAGCACCAGTTATTTGCTTTTTCACCATCCTCATGATGTTTCGTTATTCTCTATTGCTTACATGGGTTACATTACTCTCTGTTGTTTTTTACGTATGGATCGTTTACCGACTGATGAAACGAGGAACGCCTTTATCTTTGAGTATCCAACCAAAAATGGATCGGATCACCATCACATTGAGAGAATTCTTTACGGGGATCAATATGATCCGTGCCTTTGATAATCAATCATATGAAGAAAAGCGAACGAATCAGACCTTTGCAGATTATGCTAGTCAAATGATCAAAGTGAACCGAATCTTTGCTTGGGTCACTCCAATTGCTTTTTTACTCATGGGAATCGTTTATGCTTCTATTTTGTGGTTTGGCGGAAATCTTGTGGCAGACGGGACGTTACAGATCGGGGTCGTGACCGCGGTAGTGGAATACTCTATGCTGACACTTGCTTATTTGATGATTGCAGCCATGGTACTGGTCATTATCCCTAAATCATTCGCCTCTTTACGACGAATAGAAGAAATACTCGAAGCAGAGATCGAAATTAAAGAAGAGACGATCCAAACAGTTGCTAAACCATCGTTTGCTCAGACAAATGCAGCAGCTTTTGAACATGTCACATTCAAATATACTGAAACTTCTGATCCAGTTCTAGAAGATATTGATTTTACAATACCTAAAGGAAAAACAACGGCGATCGTTGGCGGGACCGGATCTGGAAAAAGTAGTTTAGCAAAACTTCTCTTGAGACTAAGTGATCCTACTGTAGGAAAAGTGACCCTTGGTGGTATTCCTCTTACTCAAATGACGCAGGAACAGATCCGCTCACACATCAGTTATGTCCCTCAAAAAGCCTTCTTATTCAGCGGTACGATCTTAAGCAACTTGCAGATGGGAAATGAACATGCCTTACCAGAAGAATTGACTAAAGCGATCAAGATCGCCCAATTAGAAGAACTAGTGGACACTCTTCCGGATGGATTAGATAGCTTTGTTGCTCAAGGTGGTTCTAATTATTCTGGCGGACAGAAACAGCGGATATGCATTGCTCGAGCATTGATCAAACCAGCAGAAATCTATGTATTCGATGATAGTTTTTCCGCTTTAGATTATAAAACAGACGCAGCATTAAGGGCAGCACTCCATAAACACATGTCGGAGAAAACTCTCGTGATTGTTGCTCAACGTCTCAGTACGATCCAACAAGCAGATAACATCATTGTTTTAGATGAAGGAAAAATCGTAGGACAAGGTACTCATGAAGAACTATTGTCTAATTGTCAAACATATCAAGAATTTGCCAAATCACAAGGAATATAGAAAGAAGGGATTCGATGGAAAAGAAAAAAACGTTGAACACACGCGCTTTGATACGTTTTTGGAAAATGATCAAGCCTGAACATAAATATTTTTACGGATTGTTTCTCTGTAGTTTATTGGGCAACCTATTAGTTGTAGCCATGCCCTTGATCATGGGAATCGGGATTGATGATTTGTTGTCGCAAATTAGAAAAACAGGTATTGGACAGCTTTCTTTCAGTGATATCAAACAAGCATTGCTGTTCCCTGTCTTATTGCTGATCGGCTGCTCAGTCCTAAGCAGTATTGCTTCATTTATCCAAGAACGTACAATGGCAGCATTAAGCGAAAAGATCACATTGAGGGTGCGAAAAGAAATCACAAAAAAATTCAAAACATTACCGATGTCGTTTTTTGATAATCATCAAGTCGGCGACATCATCAGTCGAACGACTACCGGACTCAATCAGCTTTCTCAAGTGTTATTGACAGGTATCAATCAATTTTTCACTTCTGTCGTAACAATAGCTGCTGCTGGTCTAATGCTGTTTTATATCGAAAGCAAGCTTACTTTGCTCGTCTTATTGCTGATCGTCGGAAGTTCAATTGTTACAACTAAAATTGCGAATAAAAACAAACAGATTTCTGAACAAAACCAATATGAACTAGGTGTCTTGAATAATCGGATGGAAGAAATCTTAGCTGGTAATCTAGTAGTCAAAACATTCAATCAGCAAGCTCATGCAGAAGCTTCTATACATGAAGTAAACAAAAAACAATACAATGCTTTTAAACGTGCTCAATTTATGAACTTTGCCATCTATCCGGCAATCCGTTTCATCAATCAACTTGCCTTCATCATAAGTGCGGTATTCGGTGCTATACTCGTTCTTTCTGGCGGTGTGACGATTGGCTTCTTACAAGCTTACCTTCAGTACATCAATCAGATCTCTGAACCAATTTCCACTGCTTCTTATGTGATCAACTCGATCCAATCCGCAATGGCTGCAATCGAAAGGATCTTTGAGATATTAGATGAAACAGATGAAATTCCGGACCTACCAGAAGCAAAACTTTTGGAAGAGCCGGAAGGAAAAATAGTTTTCAAAAATGTACAATTTGGTTACACATCGGATAAAATATTGATGAATCAAGTTGATTTTTCAGTAAAACCAAAACAAACTGTGGCGATCGTTGGACCAACTGGTGCAGGAAAAACGACTTTAGTCAATCTGCTGATGCGTTTTTATGAACTGAATAAAGGAAAGATCGAATTTGACGGCCGCGATATTACTAAGCTTTCGCGTGGAGAACTACGCCGTTCTTTTGGGATGGTCTTACAAAATACCTGGCTGTTTGAAGGAACAGTGGCCGATAATATTGCCTATGGGAAAATGGATGCCACGAGAGAACAAATTATCGAAGCGGCTGAAATCGCGCAATGTGATCACTTTATTCGAACACTGCCAGAGGGATATGATACAATCATCTCTAGCGAAAATGGTACGTTATCTCAAGGGCAGCAACAATTATTAACAATTGCACGGGTCATTCTGGCAAATCCCCCTGTCGTTATTTTAGATGAAGCAACTTCTAGTGTAGATACACGAACAGAAGCATTGATCCAGCAAGCAATGGAGGCTGTGACAAAAGACAGGACAAGTTTTGTCATCGCGCACCGTTTGTCAACGATTGAAAATGCAGATATGATCCTTGTAATGAAAAACGGCGATATCGTCGAAAAAGGAACGCATTCTGAATTACTCCAAGCACCAACGCTTTATGCTAGCCTTTATAATAGTCAATTTCAGGTAGCATAGCCAAAAGAGCGTGGGACAAAAGTAAAGAACACTTTTGTCTCACGCTCTAAACACGTATAAACGGCGGAAGCAGAAGCAACTCCTTCGGAAATAAGCTGAAATTCACAAAAATTTGAAAAGCAATTTTCCTGAATTCCTTCTTATTTCTTGGAGTTAAACGCTTCTGTCCCAGCCTCTTTGTCTCATTACTGGTTGAACACAAAAAATGTTAAAATATCTGAATGCAATCAGCTAAATATTTTGGAATGGCCTCGTATGTAGCTTTCCAGTCAGCAGGAGCAATTCTGATGGCTTTCATGAGTTTTTCTAAGCTTTTCTAAATGCAGCTAAATTTCTTGTTTCTTTTGTCATCATGACTTTTTTAACCTCTCATTTTCAACGACTTTTTCACGAACAGCCGATTGAATTACCAAAAAATGCGGAGTATAGCGGCATTTTATTCACTCTTTCTTTATCTTTTTTAGGTTATATCATTTTCAAGAATTTAAAACAAAGTGTATGAGGATTTAAATAGCGAAAGGATGAGGAACGATCATCAAAATCATCGTTCCCCATCCTTTTTTAACCATATTACTTATTAAAGATCTTAGGGCCTTTTCTCATGTTTTTACGATCATTTTTAGGTGTTTCCATTTGTTTGGATCGGCCTCCACCTTGTTTCTTTTTGATCAATTCTTTCATTTTTTCTTTTTGGTCCATTTTTATTCTCCTTTAACGAATGAAGCGACTAATTCGATATGATGGGTTTGCGGGAAAAGATCTACAGGCTGAACTTTCTTCACGGCATAACCTGCTTCTGCAAATAACTTAGCATCTCTTGCAAAAGTTGCCGGATTACAGGAGATATAGACGATTCGTTCTGGTGACATTTCGATTGCTGATTCAATAAAATGATGATCTAATCCTTTTCGTGGAGGGTCAACTACGATCACAGATGGTTTGATCCCTTTTTCTTGCCATTTTTTCATGACTTTCTCTGCTTTTCCGACTTCATAATGAACATTTTCGATTTTATTATTTAAAGCATTGAACTGTGCATCTTCAATTGCTTCTGGAATAACTTCCATCCCATACACCTTATCCACTCTGTCTGCTAAAGACAAGCCAATCGTACCTATTCCTGAATAAGCGTCGATCACAATGTCTTTTTTATCTAACTCAGCAAACTCGATGGCTGTTTGGTACAGATACTCTGCTTGTTGAGTATTTACTTGATAAAATGACTTTGCTGAGATTCGATAGGTTTTTCCTAATAGCTGATCTTCGATATAGTCTCTGCCATATAAAACTTTTTCTTTGTCTCCTAAAATCACATTTGTTTTTTCTTCATTGATATTTTGGATGACCGAAACCACTTCTGGCAATTCTTCATGAATGGCTTCAGCAATTTCCTTGGATTTAAAGAATTTTTCTTTACGAGTAACTAAAACGACCATCATTTCATGGGAATAATGACCACGACGGATAATGATGTGACGAAGCTGTCCTTCATTTTTTTCTTCATTATATCCTCGTACTTGGAACCGTTGCAAGATATCTCTGACTACTTTGATTGCTTGATCGATGACAGGATCTTGGATATAAAAATCTTCGATAGGGACTAGATCATGGCTATTCTTTTTGTAAAAACCGGTGGCTAACTGTCCATCGATACGGCGAACAGGGATCTGTGCTTTATTACGGTAGCCGAATGGTTCTGCCATTCCGACCGTTGGAAGTACAGGAACTTCTGGCATCTTAGCAATCTTCGCCATTACATGCTCTACTTGTTTTTGTTTGAAAACAAGCTGTTGTTCATACTTCAAATGGGCTAAAGGTGCGATACCTGTGCGAAGTAGTGCATTGTTTTCTACAGGCTGGCGATCAGGAGATTGTGTAATAAATGTTTCGACTTTCCCATATCCAAACTTATTGCCCGCTTTCACTACTAGTATTTCTACTTCTTCTCCAGGAAGTGCATTTTCGATAAACAATGGATAACCATCGATTTTTGCTACCCCCATTCCTTCATAACTCAAGTCGACGATTTTGACTGTATATCGTTCGTTTTTCTTTACTATTTGCTGTTCTGTCATATTTTGCTCCTTTAAGCCTATTTTTCAATCCTACTGAACTCTACTATAAATCAGCTAATTACACAACTAAAACCGGCACTGACCTTACTACGTTCAGCACCGGCTTTTGATTAATTCTTTTGATTAGGTGTTTCGTCTGCTATTTTTCCGTCACCGTCGATATCTTCATCCGTTAAACGTTCGACTTCTTTTACGAATTCTTTGCTGACAACCTCTAATTCTTCTTCATCTGTGCCTGTGATTGCTTCATCAGGAATCTGATCGGTATTGGCAAAGAACTCAATATGCTGATGAAGATTTTGGAAATGCATCGGTGCTTCCCCGCCATATTCACCATCTAAGTTGATCATTACTGGTCGATTGATATCATCTTCTGTTTCGACGAACAAACTGCTTGTTTTGGTATAGATTACTCTTGGATCATCGACATGTCGACCGCCATTCAGCATGAGTGCCGCAATATGCAAGATCTCAAAGATATTTGCTGTCTTCACAATGATCAAAGAAAACTTGCCATCATCCAATTTGGCATCTGGCGCGATCTGTTCGAATCCTCCAACAGAATTCGTCAGCCCTAGAAAAAACATCGAAGCATTTCCGATATATTCCCCTTCATCATACTTCAAGCGCATTTTGATTGGCTTTACTCGAGGCAGCATCTCTGCTCCTTTCGCAAGGTAGGCAAGATAACCAAAAATACTCTTTAGTTCTGATGGAACTTCATAAGTCAATTCTGTCAAATAGCCGCCTGCAGCGATATTGATGAAGTAACTGCTATCAGAAAGACCAATGTCCATTTTTACGGTTTGGTGTTTTTTTATTACTTCTGCTGCTGCTTTAATATTATCTCTAGGAATTTTTAATGCTCGAGCATAGTCGTTCGTCGTACCGGCTGGGATAATGGCCATTTTAGGACGGTGTTCAAGCGGAGCGATCCCATTGACCACTTCGTTGATCGTTCCGTCGCCCCCAGCTGCCACTACTAGATCAAAACCTAGTTCTGCAACTCTGCGTGCTTCATTCTTGGCTGAATCAGGTTCTGGTGTAGTGGCATAGGCGCTGGCTTCAAATCCTGCTTCTTCTAATGCCTGCAGGATATCCGCCAAATTTTTTTTCAATAATTCTTTTCCCGAAGTAGGGTTATAAATTACGCGTGCTTTTTTCATTTTCAGCCTCTAGCGTTTCGCTAATTCATCTTTAAGCAGCTTGTTCACGACACCAGGATTTGCTTGCCCTTTAGTTGCTTTCATGATTTGACCGACTAGGAAGCCAACCGCACGATCTTTACCATTTTTGAAATCATCGACAGATTGTTGATTGTTATCCAAGATTTCATTAATGATTGGAAGAAGTTTGCTAGGATCAGATAATTGTACCCAACCATTTTTCTCAACAACTTCTTGCGCTTCTCCGCCATTTGTGATCAATTCACGGAAGACTTTTTTGGCGATTTTTGAGCTGATCGTTCCATCGGCGATCAAACGAATCATTCCTGCTAAGTTCTCAGGTGTCAATTTTGTCTCAGCTAATTCCAGTTTCTCACTGTTCAAGTAAGCAGAAACTTCACCCATCAACCAGTTAGATGCTTGCTTGGCATCTGCACCATTTTCCAAAACAGCTTCAAAGAAATCAGACATTTCTTTTGTAAGTGTCAATACCATTGCGTCATATTCCGGAAGACCAAATTCACGGATATAGCGTTCGCGACGAGAAGCTGGCATCTCAGGTAAACTAGCTTTTACTTTTTGAATCCATTCGTCATCGATCACGAATTTCGGAATATCAGGCTCTGGGAAATAACGATAATCACTAGAACCCTCTTTCACACGCATCAAAACTGTTTTATTCGTTGTTTCGTCAAAACGGCGTGTTTCTTGTTGGATTTCTCCTCCTGAAAGAAGAACTTTTGCTTGACGTTTTTCTTCAAAAGCTAAACCTTTTTTCACGAAAGATAAAGAGTTCAAGTTTTTCAATTCTGCTTTCGTACCGAATTCTTCTTGTCCATAAGGGCGTAGAGAAATATTCGCATCACAACGCATAGAGCCTTCTTCCATTTTCACATCGCTGACTTCTGTAAATTGGATGATTGAACGTAATGCTTCTAGATAAGCGTATGCTTCTTCTGGTGAACGCATATCAGCTTCAGAAACGATTTCGATCAAAGGCGTGCCTTGTCGGTTCAAATCAACGTAAGAATAGCCGCCGATACCATGCATGTTTTTCCCAGCATCTTCTTCTAAATGGACCCGTTCGATCCGAATTTTTTTCTTCTTGCCTTCTACTTCGATTTCGATCCATCCGTCATGACCGATTGGTTGATCAAATTGGGAAATTTGATATGCTTTCGGATTATCTGGGTAAAAGTAATTTTTCCGGTCAAAATGAGTATCTTTAGAGATTTCACAGTTTAATGCCAAAGCTGCTTTCATCCCGAATTCCAGCGCAGCTTTGTTCATTACTGGCAGCACGCCTGGATAACCCCAGTCGATCACGTTTGTATTGCTGTTTGGTTCTGCACCAAAATGAGCTGGCGCTGGAGAGAAAATTTTTGAGTTGGTTTTCAATTCGACGTGGACTTCTAGTCCAATGACTGTTTCAAAATTCATTCGTCTTTCCCTCCTAAAATAGCTGGTTGTTGTGTGTGGAATTCTGTTGCTTGTTCAAACGCATATGCCGCTTGATACATCGTTTTTTCATCAAAATAATTACCGATGATCTGCAATCCAACTGGTAATCCTTCTGACAATCCTGCCGGTACAGACATACCTGGAAGTCCAGCCAAGTTGACAGGGATCGTTAAGATGTCATTCATGTACATCGTGATTGGATCGTTGATGTTCTCACCGATTCCGAACGCCACTGTTGGTGAAGATGGTCCGATGATCAAGTCATAATCTGCAAAGACTTTTTCAAAATCTCGTTTGATCAATGTACGGACTTGTCCTGCTTTTTTGAAGTAAGCGTCATAATAACCCGCACTTAATGAGAATGTACCTAACATGATACGGCGTTTTACTTCTTCACCGAATCCTTCTGAACGTGAGTTGACATATACATCATCCAATGATTTCACGTTTTCAGAGCGATAACCATAGCGAATACCATCGAAACGTTGCAAGTTGGAACTTGCTTCTGATGAGGCAATGATATAATAAACAGCCACACCGTATTTTGAATGAGGTAAGCTGACTTCTTCCACAACAGCACCTAATGAACGGAATGTTTCTGCTGCTTTCAATACAGCTTCTTTTACGCCAGGGGCCACACCTTCGCCTAAGTATTCTTTAGGTAAAGCAATCTTCATTCCTTTGATGTCGCCGGTCAGTCCCTCTGCAAAATCAGGAACTGAAACGCCTGAAGAAGTACCGTCTTTTTCGTCATAACCACTGATAGCTGTCAATGCTAATGCGTTATCTTTCACCGTACGGGTCATTGGTCCGATTTGGTCAAGAGATGAAGCAAAGGCAATCAAACCAAAACGTGAGACACGGCCATAAGTAGGTTTCATTCCTACAATGCCGTTGAAAGCTGCTGGTTGGCGGATACTTCCCCCCGTATCACTACCTAAAGAAACTGGGATTTGTCCAGCTGCTACTGCTGCTGCAGAACCACCGGAAGAGCCACCAGGTACTTTTGTTTGGTCCCAAGCATTTTTTGTTTTCTTGAAATAAGAAGTTTCTGTACTTCCGCCCATAGCAAATTCATCCATGTTTAGTTTACCAACAGGGATCATATCTGCTTGATAGATTTTATCCATGACCGTTGCATCATAAATTGGTTCAAAATTGTAAAGAATCTTAGATGCAGCGGTTGTCAAGATATCTTTTGTAACGATATTATCCTTGATCCCAATTGGAATTCCAGCAAGGATGTTGCTTTCATCAATACCTTTTTCATCTAAAGCTTTTGCCTGTTCCAATGCTTTTTCTTCATTCAATGTGATAAATGCTTCGATCTCAGGCTCTGTTTCTTTGATTCGTTCAAATGTTGCTTTTGTCAAATCTTGTACAGTGATTTCTTTTGATACAAGCATATGATGCAGTTCTTCTAGAGAACGATTGTGTAATTTTGTCATTATGCGCCAGCCTCCCCATTATCGATGATTGCGGGTACTTTGATAAAGCCGTCTTCTGTTTCCGGCACATTTTTCAATAATTCATCACGGTTCCATCCAGCTTGCGCCCGATCTTGTCGCATCACGTTTACTGTTTCGACAACATTCGACGTAAATGGAACACCTTCCGTATCTACTTCTTCCAGCATTTCCACCATATCGATGATTTTACCTAATTGGTCGGTAAAACTTGCAAGTTCTTCATCTGCGAACGCAAGTTTTGCTAATTTGGCAACGTGTTTCACTTGTTCTTCACTAATCGCCATACTACCCCTTCTTTCTAAACGAGTTAAAAACTTTGCTCTCTATTTTAACATAAGAGTGCTCTGTCTGAAATTATTTATTGAAATTTGTCTGAAAAAACTCAATATTTATTCTTTTGCTGAGTGGCTTTTAGCCAATGCTTCTGCCATTTGATCTTCTGTCCAAACTTCGATTCCTAATTCATGTGCTTTGGTTAGCTTGCTGCCAGCATCTTCTCCTGCTACCACGATATCTGTTTTTTTCGATACGCTACCAGTCACTTTCCCGCCAAGATTTTCGATCGTCTCTTTTGCTTCTTCACGAGTCAATCGTGTTAGTTTACCAGTAAGGACTACTGTTTTTTCTTTAAAAGGCGACTCGACTTCTTGCAATTGGGTACTTCGAAGCCCTTTGTATTCGAAATTGACGCCTGCTTGTTTTAATTCATTCATCAATTCATGGACTTCTTCGTTACTAAAATAAGTGACTACACTGTCGGCAATGATATCACCGATTGTATCAAGCGCAATGATCGACTCATAGTCGCTTCTACTCAATGTCTCTAGATCACCAAAATGTTCTGCTAAAATTTTTGCTGCTTTCGCTCCGACATGTCGGATTCCTAAACCGAAAATCAACCGCTCGACCGAATTATCTTTGCTGTTGTCAATTGCTGTCAAAATATTATTTGCTGATTTTTCTTTTATTTTATCCAACGTCAATAACTCTTCTTCTGTCAATTTATAAAGATCAGCAACATCTGCGACTAGTTTTTTGTCATACATCTGTTCAAGCACACGTGGGCCCAACCCGTCGATATTCATCGCATTTCTTGAGACAAAGTGGTTCAAGCCTTCTTTCATTTGAGCAGGGCATTTAGGATTGATGCACCGTAGCGCTACTTCTTCATCCAAATGGACAAGTTCACTTCCACAAACTGGACAATGTGTAGGTAATTGGTATTCTTCGCTGTCTTTAGGTCGTTTATCCAACACGACTTGCGAAACTTCTGGAATGATATCTCCCGCTTTATAAACCAGAACTGTATCTTTCAAGCGGATATCCTTCAACTTGATATAATCCCCATTATGCAGACTGGCACGGCTTACTGTCGTTCCTGCTACTCGGACCGGCGTCATGATAGCCGTTGGCGTCACTACCCCCGTTCGTCCGACTGTCCATTCGATGTTTTCGATCAGTGTTTCAACTTCTTCTGGGGGAAACTTATAAGCTGTTGCCCATCGTGGTGCTTTGACAGTAAAGCCAAGTTGATCTTGCAGCGAGAACTCATTCACTTTGATGACGATCCCATCAATCTCATAGGGCAAATCTACACGTTTATCATGATATTCCTCAATGTATGCCCATACTTCGTCAATCGAATGACATAGACGTTTTTCCCGATTCGTGTGGAATCCTATTTTTTCTAGCTCTTCTAGTGCATCATACTGTGTTTTTGCTTCCATAGGACCGAAATCAGCTACTGTGTATAAGAAAGTATCCAGGTTTCTTTTCGCTGTGATTTTAGAATCTAACTGACGCAAGGAACCGGCTGCGGCATTCCGAGGATTCGCAAAGATATCTTTTCCCTCTGCTTCTCTGTCTTGATTCAATTGAACAAATGAACGTTTTGGCATGAAACATTCGCCTCTTACTTCGATGTTCATCGGTTCTTTTAATTTGATTGGGACTGATCGGACAGTCTTTAGGTTTTCAGTGATGTTTTCTCCTACAGTCCCATCCCCACGAGTCGCTCCTCTAACGAAATTCCCATCTTCATAACGCAAAGAGACGGAAAGACCATCTATTTTTAGTTCGCAGCAATAATCGACTACACGTCCCACTGCTTTTTGTACACGTTGATCAAAAGCTATCAGCTCTTCTTTGCTGAAAACGTCGTTCAAACTGTAAAGCGGAATATCATGAGTGACTTTTTCAAACCCTTCTAATACTTTTCCGCCTACTCGTTGAGTGGGAGAATCCGACGTGATCAAATCAGGATATTGTTCTTCGATTGCTACTAATTCTGCGTATTCTTTATCATAAACATAGTCTTCCACTGTTGGTTTATCTTCTACGTAGTATTCGCGAGACCATTGGTTCAATCTTGTACGAAGTTCTTCTGCTCGTTTAGCAGCTTCGTCAATCGTCATTTCATGTTCCATCATTTACCCTCCACTACTAAGCTTTTTCAATTGGCGCAAAGGCAGCCAAAAGACGTTTTACTCCTTGACTTGGGAAAGCCACATCTAGTTCTAGATCCTTCGACGTCCCACTTACTCGGACGACTGTTCCTAGTCCCCATTTTTTATGTTTGACTTTATCTCCAGGTTTCCAGCTGTTCTTTTCCCCTCCAGTGGCACTTTTAGAGGAAACAACCGCTGTCTCTGGCTGTTTATAGCTATATGCTGCTGTTTTTTTAGCGAATACAGGTGTTTTTTTAGGCGTAGGACGCATGCCCTCGATTTCTAGCAATTCTTGATCGATTTCTTCTACAAAACGAGAAGGTCGGTTATATTGCGTCCGTCCATATAATGTTCTGGAGAAAGCATTGGTTAAATACAACGCTTCTTCTGCTCGCGTGATTCCCACATAAGCGAGACGACGTTCTTCTTCCAGTTCGCTTTCTTCCATCAATGCTCGAGATAAAGGAAAAACACCTTCTTCTAGACCAATCAGGAATACAACTGGAAATTCTAATCCTTTGGCTGCATGCAATGTCATCAATGTCACTTGCGAAGCGTCTTCTTCTAAATTGTCAATGTCAGAAACAAGTGCCAGATCGTTCAAGAAGACCGTTAGTTTTTCTTCTGGTGCATCAGCATCTTCTTCATTTTGCTGTTCGAACTGCTTATCGAATTCTTGTGTGACCGTTAAAAATTCCTCCAAGTTTTCGATGCGCGCTTGTGCTTCTAATGTATTTTGGATTTTTAAATCTTCCAGGTAACCGCTACGATCCAAAACCTCTTTCGTCAATTCTGTCACTGTCAAGTATGGGATCATCTGCGTGACTTCTTGAATCATCTCTCCAAATGCACCTAATTGCTGGCCTGCTTTTCCACCGATATTTGCCAGATCCACATTTTGGGCTGCTTCAAGCAGCGGCCATTCATGGAGAGAAGCAAAACTGCGTAGTTTTTCGATAGATCCTGGTCCGATGCCTCGTTTGGGCGAATTAACGATACGCTCAAAACTGATTGAGTCTTGAGGATTTGCCAGCACATTTAAATACGCTAAAATATCTTTGATTTCTTTACGATCGTAGAATTTGTGCCCTCCAACCATTTTATAAGGAATATTTGCTTTCAACAGGGTTTCTTCCATTACACGAGATTGTGCGTTCGTCCGGTACAAAATGGCAAAGTCGCCGTAATTCCTATGATTGCTTCGAATCTCTTCTTGCATCCGGTCTACGATAAAACGAGTTTCGTCTCGTTCATTATCTGCACGATAGTAAGTGATCTTGTTTCCTTCTTTGTTTTCTGTCCACAAGTTTTTTGGTTTTCGATTGCTATTGTTTTCAATGACTTGGTTTGCCGCGCTAAGAATGTTTTTCGTGGAGCGATAGTTTTGTTCCAGTAAAATCACTGCAGCATCTGGATAATCTTTTTCGAAATCCAAGATGTTCTGCATATCTGCACCGCGCCAGCCGTAGATACTTTGATCTGCATCTCCCACTACGCATAGATTTCTAAATCTACCTGCCAATAAATTGACCAACGTATACTGTGCGTGGTTTGTATCTTGATACTCATCTACATGAATATAATGGAATTTGTTTTGGTAATATGTGAGTGAATCAGGATGTTCTTCGAATAACCGGATCGTATTCATGATCAGGTCGTCAAAGTCCATACATTGATTGTATTGAAGCTCTTTTTGGTAAGCAGCATAACATTTTGCCGCAATCTCTTCGTAATAACTACCTTGCATTTTTGCAAAATCCTGAGGGGTCTGCAAGCTATTTTTTGCTTGGGAGATTGTTCCTAATATGCTGCGAGGATCATATTTTTTCGGGTCAATGTTCAGTTCTTTCAGTATCCGTTTCATCAAGGTCAGCTGTTCAGAAGAGTCGATGATCGTAAAGTTCCGGTTATACCCGATAAAATCAACATCTCTTCTTAAAATACGCACACACATTGAATGAAAAGTCGATACCCAGACATCTTCGCCTCCAGATGCGAGAATCGCATTGACACGTTCTTTCATTTCTTTTGCAGCTTTATTGGTAAAAGTAATCGCTAGGATGTTCCAAGGATTGACTTCTTTTTCCTCAATCAAATAGGCAATACGATGCGTCAACACTCTCGTCTTTCCACTTCCCGCACCTGCCATCAGCAATAATGGTCCGTCAGTGTGAAGAACAGCTTCTTTCTGACGGGGGTTCATCCCGTTTAATAATTCAGCTTTGGATGACATTAACAACATCCTTTCTTTTATCAATCTTGTTAATTATAGCATTTTCTTGGCTTTCATTAAACTAGCTAATTCAAAATCATTTGTTTCTTTTTATGGATTTCTCCTTGTCAATTCGTTGATTTCGCGCTAAATTAAAAGAAAGCGAGGCGTTTGAATGGAAAAAAAAGGAAAAATCAAGAAATTAGATAAAACTCAGATATATTTTATTCTAAAAGGAATATTCGTTGGACTACTGACAGGAATCGTGGTTAGCCTGTTTCGTTTATCAATCGAAAAGTTAGGCGATTTTGTTCGAAGTATCTATGAAATAAGTCGGGAACAGCCGATTTACTTAGTTGGCATGGCTATTTGCTGCATCCTTGCAGCATTTTTTGTGGGTTATCTGGTCAAAAATGAACCGGATATCAAAGGAAGCGGGATTCCACAAGTAGAAGGACAGCTTCGAGGGGAATTATCAATGAACTGGTTCTCTGTTTTATGGAAAAAGTTCATTGGTGGTGTACTTTCAGTTGGCGCAGGACTTTTTCTAGGTCGAGAAGGCCCTTCTATACAGCTTGGCGCAGCTATCGGACAAGGAGCTGGACAATTGTTTCGGAGTCCATCTTCAGAAGAAAAGATTTTGATTTCTAGCGGAGCAAGTAGCGGACTTGCAGCAGCATTCAATGCTCCTATCGCAGGATTACTCTTTGTTTTAGAAGAAATCCATCACTCCTTCTCTCCTCTTGTTTGGCTGACATCTTTTGCTGCGGCCATCACGGCTAACTTTGTCTCTCTTTATTTTTTTGGCTTAAGACCAGTTTTATATCTAGGGGATCTTCCTTCTTTGCCGTTGAAATATTATGGTTCTTTGGTGGTATTAGGCGTACTTCTAGGCGTCTTAGGTTTTATTTATCAAAAGGTCCTGCTGGCATTGCCAAAATTTTACAACCGATTGCCTTTACCAGCTTATTTTCATGGATTCGTTCCTTTCTTGCTGATTTTGCCGATTGGTTATTTATGGCCTAGTACGCTAGGCGGAGGCAATCAAATCGTTTTAGCTTTTGGACATGCTTCATTGCCAATCATTATGATTATCGGTTTGTTTGTTCTTCGATTCGTTTTTTCCATGATTTCTTATGGTGGTGGTCTTCCAGGAGGGATTTTCCTTCCGATATTGACATTGGGTGCTTTAATCGGTAGCTTTTATGGAAACATCATGGTTGATTTCGGGATGGATCCAATCTACATCAAGGATTTCGTCGTGATTGCCATGGCTGGTTATTTCACAGCAATTGGGAAAGCACCGCTGACAGCAATTATTTTAGTGACAGAAATGGTTGGCTCTCTCAATCATCTGATGCCTTTAGGGTTGGCTGCTCTTGTTGCTTATATCGTCAATGATCTTCTCGGAGGGAATCCGATCTACGAATCATTGTTGGAACGTTTACTTGGAAATAATCAGACCGCCGCTCTTAAAGGTGCCAGGACAACTTTTGATTTTCCAGTAACGGCAGAGAGTTCTTTAGACGGATTAATGGTGCGGGACTTCAATTGGCCTAAAAATATGCTGCTAATCTCTATACGCAGAGGAAATCAGGAAATCTTGACTCACGGTGATACGATCATGAATGTAGGAGATATTTTGGTAATCTTGACTGATGAAGCAAACTTACCAAGAATCAAGCAAGAAATCGAGGCAAAATCTTCGATCACAAATTTGAAGCAATCATTTTAACGAACCGGGAAGAACTATTTTATGGCACAACAACTATTCATCTATACTACTTTGACTCTACAAAAAAAGAAGAGGCTGGATTTCCCCAGTCTCTTCTTTTTATTTCTATGCTTCTGCTACTGCAGGAGCTTTTCTCAATAAACCATAAATCACACCAGAGACGACTGCTCCGATAGCAATAAACACCAAATACATGATTGGGTGACTCAGTAAGAATACAACAAAAATTCCGCCATGAGGAGCCAGTAATTTGATTCCGAAAGCACCGACTAATCCGCCAGTTAAAGCAGAACCAATAATAAAACTTGGAATGGCACGAATCGGGTCAGCTGCTGCAAATGGAATCGATCCTTCCGTGACAAACGAAAGTCCCATCACGATGTTCGTCAAACCAGCATCTTGATCTGTTTTGCTGAATTTATTTTTGAACAAACGTGTAGCAACGAAAATCGCCAATGGAGGGACCATCCCTCCAGCCATAACAGAAGCCATCACAACACTTCCGCCAGTGGCAACAGTCGTAGCTAAAGTTGCTGTACCAAATACATAAGCGGCTTTGTTGATTGGACCGCCTAAATCTGCCGCCATCATTCCAGCTAATAATGCACCAAGTAAAGCAGCATTCGAACCACTCATACTTGTCAAGAAACCATTCAATGCATCATTGATTGCTTTCATAGGGACATTGACCAGCAACATCAGGAAACCAGTAATCAGTAAGCCAAACACTGGATAAAAGAGGATCGTTTTGATTCCATCCAATGATTTTGGTAAGTTCTTGAATAATTTACGTAAAAATACGATGACATAACCAGCCAAGAATCCACCAATCAGTGCGCCTAAGAATCCTGCGCCACCTGTATTAGCTAATGCACCAGCAGCAAATCCAACAATCAAACCAGGGCGGTCGCCGATACTTGAAGCAATAAATCCAGCTAATACCGGTAACATGAACCCAAATGCAGCTTGTCCGATTTGGTTGAACCAGCTAGCAGCTTGATTGTAGTTCCCCAGATTCGATAACTGGTCATGCGGCACGCCAATAAATTGGTCAATCATGAAAGAAAGAGCAATAGCGATTCCTCCACCAATAACGAATGGTAACATGTGTGATACGCCATTCATCAAATCTTTATAGATTCTTTGTCCGACAGTACCATCCGCGTTTCCTTCTTCTGAACTATTTTCTTTTCCGTCACCATGGAATACTGGTGCAGTACCACTAAGGGCTAGATTGATCAACTCTTCTGGTTTACGGATACCATCACTGACTGGACGATTGATCAATTCTTTTCCGTCAAAACGGTTCATCTCTACTTTTTTGTCTGCTGCAACGATCACGCCTTCTGCACGAGCGATGTCTTCAGCAGTCAAACGGTTTTTGATCCCTTCTGAACCGTTCGTTTCGACTTTGATCTCCACTCCCATTTCTTTCGCTTTTTTCTTCAAAGCATCTTCTGCCATGTAAGTATGAGCGATTCCTGTTGGGCAAGCTGTAACGGCAACAACGAATTTTCTTTCTGGATGAGCAGAAGCTTCAGCAACTTGTGTTTCTTGTTCTGCTTTTTCTTCTGCTTCTTTTTGCTCTTCAGCTGTTTGGAACAAGTCTTGGACTTCTTCTGGTGTACTTGCTTCTTTTAATTTCGCTACAAAATCTGCATCAATCAGCAATCGAGATAGTGCTGCTAATGCTTGCAAGTGTGTGTCGTTCGCGCCCTCTGGAGCTGCGATCATGAAAAACAGATAAGTTGGCTGTCCGTCTAATGCTTCATAATCTACACCTTTTTGGCTTTTTGCAAATAAAACTGTTGCTTCTTTGACTGCACTATTTTTCGCGTGAGGCATGGCGATTCCGTCACCAAGACCTGTAGAGGTTTGTGCTTCACGAGCTAGAATTCCTTCTTTATATGTGTCGATATCGGAAATCCGGCCGGCATCAAACATTTTTTGGACCATTTCATCGATCGCGCCTTTTTTATCAGTCGCTTGCAAATCCATGATCATTGCTTCTTTGACCATTAAATCCTTGATATTCATGATTATCCTCCTTGAAACTAATCAATTTTTGTGATTTCAACTTCTGGCAATAACTCATCAATCAGTTCGCGAGCTGCCAAGTCATCAGAAAAAGCCGTTGCGCTTCCACAAGCAACTCCCCATTTAAAGGCTTCGATCGGATCTTTTGTCCGACTGTAAGCACCAATAAAACCGGCGATCATTGAATCCCCTGCACCTACTGAATTTTTCAATGGGCGAACCAATACATTCGTTTTATAAGTTCCTTGTTCTGTAAAGAGCAAAGCGCCGTCTCCAGCCATTGAGATCAGCACATTCTGTGCCCCTTCAGCTAGTAATTTTTTTCCATACGGAATGATTTCTTCTACAGATTGGAAGGTTGTATTGTAAAGCTCAGCTAATTCGTGATTGTTTGGTTTGATCAACAACGGTTTCTTAACAAGTGCATTTTTTAGATCATCACCTGTTGTATCGATTACGAAATCTGCACCTTTTTCTCGAATGATATCAATCAGTTCTTGATAAAATCCTTTTCGTAGGCTGGCTGGCGCGCTTCCTGACAATACGACGATATCTCCTTGTTCTACTGTCCCTAGCGCTTGCTTCAATTCATTGATTTCTTCGTCTGAAATAGCTGGACCTAAACCGTTAATTTCAGTTTCAGTATCTGATTTTAGTTTGATATTGATTCTTGTATCTTCTTGCACGTGTGTGAACAAAGAGTTGATTTGTTCTTTTTCAAGCCACTTCGAAATAAATTCGCCAGTGAATCCTCCTAAAAACCCTAGTGCTGTAGATTGAGAATCAATCCGTTTCAAAATACGGGAAACATTGATCCCTTTTCCTCCAGGCAATTTGAAGTCTTCTTTCATCCGGTTCAAATCACCTAGTTTTAACCCATCTACGCGTACAATATAATCAATTGATGGATTAAGTGTTACTGTGTAAATCATTGTATTGCCTCCTTAATTGTTGTCTTTTCACGGAATTCATTGATGAATTCTAATGGACAACGCTCGGTTATGATCGTGGCTGCTTCCAAAGGTGCAACAGAGGTGAAAGACAACTGGCTGAATTTAGTATGATCAATCAATACAAAGGTCTCTTCAGAATTTTTCATGGCTAAACGTTTAACAGCTGCTTCTTCTGGATCCGGAGTCGTGAATCCTTGCTCGATATGCGCACCGTTCATTCCCATAAACGCTTTATTGAAATGAAAATGTTTTAGTTGTTCTATCGCATTAGATCCTAAAACAGCATTGGTTGACAGCTTGATCGTTCCACCTAAAATGATCGTAGCAAGCTCCAAATCAACTAAATTTGCCGCATGTTGAACGGAATTTGTCACCACTGTGATTTGTTTTCCTTGTAAAAAAGGGATCATTTCTAAAGTAGTAGAGCCAGCGTCTAAATAGATGACATCTTCGTCATTAATGGTTTCAGCTGCCAATTTGGCAATCTGCTGTTTTTCATGAACGTTTTTGAGTGATTTTTCACTCATATTCTGCTCAAAATTCAATAATTGCTCTTTCTTAGCGCCGCCATGGACTCTTTCTAGAAAACCACCATTCTCCAACTCTTGCAAATCACGCCTTATCGTTGATTCTGAAGCATTCAAAAGGTTTACAAGGTCTTGTGATTTCACGATTTTCTGCTGTTCAAGCAAGTCTAGTATTTTTTGTCTGCGTTCCTCTGTAAGCATTTTCACGATCACCTCAATACAAATAATAGCATATTTTTTTTAGACTCGCAATACAAATCAGTCAAAATCGTTCACAAAAATTATAAATCGGTCAAAAAAATAAAAAACCAGTCTTTTTTTGACTGGTTTCCTACTTTATTTGACTATTATCAAACTGTTTTATCGTTTGTTATTTACGCTTCTTGTTTTTTTCATATAAACAGAAGCAGGTTTTCTTTCCTTATGAAGAAGGTAATAATAAAGTCCCATCCCACCAAACATGACCAAGAAACCGATGACTGATCGAATAGGAAAATTAGGAACAAAAAAGAGACAGACGGATAATAATGATGCTGGAACCATTATTCGATAATAAAGTTGTTTATCCATTTTCTTCACCTCATATTTTTTGTAAAGTAATCAATTGTTCTAATTCGCGATAATCTAAAAACTGCACACGCAGATGCTTCTCGCCTTTCTTGACATCAAATTGGACACTTCGCCGTTTTTTCTTTATTCGTTTGAAGGCAATATCAGTGAGTCTGTGTTTGATTTCCTTTAACGGTAAATCCGGCAGTGCTTCAGAAGGAACATAGATTCTTAATGATAAAAGATAATCTTGATATTTCTCATCTGTTACCTCTATTTCTAGATATTCCCTGATGTAATAACAATACGCTTCGATTCCATTGTCCAAAGCAACAGTCGGATCGATGATCTTATAGCACATCATTCGCGCGCGATTCTCGTCAACCCAAGGAAAATACGCCTGGGCATTCAGTGTTCCGCGAACACGTCTTTCTTTATAATTTCCTCCTTGAATATCATAACTTTTCGTTACAAAGAACGAGGCATTTTTTTTGGGAACAGGTTGCATCTGCGCATTTTGATACTGGACAGATTGAATCGTATGATCAGTATAAATGTATTCAACAAATGGTGGTTTCAGCAATCCCACGCCGTTATCCCAAGCAAGGTGGTCAAACCCAAGCTGGTCTCTAAAATAGGATTGGAATAGCTGATTGTTTGTTTTTTGCCAATTGAATGGGTCTCGATAAAGCTGGATATATATGACTTCGTTATCTAATTCTTTCACTTTTTCTACTTGTTGTGTATCGAGAAAAATCGGTTTGGGGATGATCTGATGGTAATAGTGACTGTAATACATTTCCCAACATGAGGTAAAACATAAGCCTTGATAAAAAAGATCGTAGCCTGGAAATTGATTGCAATCCACTACTACGTCGCCATTTTTCTGTTTCATTTTAGGTAAACGCTCGATTTCATCCATCGTCTCAAACAGCAGCCGCTGGGGAATCTGTTTTGTATTGTGATAGATAAACTCGCTATAAGCTCTCATATAAGCAAACACACCATGGGCAATCATTTTTTTCTGAATGAAATCTCGAATCAAAAACTGGTTTTCTTTGAAAACAGGGATAGCCAATACATTTTTTATCAACAATTGATTGCCTTCCAAACGAAAACTACACTCGTTCTCGTCATTCCCTACAACTAACCAGCTTTCGTCTCTTACCGATGCGAGCATTATTTTTTCTTGCAGTTTCCTAAGATCATACGGCTCCGCTTGTTGAGCGAAAGAGCGGATAAATGTTGGCTGGATCAACAGACGTGTCAAAACAGCCCAATCGCTTATTTCCTGTTTTTTTTCTTCCTCATTTAAGTCTGTGAGCTGGATAGTCATTAATAATTTATCTTCACCAATCATTTTCTCACCTCTTTCAAATCTTTTTATAATTTAATTATAACGAATGATAAAGAAAAACTAAAACTTTTTGTCTTAGAAACCAATTTTAGGTATTACATGGTAAACTAAGTAAAAAAGGAACAAAGAGGTGTTCGCGATGGGATTGAAATTTGAACGTACAGACAATTTAGATAAACTTTTCGAATCATTTGCTGTCGATCCGGAAAAAACAGTTGCGCCAAAAGAAGAAATCGATCGGTTTCTAAAACCGCAGCCACAAAACGAAAAGAAAAAAGACAAGAAACAAAAGTAAGATAAGTTCTGCAAAAAAAGACTTACTAGCCAAACTTTTATGGAAGAGTTTGGCTAGTAAGTCTTTTTTATTCTTTTTATGATTCGATTGCTTGTTCTATTGCTGCCCATGCTTCTTCTTTCCCTTGTTTTGTAACGGAAGAAAAAAGAATAAATGTGTCATTACGATCAAAATCCAATGCTTTTTTGATCTCGCTTTCGTGCTTGTTCCATTTACCGCGAGGAATCTTATCTGCCTTAGTAGCAACAACGATCACAGGGATATCATAATACTTCAAAAATTGATACATCTGGATATCTTCTTGAGAAGGCTTATGGCGCAGATCTACTAAAGAAACGACCGCACGTAGTTGTTCTCTGGTCGTTAAATATGTCTCGATCATCTTTCCCCATTTTGCTCGTTCAGTTTTGGATACTTTTGCATACCCGTATCCTGGAACATCGACAAAATGCAACGCATTCTCGATCAAATAAAAATTCAAGGTCTGGGTCTTTCCAGGCTTACCGGAAGTACGTGCTAAATTCTTTCGATCAATCAACGTGTTGATAAAAGAAGATTTCCCTACATTTGATCGCCCTGCCAGAGCTATTTCCGGCAATTGTGTCTCTGGATATTGTTTTGGTGCCACTGCACTTATGATGATTTCAGCTTGATGGACTTTCATGGTCTCTCTCCTTAAAAAGGTGATGAATAAAGCAAGCGGCTGTCGTAAAAGCCAAAATGACTTTTACGGCAGCCTCTTCTCATCAACCCGCTTTTTTCTCTGAATCTTTATAGATCACTGTTGGCTCACCAGACAATTCAGCTGCTTCTTTGGTGATAATCACTTTTTCGATGTTTTCATTTGAAGGGATATCAAACATCACATCCATCATGATTTCTTCGATGATAGAACGAAGACCTCGAGCACCAGTGTTGCGTTCGATTGCTTTTTTCGCAATAGCTCTCAATGCTTCAGGTTCAAATTCAAGTTCGGTATCATCTAGAGAAAGAAGTTTTTGATATTGTTTGACTAACGCATTTTTTGGCTCAGTCAAGATCCGTACCAGATCATCTGTTGTCAATTTCTCTAAAGCTGCCATAACAGGTAATCGTCCGATAAACTCAGGAATCAATCCGAATTTCAGCAAATCTTCAGGAATGATATGCTGCATGACGCTTTCGTCTTCAGAAAGTTTTTGGTTTTGCGTACCAAATCCAATCGTTTTTTCGCCCATGCGGTTCTTCACGATTGTTTCGATACCATCAAACGCCCCACCTACGATGAACAAGATATTCGTCGTATCGATCTGGATAAATTCTTGATGTGGATGTTTACGTCCTCCCTGAGGCGGAACACTTGCAACAGTTCCTTCTAGAATCTTCAGCAAGGCTTGTTGGACACCTTCACCGGAAACATCACGAGTGATGGATACATTTTCGCTTTTACGTGCGATTTTATCGATCTCATCAATATAGATGATCCCTTTTTCTGCACGTTCCACATTGTAATCAGCAGACTGGAGCAATTTAAGTAAAATGTTTTCTACATCTTCACCCACATAACCAGCTTCTGTCAAACTTGTCGCATCTGCGATTGCAAAAGGTACATTCAACGTTTTTGCTAATGTTTGTGCCAAAAATGTTTTCCCTGACCCTGTAGGTCCGATCAAGCAGATATTGCTTTTTTGTAGTTCAACATCATCTGTGTTCTCTTGTGCTTGCTGATTGACACGTTTGTAGTGATTGTATACAGCGACAGCTAACGAGCGTTTTGCGCGATCTTGTCCAATCACGTAGTTATTCAATACTTCAAGAATTTCTAGTGGTTTAGGGACTTCAGTGAATTCGCGTACAGCTTCTTCATAAAATTCTTCATCAATGATTTCTTTACATAGGTCGATACATTCATTACAGATGTAGACCCCTGGACCAGCTACGATTTTTTTCACTTCTTCTTGGGTTTTCCCACAAAAAGAACAGCGTACGGTCTCATTGCTACTTGGATTGTCATACATGGTCTTCACCCCTTAACTTGCAAAAAGTATGCAAGAAACTATCAGAGACTTTACAGTCTTTTACTATCATAACATAGTTTAGTAAAAAGAAAAAGTGTTTAACAAAGGATCGATTGACCTATATCTTTGTATATTTTCACGCTTAACAAAAAATAAGGGACTGTGACAACAAACATGTCACAGTCCCTTATTTCATGACCTCTATTACTTACTTTCTATTCTTTTGCTTCTGTCGCTGTACCTGTGATCAATTCGATTGCTTTTTTCATTGTCACATCATGTTCCAGCATATCTTCTGTCAACACGCGTTTGATTTGTTCGATTGGCATGTTGTATGTTTCTGATAATTCTTGGATTTCTGCATTGATTTCTTCTTCTGTTGCTTGAAGATTTTCAGCAGCTGCAATTGCTTCGATCACAAGATTTGTTCTTGTGCGCATTTCTGCTTCACCTTCGAATTGTTTATGCAAGTCTTCTTCTGTAGAACCAGTTAATTGATAGTACATTTCAGGAGAGATACCTTGACGTTGCATGTTGTTCAAGAATTCGTCCATTGAACGATGTACTTCATCATGAACCATCACGTGTGGCAATTCAACGATTTCTGCGTTTTCAACAGCCATACGGATTGCTGCTTCATCTTTTGCATCGTCCGCTGCTTTTTCTTTTGTTTCTACTAATTCTTTGCGATATTTTTCTTTCAATTCGTCTAATGTTGATACTTCGTCATCCACATCTTTTGCGAATTCGTCATCTAATTCAGGCACTTCTTTTGCTTTTACTTCATGGATTGTCACTTTGAAGACTGCTTCTTTTCCAGCAAGATCTTCTGCTTGATAATCTTCTGGGAAAGTTACATTTACATCTAGACTTTCACCTGATTTATGACCAACTAATTGATCTTCAAATCCTGGAATGAATGAACCTGAACCTAATTCAAGTGAGTAATTTTCTCCTTTTCCGCCATCAAACGCTTCGCCATCTACAAAGCCTTCGAAGTCGATTACTACTGTATCGCCATTTTCAGCTGCAGCATCTTCTTTGATAACTAATTCAGCTTGTGCTTCTTGTTCACGTTTGATACGTGCATCCACGTCAGCATCTGTTACTTCACGGTCTTGTTTTTCAACAACTAGATCTTTATATTGACCTAATTTTACTTCTGGTTTCACTGTTACTTCAGCATTGATTACCCAGTCTTGACCTTTTTCCATGCTTTCAACATCGATTTTTGGTTGAGAAACAGGGTCGATGCCAGCTTCTTTGACAGCAGCTTCATAAGCTTCTGGTAATACAGCATTCAATGCATCTTCATATAAAGCTTCTTCACCGTACATACGGTTGAATACTTGACGAGAAACTTTCCCTTTACGGAATCCAGGTACGTTCAAGCTTTTTTTCACTTTATTAAACGCAGTTGTTAATCCTTTTTGGATTTCGTCTTGCGCAATCGTAAATTTTAAAACACCATCATTCGTGCCTTTTTTTTCAAATGTTGCAGTCATTTAATTCCCTCCGAGTTTAGAAATTCATTTTATACATCAAAAACGTTTCATGCATACCTTTAAATAGTACACTAACCCTTTCAAATTGTAAACATATTGAATGGGTAGAATCCTTGTTTTTCATAACATTTTTATCTTTTTCACTGATAAAATCTAATGGAAGAAGATCATTTGCTGCAAAATTTTCTCTCGTTTTTTAAAAAAATCTTGTTTTTCATCTTCCGTACCATCATACATCGTTTTTCCTGTGCATGCCTCTACAGTCAGTTGAAACCAACGCCTCGGGTCTTCAATGTATGTATCATAGACAGGATAAACGATTGCAGATTGCAACGTAAATTCTTCTTTCAACACCGAACTAAGTAGCGCATCTTCATTCCCATAGTGGTCTGATAACACACACAATTGTCGATAACTTGACTGTTGCTGTGGCTTAGGCAAATCTTTGGGTATGACTTTGACTAGTTTTTCTTCAATCGTCAAATAGAAAACAGGGTTGCATTCATTCAATTGCCTGAGTGTCTCCAGCAATTTTGCCCTCGCTAAAATATGGACCTCTGGTAATACAATCAGTTTACTCGCTGTTTGGATAAACTCATGGTAAGGAAGCTGTTCGATCTCCTCGATAGACGACAGCTGACGTGCTGGTTCCAATGAAGGAAGTTCCTCCGATTTTTTATGAAGTGCCTTGACTTTTTGCCTCTCCATTTGTCCGGACAATTCTTCTGCAAATTGGATTTTTTCAATGATACGCTGCTCAAAAGATTCATAAAAATCTGTACTTGCTATCAATTTTCTAGCATATAAAAAATCTTGTGCGCTGATTAACAAGTCAAAATAAAATTCAGCAAACTCCTCGTTTTGAAGATACTGTTTTTCATGTAAGAGTGCTTGTTTCAACGCTTCTTTTTTCTCGTCTAACTCATAAAGACAAAAAACAAGCAGGCTGTTAGCCTCAAAGCTTTCTTTCAACTCGTAAGCACGTTGAAATAGTTCTTTTGCCTGCTGATATTGCTGGTTTGCTAGTGCTTGTTGGGCCACTCGCATTAAATTCTCATATTTTTCTGGAAAATCAATCGGCTTCACGCAGTGTCCTCCTCTTGCTTATGTTCAGCTCATGTTCAATAGTAGCAAAACAAAAAAAGCATGACAATCAAAAATAATCGAAGCATCCTCTAAAAGCTAGATTTTTAATCTGACTTTTAGAAGATGCTTCAAACTACTGTTTTTTATAGATCATCAGCTGTTAACTTCTTGGTTGAATGCTTTGATCAGATTAATCGTAACGACACTTGTATTAGTGAAAAGATCTCCCAGATGCTGCTTTTTCTGATTAAAGATTGCTGGAAGATACCCTAACATCAGCAAAGGAAACTTTAGAATGAACCGACAAGCACCTTCTCTAACTAAAACAGTTGACCAGCTAAGTTCTTCTTCACCAAAACTGATGACTCGAATACCGAAGATCATTTTCCCAATCGTTTGGCCATGATTGAGTTTCGTCAATAAAACAAAATACGCTAAATAAATGAGTAATGCTGTGAATCCATAGAGACTCAAATACGAATCTGAAAAATTCAGCCAACCTAGATTTTTGGCAATACCAAGTGTTAAACGTGTAATAGCTCCGATACACAAAAGATCGATCAAGAAGGCAAACATTCGGATCAAAAAACCTGCATAGAAATAATGAGGAAAATCATTTGCTTTTGGTGGTTCATTTTTTGTGTCAGTATACTTTTTCCATTTCCGTTGTTTCTTTTTGATTTCTTCTGACGTCATCGGTTCTCTTTCAAAAGAGCTCAGCACCTTTTGGGAAAAGCTTGGATCAGGTCCCACAGCAGGCTGCTGTTGCCTCTCTCTTCCTTGTTCCTTATTTTCGTTTGGAAGTTCCGTCATGCTTACTCACCTCCGTAATAATACATTGCTTTTGGTGATTCTGCAGTTCCGAGATTCTCAAGTATTGATAGGATCTGACTAGTTTCAGAAGATTTCAATCCTTGGAACTCTGCCAGTTTGCTCCCTAACCATGTGCTGGCAAATCCAGATGATGCGGAGGAATATTCTACTAATTCAGCATCTTCAAGCTTTTGTTCCTTTCGCATAGCTTGTAAGGCGTCTTCAGGGAATCCCAATTCATCGACTAAACCTACTTCTTTTGCTTGGACACCATCATAAATCCTTCCATCTGCTATTTTTTTGACTGCTTCTTCAGATTTATTTCGTCCCTCGCTAACGATTCTTACAAATCGTTGATACGCACTATCAATATACGCTTGAAGCACTGCTTCCTCTTCTTTTGTCTCTGGGCGTGTTCCTGAACCCATATCTTTCAATGCGCCACTTTTCACTGTTGTGTCTTCCACACCCAGTTTTTCTAAAAGGCCTGAATAATTCAATCCTGACATGATCACACCAATTGAACCGGTCACTGTTTCTTCGGTTGCAAAGATTTTATCTGCTTGAGCAGAAATATAGTAACCACCGCTAGCTGCCATGTTTTTCATACTGACATACATCGGGATATCATGTTCTTTACGGATCGTATCTAATTTCTTAGCGATTTCCGCACTTTCATAGACACCGCCGCCAGGAGAGTTTACTTCTAAAAAGATTCCTTTGACTGTTGGATCTTCTTCCACAGCTTTCAGTTGTTCCATGAAATTTTCATGGTTATAGCCTTCAGAAGCAAATAAACCAGAAGATCCTCCTGCAGCAATCGTACCATCTACTGTTAGTTTTACGATTTTTTGCGTACTGTCTCCCTCTTCCAACACATTTGGTACTAACTCTTCATCCCCGTATAACCAACTGTTCAACCCTTCGACTTGATTGTTTTCCTGAGGCTTAGTCAAACTCGCCGAAACTAACGAAACCACAAATAATCCCGCAGCAATCAGAACTGCTGCCCAACGTTTTTTATTCATTCTTTCTCCTTTCTAATACAAGTTTTTTATGACGATTACAGTTTCTGACTGCTCGGAAGCGTCGAACCGCTCTGCTTTTTCTTCACGCGCATACCCGGAAAATGATTCTTTTGTCCATTCATCTTCTACCGTAAACTCTCGCGCTTGGACAACTTCCAAGGCATCAGGTGCGATTTCCTGGATGCTATCCCAACCAGTATCTAAAAATATTTTTGTATCATCTGATACACCAGCTGATGCTTCAAATTCGGACAATTGTTTTTTTAACATTCCAAGTGTCATGATTTCAATTTTTGAATCCATTTTTCTCCTCCTTCATCCTATTACTTTCTATTGTACCGAACTCCTGAAAAAGATGATAGATAAAAACCGATTATTTTTTGACACAAAACGCACATCCAAAAAGCAATTCGATATATACCAATTTATTTTTATTCTTTTTTTGTTGACAAAAACATTCGCAAAAGGGTATGATTTTAAATGTTTCCAGATAAAAAACAAAAAAGGAGAATAGTTATACCTTTTAGGATAGCGCCTGGTCTGTGTAAACAGATGACGAGGAGAGGGTTTATCGAAAGATTCGGCGGATGACCCTAGGGACTGCACTCTACAGAAGATCCACAAAAAGTATCTGCAAAGATAAAACAAAAGGATTTTCCTGCAGCTGGAAGCATTCATACGAATTCATTATAGAAAGTAGGATGTTTTTTATGTGCGGAATTGTTGGAATGATTGGATTAAAAAATGTAACACCAGGATTGATTGGCGGGCTAGAAAAATTGGAATACCGCGGTTATGATTCAGCTGGCATCTTTGTCTCAGATGGCACGACAGATCATTTAGTCAAAGCACAAGGCAGAATCCAAAATTTAAAAGATAGAATAACTTCTGATACTACAGGAAATATAGGCATCGGCCATACACGTTGGGCAACCCACGGACAACCATCTGAGGAAAATGCCCATCCACATACTTCACAAAGCGGACGTTTCGTGCTCGTCCATAATGGCGTGATCGAAAACTTCGAAGAACTTAAAAATGCTTATTTAACAGATGATCACTTTATCGGTGAGACAGATACTGAGATTATCGCTCATCTGATTGAAACTTTTGCGAAGGATATGACGGCAAAAGAGGCATTTTTAAAAGCTTTGCGCGTCATCAAAGGTTCTTATGCTTTTGCTTTGATTGATCGTACAACACCTGATGTGATTTATGTAGCAAAAAACAAAAGCCCATTGTTAGTCGGACTTGGTGATGGATTCAATGTGATTGCCAGCGATGCAATGGCTATGCTTGCTCATACGAAGAAATTCGTCGAGGTCGAAGATGAAGAGATGGTTACCGTTACATCAGACAAAATTATTATCCAAAATTTTGCGGGCGACATTATGGAACGTTCTTCATTTGAAGCGCAAGTAGATGCTTCAGATATCGAGAAAGGCACCTATCCTTTTTATATGCTGAAAGAAATCGACGAACAGCCTATTATCATGCGCCGTATTGCTCAAAAATACGTAACAGAAGACAATCGGGTCCCTCTTGATCCAAAACTGATCGATACATTATCTGACAGCGATCGAATCTACATCGTTGCTTGCGGAACTAGTTACCATGCGGGATTAGCTGGTAAACAGACTTTGGAAGAATTGACACAGATTCCTGTCGAGGTTCATTTAGCTAGTGAATTCGGCTATAACACACCTCTTCTTTCAAAAAAACCATTCTTTATTTTCTTGAGTCAAAGTGGCGAAACAGCGGACAGTCGGCAAGTGCTGGTAAAAATCAACCGTCTTGGCTATCCTTCACTTACGATTACAAATGTTGCTGGCTCTACTCTTTCGCGAGAAGCGTCCTTCACCCTATTGTTGCATGCCGGACCTGAGATTGCAGTAGCATCAACGAAAGCTTATACTGCACAAATAGCAGTACTGACTTTATTAGCCAAAGCTATCGGTGACAAAAAAGAAGTAGAAACTTCTCTTTCGTTCGATATCACTCATGAATTGAGTTTAGTCGCAAATGCGATGGAATCGGTCATTGCCCAGAAAGATTATTTAGAGGAGCTGGCTGCAGAATACCTCAGTGACACAAGAAATGCTTTTTATATCGGACGCGGGGCAGACTACAACGTTTCTCTTGAAGCCGCTTTGAAATTGAAAGAAATCAGTTATATCCAGGCAGAAGGTTTTGCTGCTGGTGAATTGAAACACGGAACAATTGCTTTGATTGAAGAAGGAACACCCGTGATCGGAATCATCAGTGAAGAAGTGACTGGCGCGCATACTCGAGGTAATCTGAAAGAAGTCGAAAGCCGTGGTGCTAAAACATTAGTTATCGTCTCAGAAGGATTAGAAAAGGAAAATGACCAATTAGTACTGCCAGCAGTCCACCCTTATCTGTCTACTCTTGCCACAGTCGTACCGACTCAATTACTTGCCTATTACGCTACACTGTTACGAGGGTTTGACGTTGACAAGCCACGTAATCTGGCGAAATCAGTGACAGTTGAGTAACGTTTCTGTACGGGAAATCATTTGATTTTTGCAGTCTTTTGTAAAAAAATAAAAGCATAGTATGTACCGAACACCAAAAAATTTGATTTTTAGTGTTCGGTATTTTTACTTTATTTCCCGTTTACTTTTTAAAACCTCGTTTCAATAAATCGTTCACTTTCTCTGTCTATAATATTGGAGTTCCTTTAATAATTTGGCTTTTAATTCCGTTTCTTCAACTACTTCAAGTAAATCAAACCCTTTTTGCATTAATTTTGTATCGTTTTGGCAGTACCCCAATCTTACGAAGATCGTGCCTAGAAAATCAGCTCGTTTTGCTCGTTTCGCAATATCTTTTGCTAGATTCAACATGTATCGGCCATCTTCTACAAGATTTTTTTGTATATATATTTGAGAGATATTCATCAAAAGTGTCAGCCTTACTGTATCGACAACATCCAATCGATTATATCTATCAAGCGTAGCTAATAGAATCGGATACATTATTTCTAACGTGCTGATTTCTAGATGAAATGAAATGATCGCAAATATTTGAATATCTCTTAATGTCCACACCTCTATTTTTGAAAGCCGCTGCCAAATCGGAGTCACCAACCCTTTGAATTCTGTTTTATCAAAGTCTATAGGATCAGCAGATAAATACAAGCGTAAAATCAACAGGATTTCTTCTATTTTTTTATCTGAACAAGTAGATGTAAATTCTAAACATCGTCTATACAACTTTCTTATCTGTGCACTTTCTGTATTTGAAATAATAGAATAAAAATCCTCAATAAGCCTTGTACGATTATCTCTATTCTCTATATTTGCCAAATATCTAAATTCATCTAAAGATACATCTATCCTCTCTAATAAATAACAAGCATTTTCAAACCTTGGCTCCGTCTCATTTTTTTCAATCCGCGAAAGAGTTGTCCTATCTAAAAAATCATTACAAACTTCTTTTTGAGTCATTCCTTTCCCTTTCCTTATATATCGATACATTTCGCCAAACCTCAATTTTTTCTCCCTCCAAAATTTTTGTGAGCTTATGCAACAAATCTACCAAAAACAATTCGATGATTATAAAATATAAGGGTAACAAAGAAACTATTATACTCATATTATAACAAAAACAAAATGGAGGTTGTCCTATGATAAGAAAAATGCTTATTATTTTTGTCACTACAATTGTTGTTTCCTCACTCGTCCTGACTTCTACTGCAATCGTCTCCCTTGCTTCTGAATTAGATACTACCACTATCAAGCCTGATGTTTACAAAAATGATAGTTATAAAGAAATGGAAAAAGAAATGGCATCCATTGCGTTCAAAAGATCATTGGAAACCATTACCCGAACAAACAACATTGAACAGGCAAAAGCATTTGCAGAATATTTTCTTAAAAAATATGAAGGCGCAGAAATGAGGACTAGTGGTTATGGCGAACGTATCCAAAACGGGGGTTGGAATATTTTTTATCAAACAGCTGCCGGTAAGCAAGCAGTTCGTACTGCTTACAATATTTTATTCGTTCAAAGCAGTGCTGGCGTCGCACTTTCCGGAATACTTGCTGCCATTACTAAAGCTACTTTACTAGGGGTGGGTGTTGCTATTGCGGCTCTGTTATCCGGCATGGTATTGAATACGATAGCATCAAGAAGCAGATTTTGTCGTGATAGAATAGATGCTAACGGCAATAGAGGGACTGGTAGAATAACCTTGACTGAAGCACGCTGGAGTTCTACCTATGATTTTCGATGGTAACAAAATTAACGCTCTTACGCTGGTCTATTCTCTTTTTTGATAGTATAGTTGCTTCTCTTGTTTTGTACTTCCTTATTGCGGACGGGCAAAACTATTATTACGTCTATCTATTGGCTCAAATTCCTAGTTATATTATTCTTGATCATATCCACAAAAAAATAGGATTAAAAGCAGATAGAGCGCCCAAACGTGCTATTTTACTAGTGATGTTGATTTTTTTCATCTCTTACATTGGTATAATATTTCTTACACAATATGTTTTTAAATAAAAGAAAAAGCAAAGACCAGCGACGAATAACCGTCACTGGTCTTTGTTTTTTGTCTTATATTTTAGGTTCTTAATCTAGACCAATTTCTTCTTTGACTACTGCCGCGATTTTATCGACATAGTAATTGACTTTCTCATCGGTAGGCGCTTCTGCCATCACACGAAGTAATGGTTCTGTGCCGGAAGGACGAACTAGGATTCTACCTTCTGATCCCATTTCAGCTTCTGCTTCTTCGATCACTTTTTTAATTGCTGGAACATCCATCGCACCATTTTTATCACTTACGCGGATATTCACTAATTTTTGCGGATAAATCGTTACCTCTGCTGCAAGCTCAGATAATTTTTTACCCGTCTGTTTCATAATATTCAACAACTGAATTCCTGAAAGCATCCCATCACCAGTTGTGTTGAAATCTAAGAAAATCATGTGTCCAGACTGCTCGCCACCAAAATTATAATCGTTTTTGCGCATTTCTTCTACAACATAACGATCACCGACTTGTGTAACGACATCTTTCAGACCGATTCCTTCTACCGCTTTGTGAAAGCCTAAGTTGCTCATCACAGTTGTAACGATAGTGTCTTTTTTCAAGCGATTTTTTTCAGCTAAGTATTTAGCACAGATAAACATGATTTTATCACCATCGACGATATTCCCAAGTTCATCTACCGCGATGATGCGATCGCCATCGCCATCGAAAGCTAGACCAGCGTCTGCTCCTTTTTCAACGACCATCTCAGCTAAACGTTCTGGATGTGTAGAACCTACCCCATCATTGATGTTTAAACCATCTGGATTTGTGCCCATTGTATAGAAGTCTGTTTCAAGATCAGCGAACAAACGATTGACACTTGTTGAAGTTGCTCCGTTTGCTGCATCGACACAAATCGTCAAACCGGAAAGATCGCCATTGATCGTTTGTACAAGGAATTGAGAATATTTTAATAAACCTTCTGGAAATTCTTCTACAGTTCCCAAACCATCAGCTGATGGACGAGGCAATTCATCTACTTCTGCATCCAATAACGCTTCGATTTCTAGTTCTTGATCATCTACTAATTTAAAACCGTCTGCACCAAAAAATTTGATTCCATTATCCTGCGCTGGATTGTGAGAAGCAGAGATCATGACTCCTGCACTTGCTTTTTGTAATCGTGTCAGATAAGCAACACCTGGCGTAGAAATCACACCTAGTTGGAACACTTCGATACCCACCGATAAAAGTCCTGAAATCAGCGCTTCTTCTAACATTTGACCTGAGATTCTTGTATCCCGCCCCACTAGTACGCGTGGGCGTTTTCCTTCTTCTTCATGCTGGCTTAGGACATAACCTCCGCATCGTCCCAGCTTAAATGCAAGTTCTGGCGTAAGTTCCTTGTTGGCTTCACCGCGGACGCCGTCTGTTCCAAAATATTTACCCATAGTTGTAAAATTACTCCTTTAACTTAATTTTCCGAGGAATTTGTTCTGCTCATTTGTGTTGATTCGCTTGTTTGTGACGTTTCTTCTGTACTTGTGGATGAACTGCTTGTTGCAGATCCCGAACTAGAAGAAATGGTCGTTGTTGATGGTACCGTCGCTGAATCAGCAGACGAAGTGCTTGTACTTGTATTTGTATCTTCTTGTGTCCGACTGCTCGTCGAAGCGGAACTGCTGCTTGACGTTTGCATTACGGGTGTAATCTCCACACTGACTGATTTAGGTTTGATACTTAGTCCTTCTTCTACTGGTATTTCGATTTTACGAGTTGTTCGATGACTGATTCCTGAGACATTGATCGGTACAGCGATACTGTCGCCGATTGATGCAAGCAAATCGCTCGATCCGCTTACTTCTGCTTCCAAGTCTGAAAAACTGAAATCATAGCTTTCAACCCCAGCAGCCGGTGTTCCTTGTTGCGTCCCATAAAGTCGTACCGTTTTGCTTGGTTTGATTGCATCAGCTTTCACAGTTACTTGCACTGGATCGGAAATGATACTTAATATTTCTCCTGCTGCATTCAGCGCTTGTATCGGCACTTTACTATTGATGCCATCATCCGTGACCATCGAAGCATCCACATCAGCTACTACTCGTTTGATTTCGGCCAACGTTTTGTCACCTGTAGTGATAGAGACTTTTTTAGGACTAACGGAAGTATCATCTAGTTCATATCCAGATGGTGTGATCGTTGAAGGGATCAATGTTTCCACATCGAAATCTTTTGTCACCTTTTTCTCAACCGTTACTGTAATAGTCGATGGTTCCATCTTTGCTGTGACAGCACTGCTCAAGTTCTGAATTTTCAGCGGAACTTCATGTGTTCCTTCGCCAAGCTTAGTGATATCTGCAGTGATGCGAAACATCCGTGTATCTTCGTTTGCTTCTGCATTCAACTGGACTCGGTTTGCACTGGAAAGTTTGACCGTCACTGTGTTTTCATATCCATGGATATAATAGCGTTGCGAATCATAAGAAATTTTGATTGGCACACCAGTGACTGTTTGATTATACGCTTCATTTCCAGAAAGCGTGTTTTGAACGGACTGTCCATTTGCATTGAAGTACAGTGCAATACTGAACAGCAATGCAATAAAACTGTAAAGAATACTTGTCCGTTTCTCTTTTGAGATCATTTGCGATCCCCTCCCTTAGTCATACCGTCTAGGAAAGATTGAATCACGTTTTTCTTATTTTTTGTTTTCTCTTCAGCAATTAGTTCTCTACGCAAGATTGCCAAATATTCTTGCTGGGATAAGCCAGCCATCAGTTCATTATCTAACGTGATGCTGACGTCCCCGGTTTCTTCAGAGACAACGATGGTGATCGCGTCGCTGACTTCGCTTATACCGACAGCTGCCCGGTGTCGAGTCCCGAATTCTTTAGGAATCAACATACTTTCTGATAGAGGAAGATAGGCGCTTGCTACTGCGATCTTTCCTTCTTTTACAATAACTGCACCATCATGCAGCGGTGTATTAGGAATAAAGATATTGATCAGCAGCTCCCCAGTGATATCTGCATCTAAAGCAATCCCTGTCTCAATATACTCATCT